>JANPGV010000029.1:0-15746 GCA_031424145.1 Ilumatobacteraceae bacterium
CATGTATGGGCAGGTTCAGATGGCCGCCAGCGGGAAGAAACTGTTGGCCGCCGACACCCGATTCCCCGCGCCAATCACCAATCGAACAGGTGGGGCCAAATCAAACGCGCGAAGTGGGGCCAATCCCGCTTGACATTTTCAGCCGAGAAGGTTGGCGCGTTCGCCTTCGACTGGAGGGACGTTTCCGGGCATATCTGAATCATGGCGGACAGAACCGGTCAGGGAATGACCTGTTTGCTGCTTATCACAATGGCTCGGCGTGGTCTGTCTGTGTGCGACCGCCTGGGGTGTAGACAGACAGATAGTGGGCGGCGACGGCATCTGGTGCGAGATAACGCCGAACGGGGTCGAGGAACCGATCCGAGTTGACCGTGCTGCGCCGGTGTTGGCGAAGATGCTCACCCCACGACTCGACGACGAACGTCTCGATGAACTTCTCGGGTTCGGCGAGATCGCGAAACAGTCCCCATCTGTACGCTCCCGTTCGCCGGCGATGCCGTTCGACCACACGCATCGCGTCGGCGAATGCTTTCACGTCCTCACTTGGGACGTCGTACATCAAGGTGACGAGCACGGGCCCGTCGGTCTGATGGGGCACGATCGCGATGGTTGGATCGTCGATTGGGACCAAGCGCAGATCGAGCCCCGTGACCGCACCAAGGAGCCATCGCCGAGTGGTCGCCAACGACAGGATCAACACACCCGCCGCGACCAGATGTGATCCGGTCAGGCTGACTTCAGCGAGCGCCCCCCATGCCGCGCTTCCTAGAGCCACGCCGCCCGAGAGGACGAGCATGTACAACCCCATTCCGCGGGCGCGGACCCACTCCGGCAGCACGGAGAACGCCACGACACTCGTGCTCGTCAATGCCGTTGCCCACGCCACACCGCCGATCAGCATCGCGATCCCTGTTGCCCAAGGGATGCGGCTGAGCCCTTCGACGACGAGCATCGCGGCCAGGGCAACTGACGAGCCGAACACGAGTTGATCGTGATGAAAGCGCTCGTCCAGACGCGGTCGGATCACCGCTGCACCGGCCGCGCCGATGCCGAAACAGCCAAGCAGGACGCCGAAGCCGCCGCTGCTCAGTTCGAGCCGGTTGCGAGTGACGATGGGCAGGAGTGCCTGCATGCCCGCGGCAGGTAGTGCGAACACTGCGGTGCGATTGAGCACGACGCGCAGAGCCGGGGAGTGCGCCGCGAACCGGAGGCCGGCGCGCACGGCTCCGCTCAACGTCTCGGCCGGCATGGTCTCCTCGGGGAATGGGCGGCGCCACCACACGAGCACGCCGACGATCGCCAGGAACGACACGGCGTTGATCACGAACACCCATCCGGGGCCGGCGATCGCGACGATGAACCCTCCGATGGCCGGACCGACAGCCCGTCCGACGTTGAACGTCATCGAGCCCAAGGCGATGGCTTGGCGGAACTCGCCCGGCGGGACCAACTCAGGTTGGATGGCCTGGTATGCCGGGAATGTGAAGGCCGATCCCAAGCCGAGGCCGAACGTCAGCGCCAGCAGGCTGGCGGGCGTGACGACATGAGCAAACGTCATCACGGCGAGCACGGCAGCGCATCCGAGCATCCACAACTGACCGCCGATCAGGAGTCGTCGCCGGTCGAAGATGTCGGCAAAGGCCCCTCCCGGTATGCCCACCAGCAAGACGGGCAACATGCTGGCTGTCGGTACGAGAGCGATCAGGAACGGTGAAGCCCCGAGGTCGCCCATCAACCAAGCCGATCCGACGCTCTGCATGAGCGTGCCGATGTTCGACGCGAGCTGTGCAATGAACAGCGCCTTGAACACCGTGTTTCGCAACGGGGCCCACGGCGAGAGCCGCGGCTCGGCAGTCGCGGTCTCAGCCTCGCTCATCGACCTCAACCATACGCACTACGGCGCACAGGTAGAGCGGTTGGCTCAGCTGGCAATCATCACAGCTGCAGCGGCACGGCCTCGCACGCGGCCCACCTCGACGAAACGACGGCTGGAGCGAGCCACGAGACGGACCGACCGCGCGCTCGGGATGGACCGCGGCTGATCGGCGTCTGCCGAGATTCCGAACGAGGTCAAGACAGCCAGGGCCGCGGCTTCGTCGCCTGCGGCGACGAACCGCTTGATGGTCAGCGTCGGCGCGTGAAGGATCCTGCCGGCAAGGGTATGACTGGCTGCCGCGATCGCGGCCGAACCCAAGCCGGCCTCGGCGAACGAGACCTCGATCGCCTCGCGGCACAACTCGCGGACCCCGCTGTGCAAGCGTGCGATCAAGTGGCCGGCGTGCTGCCCGGCGAGCCAGGAGGCGAATCGCCGGAACTCGTCGTCGACGGTCTCTGCGCGACGATGCAACTCCGCCAGTGAACTACCGGAAACCAGATCTTCGAGGTCCAGTAGCCGAACGCCCGGGACCCGTCCGGCCGCCGGGTCGACGTTGCGTGGCAACGACAGATCGACGATGACCAACGGCCGGCCGTCGCGTCGGGCCATGGCGGACTCGACGTCGGCAACACTGAGCAGTGGAGCACGTGCGCCGGTTGCACACACGATGACCTCGGCGCGTTCGAGCATCAACGGCAGCTCATCGAACGGCACAACTTGATCGGGACGACGCGCCAGCAACCTGGCACGCTCGACGCGGCGTGCACACACGACGAAGTCCATGCGGCGTGACACCAGTTCGCGGACCGTCTCGGCGGCCATCAGTCCGGCGCCCATCACCATCGTCAGCCCGACGGGCTTGGTTGGATCGGGGCGAGCGTTGTCGAGGCCGATCTCAGGCAGCAGCGCGGGTGACGAACGATCGGTGTGCTGAACTCGCCGGCCTACGGCGATTGCCGACCGGAACAGGCAATCGAGGTGAGACCCCACCGTTCCCGCAGCGCGGCTGAGCGAGATCGCGGTGCGAACCTGGCCGAGGATCTCTCGTTCTCCGGCGACTCGCGACTCGAGGCCGGCCGCCACCCGGAAGAGATGCTGTGCGACAGGCTGGCCGGTCGCGTGCCACACGTGACTGCCATCGAGATCGGCATGCGTCTGGTCGACGAGGGCCCTCAGGGCAGCGTGGGTATCGGGAGCGGACCCGGCGAGATAGAGCTCGGTGCGATTGCAGGTCGACAACACGACCGCCTCGGAGACTCCGTCGGATTGCAGCAGCGTCTGAGCAAGAGCCGCGCATCCTTCCGCATCGAGGTTGACCTGTTCGAGGATCGCCAACGAAGCTCGTTGATGGCTGATCGCAACGACAGCCAAAGCTCTTGAGGTACCCATCCCGTATCCGTCCCGATTGTCCCGGTTGTCCCGCCGATTCCTTGGAACCGGCCCCGATGCCGCCATGGTAAGGAAGTGATGGGCCTCGGCCAATAGGCCGATGGGAGTAGGACTGACGACCTGTTTCGGATCTGGTGGATCAGAGGGTCCAAAGGGAAAAGGCCAGGTCAATGCGGTTGAGGTAACGTTTGAAGAATGCGAAAGCTTGCGGGACGACGGCCATTTGTTGGCAATGTTGGACGGTTCGTGGTCGCCTCGCTACTTGCTGCTACTGCGGTGCTTTCGCCTCCCTTTGTTGGGCGCGCCGCAGCCGGAAGGGCGGAAGCGTTGCTGATCGGCGACTCGGTTCTCAACGGTCTCGCCCAGCCGTACAGCTCGGCCGGTCGGGCCGCGTTGGCGGCCCGTCACTCCTTCATCCTGGACAGTGCCGGGTGCAGGCGGCTGATCACGACGAGCTGTCGGATCCCGCCTGGGTCAGCGCCCACCAACGCCATCACCGTGCTGCGGGCGCGTGCCGGTCAGTACGACCGCGCCCTGGTCATCGCCGCTGGTTACGACGATCCGTCGAGCGGTCAGTTCGGTATCGGCGCGGCAGTCGACGTGATGATCACCGAGGCCCGCAGCCAGGGCATCAAGCATGTGATCTGGCTGACGTACCGAGAGGCGGGTGGCGCGGGTAACGAGGCGCGCTACCGGGAGAGCAATGCAGTGCTACGCAGCAGGCACGATCCGGAGCTGGTGATCGCCGACTGGGCAACGAGGAGCGCCGGGATGCCGTCCAGTTGGTTCTCGGCCGATGGAATCCATCTCGGCCCGCAGGCAGCAGCTGAAATGGGTGACCTCATCGGCGACGCTCTCGATCAATTGCCACCCCTGCTCCCGGTGCGATGCACCTCGGGCGTGTGGTCGGGCACGGCACCACCGACCGGCAGCCCTATCGCTGGTCCGCCGGCGAGCGGCGGCCTCGATGTGATGCCGGCCCCGGTGAGGTTCGTCGACACCCGGGATCTTCCGGGCAAGCTCGGCGCCGGGAAGATGATGATCGTGCCGATCGCCGGCATCAGTGGTGTGCCGCCCGATGCCTCAGCCGCCGTGGTCTCGGTGACTGCAGTGGAGCCTTGCGCGGACACCTTTCTCACCGTGTTTCCGTGCGGCGGCGCGCCACCCGTCGCCTCGACGATCAACGCGGTCACCCTGTCGATCGTCGCCAACTCGGCGGTGGTGCGTCTCGGCGGTGGTGCGTTGTGTGTCTACTCGCTACAACCCACTGATGTGATCGTCGACGTCAGTGGTTGGATCGCGCCCACCGGTTTGCGTTCGACACCGATAGCACCGGTCCGGCTGATCGACACCCGGCCGGGCGAGAAGCAGGCGTTGGTCGTTCCGCAGAATCGACTGGGTGCGGGTCAACTGCTGACCGTCGATGTTGCTTCGTTGCCGGGTTCGGATCCGACAGCGATGGCTGCAACGGTCAACGTCACCGCGGCAGATCCTGCCAGTGACGGGTTTCTCAGTGTCCTTCCGGGTCCGTGTGGCGGCGTGGCGCTGCCGCCGACGACATCGAACCTCAACGTCACTCGCGGTCGCGATGTCGCCGCGTCGGCCACGGCCGCGCTCGGTTCCGGGCAGCTCTGCATCTTCTCGAGCACGGACACCGACGTCGTGGTCGACCTGCAAGCGCTCCACGGCACCACCGGCGATGCGATCACGGCGGTCGATCCGCTACGGATAGTCGATTCACGCAACACGAATCGTCTCGCGGCCGGTCAGTCGCTGGCCCTCGCCGTCGACGCAAGTGCAACAGCGGCGATCGTCAACCTCACGGGTGTCGAGCCCTTCGCCAGTGGATTCCTCACGCTCTATCCGTGCGGATCGGTCGTGCCCACCGTGTCGAACCTCAATTTCGTTGCAGGCGCGATCGTCGCCAATCGTGCACTCGTCTCGACGGCGGGCGCTGGTCAGTTCTGCGTCTACAGCTCCGTCGACACCGAAGTGGTGATCGACATCGAGGGCTACGTCACGCCGATGTGACCAGCTCGACGTCGACCGGCTTGCCGCCGCCGGGTCCGTTGATCGGCACGATGTCTTGCGGGCACGCAGAGGCGACAATGATCGCGTCGACCTCAGCACGGAACAACACGCTGTCGCCGGGTGCCGACACGGTGGGCTCGAAACTGATCTTGCCATCGAGATCCCACGGGATGTTCATGAACAGGTTCAGTGGTGCCGGAACGGGGGAGGATCGCGCGATCGAATGCTCCGTCAGTGCCTCTGTGAAGTTCTGGCAGCACGAGCGATGGTCAGCGTCGGCTCCGAGTTGCTTGTAGCGGAATGAATCACAGGCCGCGATCACCGTGTCGTGAACTCCGGGGCTCGTGTCTTCGACGAACGTCAGGATGGGCGAGCGCTCTTCGTCAAGCAACACGTCGCCGGGGTGCGGGCGCAGGTGCTCCCACCGGACTCGTGAGTGCTGCATCGACATCGCGATCTCCGGCCGGTCGGCTCGAAGCGCCCAGAAATCGACGACTTGGGTGCCATGGGTGTTGACCACGCGTACCGTTTCACCCGCCTTGACGCGGACGGCTCGGCCGTGACTTCCCGGCACAGTGACACTTGACATTCGGACCTCCTGTTGAGACTTCTCACAACGTAGTTCGACGCAATGTGGGATCCCCCGGTCGCAGCGACGTGCCCTGGTAAGTTCGGCTCGTGCGCGCTGACGCCGACGCCGCTGCGGCGATCGCAACGTCCGGTCGACGATGATGCTCGTCGGCCGTCAACTTCTCGCGAACCGTTATCACAACAAAGGCACTGCCTTCACGGCCGCCGAACGCGACCTGTACCACCTCAACGGGCTGCTGCCGCCCGCCATCGAGGACCTCGAGACCCAACTGCAACGGGTCAGGGCCGAGTTCGACGCCGCGCATGGCGACCTCGCCCGCCACATCTTCCTGCGGGCGCTGCAGGCGACCAACTCGGTGCTGTTCTACCGGTTCCTGCAGGACAACCTCGAGGAACTGCTGCCGATCGTCTACACACCGACCGTTGGCCTTGCCTGCCAGCAGTGGTCGCGCATGTACCGACGCGAGCACGGCCTGTACGTGTCGTGGCCGGATCGGCACCGCATCCGCGAGCTTCTCGACAACGCGCTCTCCGCCGACGGCCCGCACACCGGGATCGATGTCATCGTCGTCACCGACGGCGAGCGGATCCTCGGCCTCGGCGACCTTGGGGTCGGCGGGATGGGGATACCCATCGGCAAGCTCGCCCTCTACACGGCCGTCGGCGGTGTTGATCCTGAACGCACACTTCCGGTGTTCCTCGATGCCGGCACGGAGAACGAAGCGTTGCTGGTGGATCCCTTGTACCTGGGTTGGCGTCATCGCCGACTGCGTGACGACGACTACGACGAACTGGTCGATTCGTTCGTCGAAGCGGTCGTCGCCCGGTGTCCCCGCGTCCTCCTGCAGTGGGAGGACTTCGCCCAGCGCAATGCCAACCGGTTGCTCACCGCGCACCGCGACAGGATCTGCTCGTTCAACGACGACATACAGGGCACCGCTGCGGTCGGAGTTGCCGCGATCGTGGGCGGCATGCGCATCACCGGCACCCCGCTCGTTGATCTGCGGGTGGTCATCGTCGGCGCGGGATCTGCAGGGATCGGGATCGCTCAGCAGACCGTCAGCGCTCTCGCCTCCGCAGGGCTCGACCCCGCCGATGCGAAGCAGCGCTGCTGGCTCGTCGATCGCGACGGCTTGTTGCACGACCGCCTCGAAGGGTTGCTCGACTTCCAATCCGACTTCGTGCGACCCTGGGAATCGGTGGCCGAACTGGCCGATGACCGCGGGCATGTCCCGTTGCCCGCCGTCGTCCAGCTCGTCGCTCCGCATGCGCTGGTCGGTGTCACGGGCCAACCCGGTCTGTTCACCGAGTCGGTCATCCGGGCGCTCGCGGACAAGACGCTGCGACCGATCGTGCTGCCACTGTCGAACCCCACGCCGCGGGCCGAATGCATCCCCAACGATGTCCTTGCCTGGACCGGTGGCCGCGCCTTGATCGGCACGGGAAGCCCATTTCCCGCTGCGTCCGTCGGCACTGAGTCCTATCCGATCACTCAGGTCAACAACCTCTACCTGTTCCCGGGTCTTGGACGCGGCGTGATCGCGGTGGGTGCGAGACGTATCAGTGACAGCATGCTCAGCGCGGCGGCGACTGCGATCGGCTCGGTCGCACCGCGGGATCTGGGCGCGCCATTGACGCTGCTGCCACCACTCGCCCAGGTGGGTGAAGTTGCCGATGCCGTCGCGTTTGCTGTGGCCCGCCGCGCGGTGGAGGAAGGGCTCGCCGAGGATCTCGATGATGCGCAGATCATCGAGGCGGTCGAGGCGCGAAAGTGGCGCCCGAAGTATCGCAACCCTGCGTGTAAGGCAGGATGAGCCCATGAATCCGGGACCAATGCAGCCAAGTCCGTGGGTACTGGCCGGCGAACCGACCAGCCTCGGTGATCCGACCGGATTGATCACGTTGGTCGACGGACAGACCTTCTGCCTCAGCGGGCGATCGGGCGACTTCAGCACCAATCCGACGCACGGCGTCTTCTTCGCCGACATGCGCGTTCTCAGTCAGGCGAGACTGCTCGTAAATGGCCTCACTGTCGAACCACTGACGGTCAGCCTGGCCGACGCCAGCGGAGCGACGTTCGTGGGGCGGTCGATCACCCACCATCAAACAGATCCGCGGCTCCTGGTCGTACGTCGCCGGCGCCTCGGGTCGGTGTGGCACGAGCAGATAGAGATCCGCAACACCAGCTCGGAGGCGGTGTCCGCACTCGTCGAGTTGGAGGTGGCCGCCGACTTCGCCGACGTCTTCGCGATCAAGGAGGGAAGGCCGAGCAGTGAGGGAGAACACTCGCTGCAGGTCAAGCAGAACAGTCTGTTGTTCGGCTGGCGACTGGACGACGTTCACAGACAGGCGGAGCTCAGTGTCGAAGGTCCCCCGGTGGACGTGTCGACCCGCGGCTTTGCATGGAACGTCAACATCGAACGCCATGGGGTGTGCATGTTGCAACTCGATCTCATCGTCGCCCTGGGCTCATCGTGGATCGAGCGACGGCACCACCATCCCAGCCTGCCCAACGCTGCCAATCGCAACGAGGGCTGGCTCATGTCCGTGCCGAAGCTGCGCACGGCGGATCGAAACTTGAGTGCCGCGTACGACCGCTCGATCGAAGACATCGGCGCTCTACGTCTCCACGACCCGACCGGCCGCCATCGACCGGTCATCGCTGCAGGCGCGCCGTGGTACATGACGCTGTTCGGGCGCGACGCGCTGATCAGTTCCTACATGGCCCTGCCGATCGATCCCACGTTGGCCATCGGTGTGCTCGAGGCGTTGGGCGAGCTACAGGGTCGAGAGGTCGATCTCCTCTCGGAGGAAGAACCTGGGCGGATCATGCACGAGACCCGCTATCTCGGTGTCGACGCGCCCACGCTGACGGGCGGCAGCACCTACTACGGCTCCGCTGATGCCACGCCACTGTTCGTCATGTTGCTCGGCGAGCTCAGCCGATGGGGATTGGATGAGGAGGCGTTGCGAAAGCTGGTGCCGAATGCCGACCGCGCCCTGGCCTGGATGCGCGATTACGGCGACAAGGACGGCGACGGCTACATCGAGTACCAGAAGACGTCGGAGCGCGGATTGACGCATCAGGGTTGGAAGGATTCGAACGATGGCATCCGCTACCACGACGGCCGCATCGCCGAGACGCCGCTAGCGCTCTGCGAGGTGCAGGCATACGCCTACGCCGCACACCGTGCACGCGCCGCGATAGCGGTCAGGCTCGGGCAACCGGAGATCGCCGCCGAGCAGGAAGAGCTCGCCGCGCAACTCAAGACCCGTTTCAACAATGACTTCTGGCTCGACGAGTACGGCTGGTACGCCGTGGCCTTGGGCCCCGACAAGAAACCGGTCGATTCCCTCACGTCCAACATCGGTCACTGCCTGTGGAGTGGGATCGTGGACGAGGACCGGGCATCGCTCATTGTCAAGCACCTGATGTCGCCGCAGATGTGGAACGGCTGGGGCATTCGGACGTTGGCCGAGGACGAGCGGGCATACGACCCGATGAGCTACCACTGCGGCACGGTCTGGCCCCACGACGGCGCGCTGTGTGCCGTAGGACTGATGCGCTACGGCTTCGTGGACGAAGCCCTGACCGTCGCCAAAGGCCTGTTCGCGGCGTCCGAGGCATGGAACGGCCGGTTGCCGGAGCTCTTCAGCGGCCTCGACCGTGCCGATGTGGAGACACCCATTCCCTTCCCGACATCGTGTTCGCCGCAGGCGTGGGCTGCGGCAACACCGTTCCTGCTGCTGCGGATCATGCTGCGTCTAGAGCCGGATGTCATGCTCGGCCTCCGCGTCAACCCGATCCCAGGGGCCATAGAAGACGATCTGCTGTTCGCCGGCGTGCGACTGGTCGACCGCCGCTTCAACATCCGCATCGACGACGGTGTCGCCACCGTGCGCGAGCTCAGCGACGCAGGGATCAGTCAACCCGTCAAGGTGATTGCAGTCGTCGATCCGCTCGCGGTCACTGCAGCAGCTCGCGAAGTGCCTCCGCCACGCCCGACCCGAAACTGGCCTTGGTCAAACGCACGCCGGAAGCTCGCACAGCGTCGTCCGCGTTAGCGACGCCGACCGGGGTGGTCGCGATCGCGAACATCGGCAGGTCGTTGGCCGCATCGCCGATCGCGAGGATGGGGAGGTGCTGGAGTCGCAGGTCGGCGATGGCGGCTCGAAGGCCGCTCGCCTTGTCGCATCCGAGTGGAACGAGGGCGATCGACCCCTTGTTCGTGACGATCCTGCGTTTGCTGCCAACGGCGTTTCGAACGTCGGTGACGAGCGCCAGCGATGTCGTCGGCGCGCCGACCACGACCCGGCCAACGTCGATGTTGGGAACCTCTGCCGCCCGCAGACCGGCAACCAGGTCGGCCTCGACTTCCTCGGCCAGCAACGTCAGCTCGCCGGACTGAACGTTCACCAGCACGCCCCCTTCCTCGCACACGACCCGGTCCACGAAGCCCAGAATGCCGGGAATGACATGGCCGAGCTCCTCCCATCGCCGACCGGTGACGATCACCAGCGTGTGGCCATCGTCGTGGGCCAGGCGCAGGGCATCAACGGCCTCAGCAGCCACTCCGACGCCGTCATATAGGGTTCCGTCGACGTCGACCGCTATGAGCGCGTGGTGCACGACACTTCTTACACCGCTTGTGGGACCGATCGACAGCCCACCCTCTGTGACGAAATCAACATCGTAGCCTTGCAGCGTTTCGGCGGGGATACGATCGAGTAACCGAGACGGGCTTGCTAGCTGAGTTGAAAGGCCTGAACTGATGAAAGGACTCGTCGTGGCAGCCAACCGGTTGCCGGTCGAAGTCACTGCGGCTGGGGACCTCAGGACCAGTCCAGGTGGTTTGGCGTCCGCCTTGTCATCAGTGACCGCCGCCGGCACGCAATGGGTTGGCTGGGCCGGCCCGGACTCCGGTCGTCCGAAGCAGTTCGACCACGGCGATCTGCGTCTTCATCCGGTGGTGCTCTCTGATGATGAGGTCGACCGGTACTACCGCGGCTTCTCCAACGAGATCCTCTGGCCACTGTTCCACGGCCGCCTGAGGCGAGTCGAGTTGAACCGGGCATGGTGGCACTCGTACCGCATCGTCAACAGAAGGTTCGCCGCGGCGGTCACGCGCATCGCCCCGCTCGGCGGCACGGTCTGGGTCCACGACTACCACCTGCTGCTCGTGCCGGAGATGATCCGTTCGAAGCGTCCGGATCTGCACATCGGTCTGTTCTTACACATCCCGTTCCCAAACGCGCAGCTGTTCTCCATGCTGCCATGGCGAAAGGAAGTCCTCAGAGGGATGCTCGGCGCCGATGTGCTGGGCTTCCAGGTCGCAGAAGACGTCGAGAACTTCATCGCGGCTGCGGACCGACTGGTGGAGTCGCGCACCAGGGGCCACATGTTGTTCGATGGTGCACACGTCGTCGATGTCGATGCCTTCCCGATCTCGGTCGACTTCGGTCATTGGGACTCGCTCGGTGAAGCAGCGGTCGCCGATGCCGCCCGTCATCGGTCGGAGTTGGGCGTCGAGTTCATCTTCCTCGGCATCGACCGGCTCGATTACACCAAGGGCATCTCGCAGCGACTCAGGGCGTTCGGCGAGCTGCTCGACGACGGCCGGCTCGACGCCGAGAAATGCGCATTTGTGCAGGTCGCCGTACCAAGCCGCACCGACGTCTCCGCATACGAGGACGAGCGCGAAGAGGTCGAAGGGTTGATCGACATGATCAACACGAAACACGCCCGTCTCGATGGCTCGTTACCGGTTCTCTACACGGACATCTCGCTGGATGAGGCCGAGATGGCGGCGTGGTTCCGGGCAGCCAACGCGATGGTGGTCACCTCACTGGCCGACGGGATGAACCTCGTTGCCAAAGAGTTCGTCGCGTCGCGTGGTGATCTCGACGGAACGTTGGTGTTGAGCGAATTCGCGGGTGCCGCGCAGGATCTCGACGGCGCGATCATCGTCAACCCCTACGACATCGAGGCGATCAAGAGAGCGTTCGTCAGCGTTGTCGAGATGCCGGCGTCAGAGCGGGCGGCGCGTTTGAAGACGATGCGCACGGCTGTGCGTCACAACGACGTGCATCGGTGGGCGCGCAACTTCCTCAACAGGCTGCATTCGTCGGCACGCGTGCGCACCACCGATCTGGCGCTACGGCCCGACTCGGCCAGCGTCGTCGGCTCGGAGACGGTCCGGAACCTCCGGTAGTCGCGGCACAAGGAGAACGACGTGGACATCGCGATCATCGCCCCCGCCTGGGTCCCTGTTCCGCCGCCCGCATACGGCGGAACGGAGGCCGTGCTCGACGAGCTCGCCCGCGGGTTGCAAGCCGCGGGTCACCAGGTGCTGCTGGTGTGTCATCCGGATTCGGAATGCCCGGTCCCGAAGGCGTCAGTGGTCCCGGCGGAGGATGCTGCCGTTCGGATGGGCCGCGCCAACATCGAGCTGGAGCATGCCATCGGCGCCTACGAACTGGTGAAGGACTTCGACGTCGTTCACGACAACACTCTTGCGGGCCCCATCTACTCGGCGCGTTACCCGAACCTGCCGGTCGTGACCACCAATCACAACCCGTTCAATCGCACGTATAACGCTGTCTACGGAGCTGTGGTGCCTCGGGTCGCACTGGTAGCCATCTCGCGCTCACACGCGGCATCGACGCACCTGCCAGTGGATGCGGTTGTCCACCACGGCATCAACGTCGACGACTATCCGTTCGGTGCAGGTGATGGCGGGTACGTCGCCTTGCTCGGTCGAATGGCTGAGAACAAGGGGGTTCACCGCGCCATCGCCGTCGCCAAAGCGGTTGGTATCAAGTTGAAGATCGCGGCCAAGATGCGCGAACCGCGGGAGCACGCCTACTTCGACGAGTTCGTGCTTCCGCATCTTGGCGAGGATGTCGTCTATCTCGGCGAGGTCGATGCGCAAGGCAAGCGCGAACTGTTGGCGTCAGCCGCTGCGCTGCTCAACCCGATCAGTTGGCGCGAGCCGTTCGGCATGGCGATGCTCGAGGCGCTGGCCTGCGGTACGCCCGTGGTCGGGTGTCCGCAGGGTGCTGCACCCGAGATCGTGGAACACGGCCTGACCGGGTTCCTCGGCGATACCGATGCAGAGCTCATCAACGGACTGCGTTCAGTCGGCCAGATCGATCGGCTCGTCTGCCGCGAAGAGGCCCGGCGACGGTTCTCCGTCGAACGGATGGTCGAGGGGTACGTGCAGGTCTACGAACGGCAGCGCAGCCGTTACGTCGCTGCGGCTGCAGCGTCGAGCTGAGCCTGCGTCGCGTCACAGTGCCTGCTGAGCACTCGACCGGCGTTGCGCCAGAAGGCTGTCATCACAAATGAGCCTCGGCCGCGGCGTGCACCGCTGCCACGATCGGCTCCCAGTCCGCGCCGGGCTGGCGGGTAACGGTGACGAAGTCGTTGACACCGAAGACGGTCGCAACGCCGCCCGCTGCGAAGACCGCGGCGGCGAACGGATTGCCCGCCGCGTCCTGCGCGTTCGTGGCGTTGAACATTGCCTCGAGCCGCGTGTCGAGCGTGAACTTCATCGCATCGGGGTTTGGTGTCGAGGAGGGAGTTGCGGTAGCCACGGGCACGATCGTAGGCCGCACCGGCTCGGTGCATGGTTTGGCACAACCTGATGTGGGTACAACGCGGTATGCCCAACGAGCCAAGCGAAGAGACCACGATGATCGACGTGTTGGCGGGATACGCGCGAGGCGGGTTCGACTCCTCGTTCGTCGTCACCGACGACTCTGAGCTGGAGTGCGTCGAATGTGGGACCGTGTCGGCGCCACCAACTGTGTCGATGAGCTCGCTCCGGCGATTGGAAGGCGCCTCGGATCCCGACGACATGGTCGCAGTCGTGGCGATCACGTGTCCGTCGTGCGGGGCACGCGGAACAGCGGTGTTCGGATACGGACCAATTGCGACGATGCAGGACTCCGAGGTACTGAAGAATCTGAAGGACGATCGCGCCGACAAGGACGCCCCGGGCAACTCGGCGCACGGTGAGACGACTGGCGACGACCCACTGCGCGATTGACGAGGCGCACCGCGTGAAAAACCCATGGCTCGCATGGTGCTAGAAACAGCAGCATGCGAGTTGCCATCAGCACCGGTGGCGGCGACGCCCCCGGTTTGAATGCAGTCATCCGGGCAGCGACGCTGTGCGCGCGTCGCCGTGGCTGGGAGGTCATAGGAATCCGCGACGGCTTCAACGGCCTCATGTTCCCCGAGTTGTACCAAGAAGGCAGCGGTGTGTTCGTCTTCGAGCGGCACATGGTGCGCGGGATCGGCTACCTCGGCGGCACGGTTCTCGGCAGCACGAATCGCGGTAACCCGTGTCATTTCCCCGTCGAACAGCCCGACGGGACCATCGTGTATGAAGACCGCACCGATCACCTGGTCTCACTCTTCCGCCAGGCCGGCATCGACGCGTTGATCACGATCGGCGGCGACGGATCGCTTGCCATCGGCCAGCGATTGTTCGAGGCCGGTTTGAGGGTGATCGGCGTGCCGAAGACGATCGACAACGACCTCGACAAGACCACCGTGACGTTCGGTTTCGATACTGCTGTGCACGTCGCCACCGAGTCGATCGATCGAGTTTTCACGACGGCGACGTCTCACAGCCGGGTCTTCGTCGTCGAGGTGATGGGAAGGTATGCCGGCTGGATCGCCCTCAACGCCGGAGTCGCGGCGGGCGCTCATGCGATCTTGATCCCCGAGATCCCGTTCCGTCTCGAACCGGTGGCGGCGATGATCAAGGGACGCGAGGCGCGCGGCGCAAGCTTTGCGATCGTCGTCGTAGCCGAGGGAGCCATCCCGAAAGATGGCCAGCGGTCCGTTGTCGGCCAAGCCGTCGACCAGGCGGAGCGGCTCGGCGGCATCGGCCATCAGGTCGCCCAGCAGCTCACCGAGCTGACCGGCAAGGAGGCGCGGACCGTGGTGCTCGGCCACCTGCTTCGCGGCGGCACGCCCACCGCACTTGATCGCCTGCTGGGAACCAGATTCGGCGCAGCAGCCGTGCGTGCCCTCGAAGAGGGTTTCGATGGCGTGATGGTCGCCCTGAACGAGCCGTATGTCGAGTACGTCCCGTTGAAGGACGCGATAGGCGCGATGAGAACGGTGCCGCTGGATTGCGACACCGTCATGGCCGCACGCGACATCGGAATCTCCTTCGGCGACAACTAGCGAAGACCATCACCGAGTGTTTGCGGCCCTTCGGGCGCAAACGAGTGTCTCCGTCCCACCCGGGAGGGACGGAAACACTCGTACGCGATTGGTCAGCGGCCGGTGGGTGCTGAACGTCGTCCGTTGGAGTTGCGCGCGCCGGGATGACGTGCGCCGGACCGTGACTGCTTGGCCGGGGGACCGCCAGGACGTGCACCGCTTCGCGGGCCGCCGTCGCGGGAGCCGGAGGATTGACCTCGGCGACGACCCGGCTGGGACGGACGAGTGCGTGCGGCCTGAGCGTCTTCTGGACGCTGCGGACGAGGTGCCACCTTGGGCGCTGATGGACCCGACAACTCAGTAAGCAATGGGTGTAGAGGGTTGACGTTGGTGACCGTTGGCGTGATGCCGGCAGCGCGTGCGAGTGAGCGCACATCGCCGGCCTGATCGGGCGTCATCACCGTTGCGACGATGCCTTCTGCGCCGGCGCGGGCAGTTCTGCCCGAGCGGTGAAGGAATGCCTTGTGCTCGGCCGGGGGATCGACGTGGATCACCAACGCGATGTCGTCGACGTGGATACCGCGGGCGGCGATGTCGGTGGCGACAAGCACGCGGACCTGGCCGCTGGTGAAATCGGCGAGGTTGCGCTCGCGGGCGCTCTGCGACAGGTTGCCGTGC
>JANPGV010000030.1:0-18939 GCA_031424145.1 Ilumatobacteraceae bacterium
CCCGCTGCCATCATCGTCATTGCAGTACTTGCCATCCTCGTGCTGGCGGCCATCGTCCTGGTGACCGCCGCCCGACGAGCCGATGTCCGTGGCGCCGGCGCACTCAGTCGGGAGACGATACGGCGCGACAAGGACGCTGAGATCGATCTGCCGGCCGGTCGAACCGGCCGCGACGTCGAGCGCGCTGTCAGCGAGGCACGCAGTGCCGAGTTGGTTCCTACGGCTCCGTCGACACCTGTCGTCTGGGTGAAGCCCGACGAAGAGGCGCTCGGTGTCAGCCGGCGCATGTTCCTCAACAGGGCAACTGTTTCACTGACGGGCGCCGGTCTCACCACCTTCGCTGCAGCGGGATTCGTCGCCTTCCTGTGGCCGACAGCCAAGGGCGGGTTCGGCGGCAAGATCAATGTCGGCAAGGTCGACGATGTCATCTCGAGCATCCGCTCCAGCGGAGGCTTCTTCTACAACGCGACGGCCCGCTCCTGGGTCACGCAGTACCCGGTCGACGCCCTCCCCAAGGCCAAGGGCGTGCCGGCCTACAAGCAGCTTCTCGACGGGATGCAGAACGGGATCGTGGTTCTCTACCAGAAGTGCCCGCACCTCGGCTGCCGCGTGCCGCAATGCGTCAGCAGCCAGTGGTTCGAATGTCCCTGCCATGGGTCGCAATACAACCGAGTGGGTGAGAAGAAGGGTGGCCCGGCGCCGCGAGGCATGGATCGATTCCAGTTCACGGTGACCAACGCCGGCGACGTCGTGATCGACACGGGCACCGTCTACCCCGGTCCGCCCATCGGCACCAACACCACCGGTCAAGAGGCCGAAGGCCCGCACTGCATCGGCGGCGGAGGTGGCCACGGATGATCGCCTTGGCGACCACCGCTATCGGCTGGATCATCCTGGTTCTCAGCTTGCTCGGCTGGTTGATGTACTTCTTCGCCAACCGCAACGCTGCTCGGCCCGAGCTCGGCTCCGAGATGGAGTTGGCTCCCAACCGACGTCCCTACTACGACGACGAGACGCTCGAGGGTCCGCGGCTCATACGCGTCCAGGTCATCGGGGTGGTCCTGCTCGTCACGATGGTCATCGGCCTTCCTGCGTACTGGGTGCTCGAGCCCGGGCGCCAAGCCGGCGCGGTCAGCAAGAAGGAAGACACGTTCGTCGGCTGGGGACGCGACCTCTTCGAGACCACTGCCAACGGTGGCTTCAACTGCGCCGGTTGCCACGGCGGCATGAAGGCCACCGGCGGGCAGGCACCGACCGCTGTCACCGACCCGAAGACCGGTGAAGTACGCGCCGTCAACTGGTTTGCACCGGCGTTGAACACCGTGCTGTACCGCTTCACCGGCGACGAAGTGCAGTTCATCCTCAACTATGGCCGCACCTTCTCGCCGATGTCCGCGTGGGGCACCATCGGTGGCGGGCCGATGAACGCCCAGCAGATCGAGACGATCATCGCCTACATCCGCAGCATCCAAGTGGCCCCGGAGAGTTGTCTCACGGAGCCGGCGTTCCCGACCGTGTCCGCATTGACCGACTTGAAGGTGTTGAAGCTGTGCGACGAGGGCAGTTTGCCGGAAGTCGAACGCACGAAGATCCAGAAGTCCGCTGAGCTGGCTGCGAAGAAGTTGGTCGACAGCGGTAAGTACGACACCGTCGAGGCTGCAATGGGCGAGGCGCTCTTCAACCTCGACATCAACAGCGGCGCGTACAGCTGCGCTCGCTGCCACACCCAGGGTTGGAGCTACGGCAGCCCTGGCGTACCGGGACAAGGCGCATTCGGTTGGAACCTCACAGGCGGAGCGACGCCCTCTCACTTCCCCAGTGAGCAAGACATGATCAACTTCATCAAGTCGGGCTCCGAGCTCGGCCAGCGCTACGGCAAGCAGTCGCAGGGCACCGGACGCATGCCCGGCTTCGGAGGCTTGCTCAGCGACGAGCAGATCAAGGCAATCGTCGAATACGTTCGGAGCCTCTGATGAGTGCACTTGTGGCGATCGCCTGGGAACCGGAGCTGCGCGGCATCCTCATCACGATCATTGCGCTGTCGACCTTCTGCGGAAGTTGCTACTTCCTGCTCAGCACCAACCTCGGGGCACGACTGGGATTTCTGGTGGCCTTCGCCGCGCTGGCCGGATGGATGTTCCTGATGGGTGCCACGTGGTGGTCGTACGGCAAGGGGTTGCTCGGCCCCGACGCGTCGTGGTCGCCGATCAGCGGACGCACCGTCCTGGAGACCCCCAAGGCGGTCAACGAATCGGGGGCCCTCAGTGATCCGGTGGTCATCCCTCCCAGCGCAGATTTCACGACAGCAGCCAAGCTGCTCGACGAACAGTTCGTCACAGACGGTTGGAAGCAGCTCGACTCATCAGTGCCGTCGTTCCAGCAGGCGGGCGCCGCCGCCAGCGTGCTGCTCGAGGAGTCCCTTGCACTGGCCAATGGTGAGTTCCAAGTCGTCAACGTGTTCGACAAGGGCGGCCAACGTCAGCCCCAGCTGTTCAAGGGCAAGGTTGATTTCCTGGCGTTCAAGCACAAGCCGCACTATGCCGTGGTCGAGGTTGCGCCGTTGGTCAAACAACGTGACGAGCCTGGCCGCGCACCGGCAAAACCGGAGATCGACACCACCCGGCCGCACGAGTACGTGTACATGATCCGCGACCTCGGGGCGAAGCGGAAGCCGGCAGGTTTCATCACGATCGGCTCGCTGGCCGTCTTCTTGATGCTGTGCTATCTGCTGCACACCCGCGACCGCCGTGTGCTGGCCAACCGGTCGGCGCCGGCACTACCCGCGCAAACGCCATCTTCGGCCTCGCCGGCTCAGGTGACCTGATGGGTCAGTACCTTCCCATCGTGTGCCTGCTGGTGCTGGCGACCCTGTTCGGCGCGCTCAGCTTCTTCGCCTCGCGCCTGTTGGCGCCCCGGCGTCCCTCGTCGGCGAAAGAGGCTCCGTACGAGTGCGGCATCGTGCCCAGCCGCGAGCCACCCGAGCGATTCCCGGTCACGTTCTACGTTGTCGCGATGCTGTTCGTGATGTTCGACATCGAACTGATCTTCATCTATCCGTACGCGGTCGAT
The DNA here is from genome assembly GCA_031424145.1 of Ilumatobacteraceae bacterium. Classification (GTDB taxonomy): domain Bacteria; phylum Actinomycetota; class Acidimicrobiia; order Acidimicrobiales; family Ilumatobacteraceae; genus JAENVT01. Next base: position 3,070 of record JANPGV010000030.1, read on the forward strand.
CGACAGTTCCTCGGCACGTACGGCTTCGTCGAGATGCTCGCGTTCAGCGCAGTGTTCTTCGGCGCTTTCGTCTATGTCGTGGCACGCGGCGCGCTCGATTGGGGCCCTTCGTACAGGGAGCGACGGCTCGACGGTCTCGAGGGTGCTGTGTCTGCCGAGCGCACGCTGGGCACCACCATCCGGCGAGTCGGCACCGAGGGTCGCATCGACGAAACGACAGCCGCATGAGCCTGCTCCGCGATATTCAGAACGACGGTCTCGGTGGGCTCCAGCACAACGCGATCACCGCCAGGATCGAAGACCTGGTCAAGTGGTCGCGCAGCCGCAGCAGCTGGCCGGCGTCGTTCGGCTTGGCGTGCTGCGCCATCGAGATGATGGCAACCGGTGCCGCGCACTACGACCTCAGTCGTTTCGGCATGGAGGTCTTCCGGGCCTCACCGCGCCAGGCCGACATCATGATCGTCGCCGGCCGTGTCAGCCAGAAGATGGCGCCCGTGCTGCGACAGGTCTACGACCAGATGATGGAGCCCAAGTGGGTCATCTCGATGGGCGTGTGTGCTTCGACCGGTGGCATGTTCAACAACTACGCCATCGTTCAAGGCGTCGATCAAGTTGTTCCGGTCGACGTGTACGCACCCGGTTGTCCACCAACACCCGAGACGTTGATCCATGCCATCGAGACGCTGCACCAGTCGATCGAAGACGGTCATCTGATGAAGCGGCGTGCCGAGACCGGCGCAGGTGCCAACCTCCATGTCCAAGAGATCCCGTCCGGATCCGAGTCGATCCCTGTGCTGCTCGGAACGCGGTGACCGATGAGCGACACATCCGCCGCACCTTCCGACGAGGTCGCCCCCACTCCTGAGCCGCCGTCGATGCACGGTTGCCCGATGACCGACAGCCACGGCCAGACGGTGTTGCATCCCAGCCGCCAGCAGTACGCCGACGCCGTGCGTGGCCTGCTCGACGAGGGCTACGAGATGTGCGTCGACCTCACGGCCGTCGACTATCTGCTCATGCCGGAGCGGACGATGCCCGACGGCGTCACAGCAGAACGCTTCGAGGTGGTGGTCAACCTGTTGTCGATGTCGGCTCGCCGGCGGATCCGCCTTCGGGTGCAGGTACCGGCCGACGATCCGTCGCTCGACACGCTGTTCGATCTGTACCCCGGCACCGAGGCCATGGAACGTGAGGTGTTCGACATGTTCGGCATCACCTTCAACAACCACCCCGACCTCACCCGCATCCTGATGCCCGAGGATTGGGAGGGCCATCCACTGCGCAAGGACTACGAGACCGGCACGATACCGGTGCAGTTCTCCAGCGACTTCAGGGCCAAAACGTGAGCATCGTCGAGACCATTCAAGCCGGCGACGACGCCGAGCAAGGGCTGAAGCCGCGCAGCCAGTTGACGGCTCGCGAGCTCCTTCGCGAGGTCGGCTCGGTCCTGCGCATGAGTGAGACCGAGGCGGCCAAGCTCGGCGATCTCCCCGCCGATCTGTCAGAAGACCAGACGATGATCATCAACATGGGGCCGCAACACCCCAGCACCCATGGCGTGCTGCGACTGATGTTGGAGCTCCGTGGGGAAGAAGTGCTGCGCAGCAAGCCCATCATCGGTTATTTGCACACCGGCATGGAGAAGACGGGCGAGAACCTGACGTACATGCAAGGTGGAACCAACGTCACGCGGATGGATTACGTCAGCCCGCTGAACAACGAGTTGGTGTTCTCGATGGCCACCGAGAAGTTGCTCGGCATCGACGGCGACATCCCCGAGCGCGCGGTGTGGATGCGCATGCTGCTGAGCGAGCTCAACAGGATGAGCAGCCACCTGCTCTTCCTTGCCACCAACGGCATGGACATCGGCGCCGTGTCGATGATGATCTACGGCTGGCGCGAGCGAGAAGAAGTGCTGCGGTTCTTCCAGAAGGTCACAGGGTTGCGGATGAACCACAACTTCATCCGGCCGGGTGGCGTCGCTGCCGACCTGCCTTCGGGTTGGCGCGACGATGTGCTGCGACTGCTCGATCTCATCACACCTCGTCTGGCCGAGTACGACACCTTGATGACGGGTCAGCCGATCTGGCGGGAGCGTCTTCAGGGCGTCGGCGTCATCACGGCGCAAGAGGCGATCGCGCTCGGAGCCACTGGCCCGATCCTGCGCAGCACCGGCACCGCGTGGGACCTTCGCCGCGACATGCCATACCTTCATTACCCTGAACTCGAGTTCGATGTCATCGTCGGCTCCTACGGCGATGCCTTCGACCGCTACGCCATTCGCCTCAACGAAGTGCGCGAGAGCATGAAGATCGTCCGGCAGATCCTCGATCGCATGCCCGCCGGCGATTACCGGATCCAGGACAAGAAGGTCACTCCACCTCCGCGTGCTCGAATCGACGAGTCCATGGAGGCGTTGATCCACCACTTCAAGATCTTCACCGAGGGCTTCAAGGTTCCCGAGGGCGAGGTGTACACGGCAATCGAAAGCCCGCGCGGCGAGATCGGGTGCTACATCGCCAGCGACGGTTCGGCCACCCCCTACCGCTTGCACGTTCGCGCGCCGAGCTTCGTCAACATCCAATGTATGCCGCACATGCTTCGCGGTGGGTTGATCGCCGATGCGGTCGCCGTCATCTCCTCGGTCGATCCAGTTCTCGGAGAGGTTGATAGGTGATGGCGCGGTTGAACGAGGCCAATGTTGTCTATGCCAAAGAGATCATCGGGCGTTACCCGAAGGCGCGCTCCGCGACCATCCCGTTGCTGCACCTCGCCCAGCAGCAGGACGGCTACGTGACCAACGAGGCCATCAAGCACATCGGTGAGCTCGTCGGGGCGACATCCGCAGAGGTCCTCGGCACGGCGACCTTCTATGAGATGTTCAAGTTCGAGCCGGTAGGCAAGTACGTCATCAACATCTGCGGCACCATGTCGTGCGCGTTGCTCGGGGCCGACGAGTTGATGCATCACGCAGAACAACGGCTCGGCATCAAAGCCGGCAGCACAACTCTCGACGGGCTGTTCACGCTCGAGCACGCCGAGTGCCAGGCTGCGTGCACCGAGGCGCCATGTCTACAGGTCAACTACCGGTACCGCTACCGGGTGACTCCGGGTGATCTCGACAAGCTGATCGACGATCTCCTCGACGATCGCCTCGACGGCGAGATCCCGCCGCATGGCACTGTCGCCCGAGTGCGCCAACACATCCCTCACGAACGGTCCGTTGGGGTGTTCGCCCCCGACGACGTCACTGCCGCGCCGTCCTGGATGCCGGCACCCACCGAGGCACCGAAGTGAACGGCACGACGTACCCGCACGCCCCGGGGTTTGTCGCCGGCGACCGTCCCCGCATCGTCACGTCTCGATTCGAGTACGCCGACTCGCACACGCTCGATCGCTACTTAGCGACGGACGGCTACAAAGGTCTGCAGGCTGCGTTGGCCAAATCGGCGGTTGACGTTCACAACGACGTCAAGAGCGCGACGGTGCTGGGGCGCGGCGGTGCGGGTTTCCCGGCCGGTGTGAAGTGGGGTCTCACGCCGCAAGCGGTGTGGCCGCGGTACCTCGTGGTCAATGGTGACGAGAGCGAACCAGGCACATACAAGGACCGGCTGCTGATGGAGCTCGATCCACACCAGCTCATCGAAGGGTGCCTCATCGCCTGCTACGCCGCCGGTCTGTCGCAGTGCTTCCTCTACATTCGCGGGGAGATGGCGTTCGCCCAGGAGCGCGTTGCCACTGCCCTCAACGAGGCCTACGCGGCGGGCTACATCGGCAAGAACGTCCTCGGCACCGACTTCAGCGTCGACATCGTTCTGCACTGGGGTGCAGGCGCGTACGTGGTCGGTGAGGAGACGGCGCTGATCGAAAGCCTCGAAGGCAACCGTGGCATGCCGCGGCAGAAGCCGCCGTACTTCCCTGCCGCGATCGGTCTGTACGGCAAGCCGACGATCGTCAACAACGTGGAGACGCTGGCCAACCTGCCGTGGCTGATGGTCAACGGCGTCGAGGCGTACACGGCAATCGGCACACCTACCTCTCCGGGCACGCGCATGGTTGCAGTGTCGGGTCACGTCAAGCGTCCGGGCGTCTACGAGATCGTCAACGGCACGACGACGTTCCGCGAGCTCCTCTACGACGAAGAGTTCTGCGGAGGAATCCGCGATGACAACATGCTCAAGGCGTTCGTACCCGGTGGTGGGTCCGCTCCGTGGTTCGTGCCCGATCAACTCGACCTGCCCTTCGAGAACAAGTTGGTCAGCGCGGCAGGTTCGATGCTCGGATCCGGCGCAGTGATCGTGATGGACGACACAACCGACATACCGGCGGCCGCGCTGACGCTCACCCGCTTCTACGCGCACGAATCGTGCGGCAAGTGCGTGCCGTGCCGCGAGGGTGGCACCTGGCTGGAGCGGATCATGCGCCGCATCGTCGACGGCCACGGCACCCCACGCGATCTCGATCAGCTCATCGAGGTCGGCGAGACCATCTGCCCCGGCGATTTCCCTCACGCCGCTAGTGAACGCCTCGGTCTCGACGCGGTGCCGTTCCCATACAAGATGACGACGATCTGCTTCGTGGGCCCGTCCGCGTACGCCCCGGTGCACTCCGCTCTCACGCTGTTCCGCGACGAGTTCGAGGCCAAGATCGTGCAACGCAACCTCATCCCGGTGTCGATCCCAGTGTCGATCCCGGTGTCGATCCCGGCGTCAGTGGGAGCCACTGATGACCACCACTGAGAATGGCGCCCAAACTCCAGCTGAAACGGCGGCCGCGCCGCCCGATCCCAATGCCGTGAGCCTGACGATCAACGGTCGCCGGGTCACTGCCCGCAAGGGTGATCTCGTGATCGCCGCTGCGCAGCGCGTCGGTGAATACATCCCCAGGTTCTGCTACCACGAGCGCATGGCGTCGGTCGGCATGTGCCGCATGTGTCTGGTCGACATCGACACGGGCCGCGGCCCGGCACTGCAGATCTCGTGCATGGCCACCGTCGCGCCCGACATGGTCGTCAACACACAGAGCCCGGCCGCGCTCAAGGCGCAAGAAGGCATCGTCGAGTTGCTGCTCGCCAACCATCCACTCGATTGTCCGGTGTGCGACAAGGGTGGCGAGTGCCCGTTGCAGGACCAATCGTTCAGTCACGGCCCCGGCGAGAGCCGCTACATCGAGGAGAAGCGTCACTTCGAGAAGCCGATCGCGATCAGCGATCTCGTGCTGCTCGACCGTGAGCGCTGCATCCTGTGCGACCGCTGCACTCGCTTCGCCGACGAGGTCGCAGGCGACGCGTTGATCCACTTCATCAGCCGCGGCAACGACACGCAGGTCATGACGTTCCCCGACGAGCCGTTCTCCAGTTACTTCAGCGGCAACACGGTGCAGATCTGCCCGGTCGGGGCGCTCACGGCAACTTCGTACAGGTTCAAGGCACGGCCCTGGGACCTCGATCAGTCAGAGAGCACTTGCACGACGTGCTCCGTCGGTTGCCGGACCGTCGTGCAGTCGAGCCATGATCAGTTGTTGCGCTACCAGGGTGTCGACAGCGATCCCGTCAACTGGAGCTGGCTGTGCGATCGAGGGCGGTTCAACTTCGAGGCTGTCAACAGTGACGAGCGCCTCGGTGCGCCGCTCGTCAGAGTCGACGACGAATTGCAGCCGACAAGCTGGAACGCTGCGTTGGCCCGTGCCGCTGAGCTGATCTCAGAAGCTAAGGCCGCCGCAGGTCCGGGATCGATCGCCGTGCTCGGCGGTGCGCGGGGCACCAACGAAGACGCCTACGCGTGGGCCCGCCTGGCCAAGGATGTCATCGGTACGCCGCACGTCTACCCGCAGATGGGCGATGGTGCTCTGATCAACCTGCTCGGGTTCGATCGGGCGACCATCGACGAGGCTGCCAACGCACCGACGATCATCTTGATTGCTCCGGACCTCAAAGAAGAATTGCCTGTCCTCTATCTGCGCCTGCGCGACGCCGCCCAGAAACGCCGCAGCCGGATCATCGAGTTCGCCCAGAAGCGCAGCGGTCTCAGCGGACAGGCGTGGAGGACCATCGAGTATGAAGCCGGCAACATCACCCATGCGATCAACGCGGCAGCCAACGACCCGGCTATCGCCACGCAGATCGCAAAGGGGAACGTTGTCGTAGTCGCCGGCCGGGCCAACCTCGCCGAGCATCCCCGCGAGGTGACGAACGGGGTCGTTGCCGCGTTGCAGCTGGCTCCCGGGGCCAAGGTGCTGCCTGCGCTGCGCCGCGGCAACATCGTCGGGGCGATCGAGATGGGCCTCACCCCGGAAGAAGGCGGCATGCAGGCCCTCGAAATCGCCAAGGCGGCTGCAGCTGGGAACATCGAGTGCCTCGTGCTGCTCGGGTGCGATCCTCTTGCGGATTTTCCCGACACCGACCTGGCCAGGCGGATGATGGCCGGCGCACCCCGGATCATCGCGATCGACACCTTCCTCACCAAGTCGAGCTCACCGGCGGACGTCGTGCTGGCCGCGGCGGCGTACGGCGAGAAGAGCGGCACCACCACCAACATCGAAGGTCGCGTCCAGACTGTCTGCGAGAAGGTCACGCCGCGCGGCACCAGCCGCCCCGATTGGATGATCGCTGTCGAGCTCGCCGAGTTGCTCGGTGGCGATCTCGGTGTGACGTCCGTCGACGACCTGACGAATGCCATCGCTGCCAATATCGATGGATTCGGCGGTGCAACAGTCGCCGCCCTGCGGGCTGCCCGCGACGGGATCGTCTGCAAGAGCTCGCTGCCCGCTGCCACCGCCCGCGTCGTCGAGATCGACGTTCGCAACAGCTACGACTATCGACTCGTCGTCAGCCGCAAGCTCTATGACAACGCGGTCGGCACCGCGAAGTCACCGTCATTGGCCCACCTCGCGGTCGGCTCACATCTGCACCTTCACCCTCTCGACGTGGAACGGGTCGGCTCGGCCGACGGCGCCGATGTCAAGGTCACCAGCAAGCGGGCGTCGATGGTGTTCAAGGTCGTTGCCGACGAGACCGTGGTCCGCGGCTCGGCATGGGTCCCCTTCAATCAGCCGGGCCCCAGCATCGGCGAGCTGATCGACTCGTCGGATGTCGTGACCGACGTCCGCGTGGAGTCCTTCTGATGTTGGCTCTCGACCCGCTCCTCAACGATCTCACCGTCGGAGACGTGGTGATCGTGCTGCTCAAGGTCGTGATCGTCTTCGTGCTCGGTCTCGTCGCGACGATGCTCATGGTGTGGTTCGAGCGCAAGGCGATCGCCGGGATGCAGAACCGAATCGGCCCCAACAAGGCAGGCCCGTGGGGCATTCTGCAAACGCTGGCCGATGGCATCAAGCTGTTCTTCAAGGAAGATCTCATTCCCGACAAGAGCGACCGGTTCGTGTTCAAGCTGGCGCCGTATCTCGCGTTCGTTCCGGCGTTTCTCGTGTGGAGCGTCATTCCGCTCGGTGGCGATTTCAGTTCGGGCAGGAGCGGCAGTGTCGTGCTCTTCGGTCACGTCACGCGCCTGCAGCTGGCCGACCCGTCCATCGGCGTCCTGCTGCTGCTGGCCCTGAGCTCGATCTCGGTGTACGGAATCATGCTCGCTGGTTGGGCAAGCGGTTCGAAGTACCCCCTGCTCGGCTCGGTGCGAGCATCCGCTCAGATGGTCAGCTACGAAGCCGCGCTCGGTCTCAGCCTTGCCGCGGTCATCTTGGTCACCGGCACGCTCAGCACCAGCGGCATCGTCGCCTATCAGTCGACCGTCTCGAAATGGCAGGTCGCGGCCACCGCCTTCGTGCCGTTCGTGATCTTCATGATTGCCGCAACGGCCGAGCTGAACCGTCCGCCCTTCGACCTGGTCGAAGCCGAGCAAGAGCTCGTCGGCGGTTTCAACACCGAGTACTCGAGCATTCGTTTCGCCCTGTTCTTCCTGGCCGAATTCATGAACACCGTCACCATGAGCGGCGTCATCGTCACGTTGTTCTTCGGTGGCCCGCAACCACTGAGGATCGCGGGCAACGCCAACATCTTGCACTTCCTCGGCCCGTTCTCCGGCACCGTCTGGTTCTTCCTGAAGCTCCTCGTGTTCCTGTACGTCTACGTCTGGTTCCGGGCGACGCTTCCACGGCTGCGCTACGACCAGTTGATGGACCTCGGATGGAAGGTGTTGATCCCCGTTGCGCTCGGCTGGTTCATATTGCTGGCGCTGCTGCGGGTCGGTGGCGATCACGGCTGGACGCGACTCCACAAGACGGTCGTCGGCGTCATCGCCCTGCTCGTGCTCGCGACCGCTGGTGGTCTGCTGATGTTGGCGACCCGGGTCAGCGCGCGCAACCGGCAGCAAGAGGGAGCGATGTTCTGATGGGATATCTCGACGGGTTCCTGGTCACCTTGAAGCAGCACCGGTTGTTCGGTGGTAAACGGGTCACGACGTCCTATTCCGGCGGTCGAGTCGCGAAGAAGGGCAACGAGACCGAAGGCCGCGACGAGAAGATCGACAAGCCGGAACGATTGCACGGACGCCACGTGCTCAATCGCTACGAAGACGGCATGGAGAAGTGCATCGGATGCGAGCTGTGTGCCGGTGTCTGCCCGGCGAAGTGCATCCACGTGCGCGGAGCCGACAACGACCCCGAGAATCCCACGGCGCCGGGTGAGCGCTTCGGTTTCGTCTACGAGATCAACTACCTGCGCTGCATCCACTGTGATCTGTGCGTGGAAGCGTGCCCGACGGAGGCCATCACCGAGTCGAAGCTGTTCGAGTTCAGCTTCACCAATCGGCGCGACGCCGTGTACACCAAGGACGAGCTCCTGGTCGACGACGACGGCAAGCCCAAGCACCTGCCATGGGAAGATTGGCGACCCGGCGAAGACGAGCTGACCAGCGGCTGGATGCGCGCCACCTCACCGGGCGGTGACGCCGACTTCGTCGGCCGCGTCGGCTGGAGCAGCGAGCTCGGCTATGGAACGCGCCCACCCGAAGAGCCCGCGCCATGATGCAGTTGTTCGTCTTCATCTGCGCCGGGCTGATGATCCTGGTGGGCGCCGTCGGTGTGATCACCCGTTCCCATCCGGTTCATGCCGCGCTGAGCCTCATCCTCACGCTGTTCGGCGTCGCCGTCCTCTACATCGCCCAGGATGCCCAGTTCCTGGCCGCCGTCCAGGTCGTCGTGTACGCCGGCGCCATCGTGGTGCTCTTCCTCTTCGTGATCATGCTGCTGGGGGTCGACAAGATCGAAGACCTGCAGATCGAGCCGTTCCCGCTGCAGCGCAAGATGGCCGCGGTCGTCGGCGGGGGAGTCATCGGTCTCATTGCGTTCGCGGCGATCTCGTCGCGCGACAACATCGGTGTCGTCAAGCCACCGCAGAGTGCAGCGGTGGCGGCGGTGGGCGCCGTTGACCACGACAGCAACATCCGCTCACTGGCGCGCGATCTGTTCAGTGATCACGTGCTGGCCTTCGAGCTCACCTCTGTGCTGCTCGTGATCGCTGTTGTCGGGACCGTGCTGCTCGCTCGCCGCGCACCGAGGACACCCGAGACACCGGCGGAGTCACCGTCGTGATCGCGGCAGCCATGATCGCCGCAGCCCGCCCCACCTCGACGTGGTACCTCGTTCTCGCTGCTGTGTTGTTCGGCATCGGGACCGTGGGAGTCCTCGTTCGACGGAACCCGTTGATCATGTTGATGTGCGTCGAGCTCATGCTCAACGCGGTCAACCTCAGCTTCGTAGCCCTCAGCAAGAAGCTCGACGACACCGGTGGACAGACCACGGTCTTCTTCGTGATGGTCGTTGCCGCAGCGGAGGTCGTCGTCGGCCTCGGCATCATCGTTGCCATTCTCCGGCGCCGGCCCAGCGCAACGGCAGACGATCTCGCGGAACTGAAGGGCTGAGCAAGATGCTCGACGTCGCGTGGTTGATCCCTGCGCTTCCACTCGCAGGTTTTGTGCTGATCCTGCTCTTCGGCCGTCAACTCGGAGACCCGAAGGCGGGATGGCTGGCAACGCTGATGTGTGGCGCTGCGTTCGTGGTCAGTGTCGGCGCCTTCTTCGACCTGCTCTCCAAATCGGCCGAGGAGCGCCAGCACATCTCCAAGGTCTTCTCGTGGGTGCCGGTCGGGTCGTTGAAGGTCGACTTCTCCTTCCTCGCCGATCCGCTCAGCATCACCATGTGCTTGTTCGTGACCGGCATCGGCACGCTGATCCATCTCTACGCGATCGGCTACATGCACGGTGACCCGCGCTTCTCGAAATTCTTCCTGTACCTCAACCTGTTCGCCCTCAGCATGTTGCTGTTGGTCCTCGGCGAGAACATGCTCGTCACATTCGTGGGCTGGGAGGGTGTGGGTACCTGCAGCTATCTGCTGATCGCGTTCTGGCACGAGCGAGAGAGCGCGGCGACGGCGGGCAAGAAGGCGTTCATCACCAACAGAGTCGGCGACTGGGGCTTCATGCTGGCGATGTTCTTCGCCTTCCAGGCAACGGGCACGTTGAGCTACATCGGCCTGAACGACGCGGCAAGCACCATGGCGCGGAGCACGGCAACCGCCATCGCGTTGTTCGCGTTCCTGGGGGCGTGCGGCAAGAGCGCACAGTTGCCCCTGTACTTCTGGCTACCGGACGCGATGGAAGGACCAACGCCGGTTTCGGCACTGATCCACGCGGCGACCATGGTCACCGCCGGCGTCTTCCTGATGTGCCGAATGAGCCCAATCCTCAACGCCGCCTCGCCCTACGCATCCACCGTCATCGCAGTGATCGGCGCGGCGACCGCGCTGTTCGCGGCCACAATCGCGGTCGCGCAGAACGACATCAAACGTGTTCTGGCCTACTCGACCGTCAGCCAACTGGGATACATGTTCCTGGCGGTCGGTTCCGGTGCCTACACCGCAGCGATCTTCCACATGGTCACGCACGCCTTCTTCAAGGCGCTGCTGTTCCTCGGTTCCGGTGCGGTCATCCACGGCATGCATCACGAGCAGGACATGCGCCGCATGGGCGCCCTTCGCAAGGTCATGCCGATCACTGCGGCAACCTTCATCGTCGGTTGGCTGGCGATTGCCGGCGTGCCGCCTTTTGCAGGGTTCTGGAGCAAGGACGACATCCTGTTGGCCGCCTGGGACAAGAGCCCGGTGTTGTGGGCAGTTGGGCTCGTCACGGCACTGCTCACCGCGTACTACATGACCCGCCAGGTGATCATGGTGTTCTACGGCGAGGCGCGCTGGAAGGACGCCCACGCCGAACACGGCGCCCATGGCGATTTCGAGCCTCACGAGAGCCCGGCGATCATGCTCGTGCCACTCGTCGTGCTCGCCGGATTGTCGATCATCGGTGGTGGGCTCAACCTGCCCTTCAACGCCCAGACCGAAAAGCTGACTCTGTGGCTGGAGCCCGTCCTCGGCGTCCACGAAAGCGACACGGCAAAGGTGCCGTTCGCCGCGATCGCGACGGTCGCTGCGCTCGTGGGCATCATTGCGTCGATCATGATCTATGCCAAACACCGAGCCAAGCCCTTCGAACCCAAGGTGCTTGCCAATGGCTGGTACTACGACGCTGCCGTCAGCCGTTTCATGGGCGGGCCCGGTCGCGAGGCGTTCGACTCGGTGGCGTGGTACGACTCGACGATCGTCGATGGAGCGGTCAACGGTGTCGGTCGCGTGGTGCGCGGCACCGCGCAGCGGATTCGCAAAGTGCAGAGCGGCAACGTGCGCAACTATGCCGCGGCGATCGGCGTCGGTGTCGTGTTGATGCTCGCTTGGTTCGTCGTGGTACGGGGTAGCCGGTGATCTCCTTCCCCATCCTCACCATGCTGGTGCTGGTGCCGACCGCAGGGTCGGTCCTGGTCGCGGTGTTCTCCAACCGCCGTCCCGAATGGGTGAAGCTCATCGCTGTGCTGACCAGCGTGCTGACCGCCGGTCTCAGCATCTGGGTGCTTGCGGCGTTCGACAAGTCGAACCCCGACTTCCAATTCGTCAGCATGCACACCTGGATCAAGCCCTGGGGCATCTCGTGGCATCTGGGCATCGACGGCATCTCGCTGTTCCTCGTCGTGCTCACCGGCGTCATGTTCCCGCTCGTCATCGCCGGCACGGACCCGCATCACGACCACAAGCGGTACCTGTCGTGGATGCTGCTGCTCGAGGCCGGCTTGATGGGCAGCTTCATCAGCCTCGACCTGTTCCTGTTCTTCGTCTTCTTCGAGATCGTGCTCGTTCCGATGTACTTCCTCATTGCCGGCTGGGGGTACGAGGGCAGGGTGTACGCGGCGACGAAGTTCTTCCTCTTCACGATGGTGGGCTCGGCCATCATGCTGGTCGGCATCGTCGCCACCGCTTTCATCGCCAAAGGCGATGGGCCGCTCACGTTCGATCTCATCGAGTTGGCCAAGGCCGACTTCGCACCGAGCACCGGTCGCTGGTTGTTCTTCGCGTTCGCTGTTGCATTCGCGGTGAAGGTGCCGATCTTCCCGTTGCACACATGGCTTCCCGATGCCCATACCCAAGCGCCGACGGGTGGTTCGGTCATCCTTGCCGGCGTGATGCTGAAGCTGGGCACTTACGGCCTGCTGCGGTTCGGCGTCTTCCTGTTCCCCGAGGCAGCGCGCTGGAGTCGCAGCCTGTGGCTGACGCTCGCCGTCATCGGCATCATCTACGGCGCGATTGCCGCGACGATGCAGAAAGACCTCAAGCGCTTGGTGGCGTACTCATCGGTCGCTCACCTCGGTTTCATCGTGCTCGGCATCTTCGCCATGACCTCGCAGTCGATCAGCGGTGGTGTGATGCAGAACATCAACCACGGCGTCTCGACCGGCGCATTGTTCTTCCTCGTCGGGATGATCTACGACCGCCGCCACACTCGTGAGATCGCCGAGTTGAAGGGCTTGCAGAAGGTCGCGCCGATCTTCGCAGGCGTGTTCATGGTCGTCATGCTCTCCTCGATCGGTGTGCCGGGTCTGAACGGGTTCGTCGGCGAGTACCTCGTCCTGATCGGATCGTTCCTCACGGCCAGATGGTGGACGGTGGTGGCCGCGACGGGTGTGATCTTGGCCGCGCTGTACCTGCTGTGGGCATACCAGCGCGTCTTCCACGGCGAGCCGGATGAAGCCAACGCCGGCTTCCCCGAGCTCAAGCTCCGCGAGGCTGCCGTGTTGCTCCCCCTCGTCGGAGTGATCGTCTTCACGGGTCTCTACCCGAAGCCGATGCTCGACCGCATCGAGCCGAGCGTCAACCGGTTGATCGAACACGTCTCGGAGAAGACGTCCTACGTGGAGCCCCAGCCGGCCGGGGTCACGCCATGATCGCCGCTGACGTCCCATCGTTCGCCGGGCCCTCGGTCAACTGGTTCACACTGAGCCCGATGCTCGTGATGCTCGGTGCCGCGATGGTGCTGCTGGTTCTCGGTGCCTTGGCCCCGCGCTGGCCTCGCCACCTCTATGCCCTGTTCACAGCCGCTGCCGGGTTGGCGTCGACGATCCTGTGCTTCTTCCTCTGGGACGACATCACCGACGGCGGCCCCTCCCTGCTGGTGGGCAACGCTTTGCGGTTTGACGTGTTCACGGTGTTCATCACCATCACGATCTCCGTCGCAGTGGTGCTCGTCGCGTTCGTCACCGACGACTACCTGCGTCGCGAGGACCTCGACGGTCCTGAGGTCTACGCCCTCTACCTGCTCGCCGCGATCGGTGGCGTCGTGATGGGCTCCGCCAACGACCTGATCGTTCTGTTCCTCGGGCTGGAGATCATGTCGATCGCGTTCTACGTGATGGCGGCGAGCCACCGCAAGCGCATCGAGAGCCAGGAAAGCGGTATCAAGTACTTCATCCTCGGCGGCTTCTCGTCGGCGTTCTTCCTCTACGGCATCGCCATGGTCTACGGCACCGCTGGCAGCACCAACTTCAGCAGGATCGTCGAGTCGTTCAACGCAACCGTTCCGGCTGTGCGTCATGACGCCTTCATCCTTGCCGGTGTCGGGTTGTTGATCGTCGGGCTTGGTTTCAAGACCACGGCCGTGCCGTTCCACTACTGGACCCCCGACGTGTACGAAGGTGCGCCCACCCCGGTCACGTCGTTCATGGCGTCGGTCGGCAAGGTCGCGGCATTCGGCGCGATGTTGCGGGTGCTGATCTTCGCCTTGCCGCACTGGCGCGATGACTACCGCCCGATCGTGTGGACGATCGCCGCGCTGACGGTGGTCGTCGGCTCCGTCATGGCCGTGGTTCAGACCAACGTCAAGCGAATGCTGGCGTTCTCCTCGGTCAGCCACGCCGGGTTCATCCTCGTCGGGGTCGAGGCCGCCTCGCATCGCGCCGGCCAGCCGGACGCCGGCAATGGCGTGCCGTCTGCGCTGTTGTACCTGCTTCTCTATTCGGTCCTGGTGATCGGCACCTTCTCAGTCGTCACGATGGTCAGCCGCACCGGCGATGCCGCCACCGACCTGGCCTCGTTCAGGGGCCTCGGCAGGTCGCACCCGGCGATCGCCATGGCCATGACTGTCCTGTTGCTGGCCCAGGCCGGGGTGCCGCTGACGTCGGGCTTCGTCGCCAAGTTCGGCGTGATCCAGGCTGCCGTCGAGGAGCACAGCTACGCCATCGCCATCGTCGCGATGGTGGCATCGGTGATCGCGGCGTTTCTCTATCTGAGGATCATGGTCTCGATGTGGGTGTCCGAACCAGAGACCGGCGATGCCGCCCGCGAAGGCATCCGGGTGCCGTTCTGGACGGGCGTCACGCTGCTGCTCTCGGTCGGGTTCACATTGTTGGTCGGCATCTACCCGGGCTGGTTGATCGACGCCACCAAAGCTGCTGTCGCGGTGAGATAAACCGACGGTTGGGCCGTCGCCCTAGGCCTGTCGTATCAACTCGTCGAACAGACCTTGCTGTTGCGAGTCCTCTGCAGCAGAGTCCTCGGGGTGCCACTGCGTGCCGACGATCCAGCGCGCCTGGTCGAGCTCGACGGCGTGAATGATTCCGCTGGCATGTCGACCGACGACGCGCAGCCCGTCTCCGAGGCGATCGAGCGCTTGATGGTGGACGCAGTGGCATCGCTCTGGCCTTTCGGTACCCATGGCCTTGGCGATGCGCGAGCCGGCGTCGAGCTCGTTGACCGTGAAATGGTGCCAGTGTTCTTCGTTGCCGATGTCTTGCAGCAGACTGCCGCCGAGAGCGACGTTGAGGATCTGCAACCCTCGACAGATCGCCAGCACCGGCTTGTCGGCCTCGATCGCCGCGGAGATCATCGCCAACTCCATCTCGTCGTGCTCGGGAACGATCCCGTACAGCGATTCCTCGGTTGCCTCTTGCCCATATCGCCGAGGATCGATGTCGCCACCGCCGTGGAAGACCACGGCGTCGACCCGGTTCAGGAGCGACGGTATTTCATCGGCCAGCGACAGGATCGGCGGCAGCATCAGTGGTACCCCACCTGCGCGTTCAACCGCGCGGAAGTAGGTCTGTCCGGCCGCGAATGGCTTTCCACGAACACCCTGTGCGTCGTTCGACTGCCGGCCGACGATCACGACGAGAGGCTTCGAGAGCTCTTTCACGACTTCTTTCACGGCCTCTTTCACCACCTCTGTGACCACCTCTGTCACCGCGTCAATGTAAACCCGCTCGCCGGACGAGCTCATCGTAGATTGCCTGCTGTTGCGGCTGACGAGTGGCCGTGTCTTCCGGGTGCCACTGCAGCCCGACCACCCACGCCTTGGACGGCAGTTCCACGGCCTCCAGCTGACCGTCCTCGGAGTACCCGATCGGCACCAGACCGGCGCCGAGCTCGCCGATGCCCTGGTGGTGCACGGAGTGGCAATGGTCGAGGTGCGTGTCGCCGACGAGATGGGCGATGATCGATCCTTCGACGAGTTTCACGGAGTGCTCGCGCATCCAGTGCTCGTCGTT
>JANPGV010000031.1:0-2077 GCA_031424145.1 Ilumatobacteraceae bacterium
TTACGTTTGGTCTGATCTGTTGTTGCTGTCCTCGTCGGGAGGATGCTCCACATAATATTTAAAGTTATGTGGAGTGTCAATCAGAAATTATGTTGACATATCCGGCAGCGAATTGGCATCATTGGAGTATGAATGAGACCCCGGCCCACAGCGCATCCGTGCCGGAATCTGTCGTCGAAGCCTGGCTGGCGGCCCAATCGTCATCGAACACCCGGTCCGCGTACCGAACGGACCTCGAGACCTTCGGGCGGTGGTGCGCACAGAACCACGCCCTGCTACTGCAGGCTGACGCGAAAACCGTGGCTGCGTTCCAACTCGCTCGCGAGGCCGCAGGCGACAGCGCGGCCACGCTACGGCGGCGGTGGTCGTCGTTGTCATCGTTCTACCGCTTCGCGATCCTGGCAGGTATGACAGACGCCAACCCGGTCGCTGGTGCCCAACGCCCGCCGGTCGTCATCGACGATCCCGAGGCCGCGCCCGCGCTGACACAACGTGCGGTCGACGCCTACCTGGCGACGGCTGCGGCCCTCGATCCGCGACTCGACGCGCTGGTGTCGCTTCTCGCGTTCGATGGCGTCAAGCTCGGCGAAGCACTGGCTCTCGACGTCGACGATGTCACCGGACGACCACCGAAGGTCGCGCTCAAGGTTCGCCGCAAAGGCGTAGTAGATCGCGTGGTTCTGGGCGCGCGCAGTGCCCGAGCCGTGCGCCGCTGTGTTGGGCGGCGCCGGAGCGAACCGCTGTTCACAAGTGAGCGCGCCGCCGCGCCCGCGACCGCACCGCGACGCCTCACCCGCTTCGGCGCCGATCACCTCATCCGGCAGCTGACGGAGAGCAGTGACGAACGGGTGACAAGCAACGCGTTCCGCCGCTTCTTCATCGCGTCGGATCACAGCGCCAGCACAGAGAACGAATCGTGACCCGACTCAACCCTGCGTATCGGACGTAGCTAGTGGATGACGCTCTTTGCGTTGAGGTGCAAAATATCGACGGGAGCACCCTGGTCAACGTCGTCGGTGAAGTCGACGCATGTTCGATGCTCGCGCCCCAAGCTTGCCTGGACGAGCGGAGCCTTGAACGGCGCGTCGTTGTCGACATGTCGGGCGTGCGGTTCATGGATTCGAGCGGCCTCAAAGTCATCCTCGCCCAGCAGATGCGGATGAACGAACATGATGGCTCGATATGCATCTGCACACCAGCGCACAGTCTGGGATCTTGACCCAAAGCACTGGGTGATCGCCGCATGCAAGGTCGTCGGCCGCAACCTGACGAGACAGGAATGGGAGACCAACATCGGCAACCTCTCGCCGTACCGCCGGACCTGCCCCGAATACGACTGAACTAAACAAAACTCGCCGATGGCCCCGACGCGGGCGTTGAGATGGGCCGGATGCGCGGTCAAGCGGGTCTA
This sequence comes from Ilumatobacteraceae bacterium, assembly GCA_031424145.1. Lineage (GTDB taxonomy): Bacteria > Actinomycetota > Acidimicrobiia > Acidimicrobiales > Ilumatobacteraceae > JAENVT01. Next base: position 1,412 of record JANPGV010000031.1, read on the forward strand.
TGTCGAACTGCGCTCGGCGCTTCTCGAGGGCGGTCCAGCCGAACATTTCGTGACTTGGCTTGATGTCGTCACCCGGTTGCGGTGTTGATCCGTCCGTAATTACATGACGAACATCGATCTCACCGCCGGCAACCGGGCCTCGCGCCTGACCCACGTCGTTCGCGCCTTGTGGCCGGTACCGGCGCTCATCGCAGCGGCCCTGATCGCACAGCAGCTGCTCGTCACCTCTCGCTACGACGTCGGCGGTCACGCCGCCGAACACCTCATCGGGGCACCGGCACCGTTCATGGGCGCAGCGATCCTGTGCATCCTGTTCTGGACAACACCTCTGGCTCGCCGCCAGGCCGACCTGCTCGCGATCGGTGGAGTGTGGTTCGCAACGACGCTGCTCGTGATGGTCGGCAATCTCCGCGTCGTCGACGACCTCGTCGCCGCGGGGTACTCCCACACGCCGACGGGTTCCGTTCCCGATGTCGCCGATCACTCACTCGCCAACTCCTCGGTCTGGTACGCGGCTGTGGCTGCGCTCGTCCTCGTCGCCGCGTGGCGCCGTCGTCGGCACATCGGCAACCGCTCGGCGATCGGCGCCGTCGTCGCCACGGTCATCATCCCGCCCTGGATAATCCCGGGGGCCGGAGTCATCGTGCTCGCCATCGTTCGCGTCGT
>JANPGV010000032.1:0-9704 GCA_031424145.1 Ilumatobacteraceae bacterium
TGACGAACTTGCCGTTGGCGTTACGCGGCAGTTGCTCGTCGAGGAACCAGATCCTCGACGGGATCTTGTACTTGGCGATTCGCTCGGCGAGGAAGGTGCACAGCTCTTCCTCTGTCAGGCTCGAACCTGGTCGCAGAACGATCGCCGCGGCCACATCTTCGCCGAGTCGCTCGTCAGGGATGCCGAACACCGCAGCTTCGGCAACCATCTCGAGTTGGTAGATGACGGCTTCGACCTCGCTGCAGTACACGTTCTCCCCACCACGCAGCACCATGTCCTTGGCGCGATCGACGATGTACACGAATCCATCCTCGTCGATGCGTGCGATGTCACCGGTGTTGAACCAGCCGTCGCGTATCGCATCGGCCGTCGCTTCCGGGCGATTCAGGTATCCCTTGATCACGATCGGGCCGCGCACGCACAACTGACCGACGACATCGGGACCGGGCGGCAGGTCGTTGCCCTCGCCGTCGACCAACTTGGCATCGAGCGTCGGCACGATCGGCCCTACGGAGTCGGGCTTGGCGAGGTACAACCTCGCCGAGTTCGCGGTGATGATGCCGTGCGTCTCGGTGAGGCCGTAACCGGTGCCGGGTACGCCGTTGTCGAGGGCCTTGTCGATCTTGCCGACGAGGTCTGGCTGCACCGCTGCGCCGCCTCCTGACATACCACTCAACGATGACGTGTCCCGGGTGGCCCAGTCCGGATGGGCCAGAAGCTCCCGGCTCATTGTCGGAACGCCGGAGAAATTGGTCACCCGTTCGCGCTCGATCAACTCCAACGCCCTGCCCGGGTCCCACTTCCGGGTGAAGACGACCCGGCCGCCGGCGAGCGTCGCCGGATGCATGAGGCAGTTGCAGGCAGTCACGTGGAAGAGCGGAGTGGGTGCCATCAGGACGGCCTGACTCGGGGCGGCCGACGCGACCGTTGGAGCCGCGATCACCCCGGCCGCGACAGCCTTTGCTTCAGCAATCGCACTCGCGGTGGTCATGTACGCAATGTTGAGGATGTTGTGTATCGAACCGCGGTGCGTCAGTTGGGCGCCCTTGGGGAACCCCGTCGTACCGGACGTGTAGAAGATGCACGCGTCGTCGTCGGGGTCAATCTCGGCAGTCGGGAGGTCGGCGGGCGCATCATCGGGAATGACGACGTCGTCCCACCTGACCGCATCGACAGGTAGAAAGCGATCGGATCGAACCGCAATGAGACGCAGCGGCGCCACGGCGCGCAGGTCGTCTAGAACGGGAAGCACCCGTTCCAACCGTTCGTCGTCGGCGATCAACACCTTCGGTCGTGAATCGCCGAGACCGAATTCCATCTCGGTGCTGGTCCACCAGGCGTTCATACCCACAACGGCAGCACCGATCGACACGGTTGCCCAGTAGGCGATGACCCATTCCGGGTAGTTGCGCATCGCGATGGCGACTCGATCACCCGCGCCGACCGAACATGTCGTGCGGAGATAGTGGGCGAGCGCACGGACCCTGGCGTCGACCTCGCGGTACGTCAGTCGCTCGTCCTCGTAGACGATGTACGCCTTGTCGGCGTGCGCGGCAGTCATCTGCCACAACGTGCGCAGAGTCGGCGGTGCGGCGGCGAAGACCCTCATCGAAACGTCGCGCACAACGATCTCGGTCGTCGCGAATGGGCCACTGTCGAGGTCGTTGCGCGCGGCGCGGTAGAAGTCGATCACTGCTACATCATGTCTGCCCATCAGTCGTTGTGATGGAGCGCGGCGTTGAGGCCCTCCCACGCCACCGACCTGGGGATCGCCTCGACGGCACCGGACTGGCTGTTCCGCCGGTACAGCAACCCGCCGGCTCCGCTGAGCTGGCGAGCCTTCACGACCTCTCCGTCGGGCATCTTGACCAGTGTTCCCGCCGTGACGTACAGCCCGGCTTCGACGACGCATTCGTTGCCGAGGCTGATGCCGATGCCGGCCTCGGCGCCGAGCAGGCAGCGCTCGCCGATCGTGATCTGGTCCCTGCCACCACCCGACAACGTGCCCATGATCGAAGCACCACCACCGATGTCGCTGCCGTCGCCGACGACGACGCCGGCGGAGATGCGTCCTTCAACCATCGAGCGACCGAGGGTGCCGGCGTTGAAGTTGACGAACCCCTCGTGCATCACGGTCGTGCCGGGGGAGAGATAGGCCCCGAGCCGGACCCTGTCGGCGTCGGCGATCCGTACGCCGCTCGGCACGACGTAGTCCGTCATGCGCGGGAACTTGTCGAGGCCGTGAACGGTGAGGACCGCCCCGGCCGTGCGAACCCTCCAACGGACCTCGTCGACAGTCTCGACACCGACGGGTCCGAGGTTGGTCCAGGCAACGTTGTTCAATGTCGCGAAGGCATTGTCGAGATTTATGGTGCGTGGCCTGCAGACGCGGTGAGAAAGCAGGTGGAGCCGCAGGTACAGGTCTGCGGCCGATGTCGGCGCGGTGTCGAGCTCGATCGACGTGTGCACGGCGATCACCTCGACGTCACGCACATCGTCGTGGTGCTGCGCAGCATCGATCTGGGCACCGTTGGTGGAGGCCTGCATGTCGCCGAGGCCGAGCTCCGGATACCACGCGTCCAGAAGGGCGCCGTGAGCGTCGATCGTCGCCAGCCCGTGCCCCCATGCCTCGCTCATCTACATCACCTCGGGACGCAACGTCGGGAACAGGATAACCTCCTTGATCGAGTGAACTCCGGCGATCAGCATTGCCACGCGGTCCATTCCAATGCCAAGACCACCGGTCGGCGGCATCCCATATTCGAGCGCACGGAGGTAGTCCTCATCCACGGTTCCGGCTTCGGCGTTGCCGGCTTCACGCGCGGCATGCTCGTCCTCGAAGCGGGCGCGTTGCTCGACCGGGTCGTTGAGCTCGCTGTAACCGTTGGCCAGCTCGCGGCCGAGCACGAAGAGCTCGAAGCGCTCTGTCAGATGCGGGTCGTTCCGATCGGTCCTGGCCAGCGGCGAGATCTCGACGGGATGCCCGGTCACGAACGTGGGGTGGAGCAACGACGATTCCGCTGTTGCCTCGAACAGTCCCTCGATGATCCTGCCGCTGCCCCACGAGGGCTCGTAGGCGACACTTTGCTTATCGGCCAGCACTCGAAGCGCCTCCACCGGCATCGACGGATGAACCTCGGCACCGATCGCCTCGCTGGTCAGGTCGATCATGCGGGCCCGGCGCCAAGGCTGAGCAAGATCAACCTGGTCATCGCCGATCGCGACGATCGACGAACCGGTCGCGTCGATGGCGGCCTGCGTGATCAACCGCTCGGTGATGTCGATCATCTCCGAGTAGTCGGCGAACGCCTGATAGAGCTCCATCATCGTGAACTCGGGGTTGTGACGTGTCGATATCCCCTCGTTTCGGAAGATGCGACCGATCTCGAAGACGCGCTCCATCCCGCCGACGATCAGCCGCTTCAGGTGCAGTTCCAGTGCGATGCGTAGGTACAACTGCATGTCGAGGGTGTTGTGATGCGTGACGAAGGGGCGAGCGTGTGCGCCGCCGGCCTCGACGTGCAGAACCGGGGTCTCGACTTCGATGAAACCCGCCGACTGCAACATTCGACGGAAGCTGGCAATGATCTCGTGGCGGATGCGAAACGCTCGACGAGCTTCCTCGTTGACGATGAGGTCCGCATACCGCTGACGAAACCGCGTGTCGACATCGGTGAGGCCGTGCCACTTGTCCGGCATCGGGCGCACAGCCTTGGCCAGCAGCTCAACACGATCGACCTTGACGCTGAGCTCGCCCTTGCGGGTCGTCATGACAGTGCCCTCGACCCCCAACCAGTCGCCGAGGTCGAACTCCCCGAATGCTGAGAAGGCCTCGTCGCCGATCACCGACTTGGAGACGAACAACTGCACTTCGCCGCCGCGGTCGACCATCGTCGCGAAGATGAGCTTGCCCTGCTCGCGACGCAGCATCATCCTTCCGGCAACCGTGACACGCTGGTCCGTCTCGGAGCCTGGCTCCAGCGCGCCGAACTCGGCGCGGAGCTCATCGAGCGAATGGGTGCGATCGAACCTGTAGGGATACGGGTTGGTGCCCGCGTCGCGCAACGCCTGGATCTTGTCGAGCCGCTTCGACTTTTCGGCCGCGAGACCGCTGCCGGTCACATCTGGCTCGGCCGCTGGTTCTTCTTGGCTCACAAGGGCATGACGGTACCGCTTCGATGATGCTGACCGCGAGCCGTTTCGCCCTCCGTGGTAGCTTGACCACCCGCATGCTCCGCACTCGACTGACACGAACCGCCGCATTGCTCCTTGTCTTCACGGCGGTCCTCGCAGAAGTTCCAAGCTCGGCGGCAAGCCCGGCGCCAGTGATCGGAGACGCTGCCGGCGGAGGCGCACCAGCCATCAACGTGACGGCTCTCGGTGATCTGGTCTCGGTCTACAACTTCGGCCCGTTGCAGCCCGCTGTCGCCAACGCGGCCATCAGCGCCGCGGTCTCGGCAGGCGGATGGGGAGTGTTCGGTCGTGGATTCGGGATCGGGCTCGTGCAGGTGACTCGTGGTGGTGTCCCCATTCATCAGGCTCCGGCACCCCTCGGATCGTGGACCTTCCCGATGTCGGTGACCGCGCTGCCGTTGGACTCGATCGGGGCCGTGATGGGCCGCAACGTGTCCAAGTACATCAGTGTCGGCCAGGTCGTGATGGGCGAAACTTCGGCAAGCCTCAGCGGCGCCCAGTCTGGCGACGTGCTCGAGCTCGTCTCCGGCGACGGTTCGATCGTCCGTCTCCTGGTCGGTCGCGTCGCTCCGGATGCAGAGGTCGGTGGCACCGAGATCGTCATGTCGACCGACCAGGCGGATGCGCTCGGCGCGACCCTGTCGACGAGTGTGCTGATCTACGGCCAGTTCGACCGCACGGCACTCGATGCAGCGTTGGCCGCGCGGGGTCTCACATCCGATCCGAAGATCCGCGTACGGCGATCGTGGGATCCCTTCGATCCGGACAGCACGATCGGTCTCGCCCGGACCAAGAAGGCGCTCGGTGAGCTCGCCTACAGCGTCACGGCCAGTGGAGGCATGCTGGTCGACGACGCCTGGCGGGCGGCGTACATCCCCGACCGGGAGCCGTACCCGACGGGTATCCGCGCGGCATGCAACAAGAACATCAGGGCCGATCTGACGGCGGCGCTCCAAGCGGTTGTGGATGCCGGGCTCGCCGGTTTCATCGACGTTGCCAACGCCAACACGTTCGGAGGGTGCTTCGGCCCGCGGTTCACCCGGATCGTCGGTAGCCAGCTCGGCACGCTCTCGCGACACACGTGGGCGCAGGCGCTCGATACGAATACGGTCGCCAACTGCCAGGGCTGCGTGCCGCAGATGGACTGCCGGATCGTGCGCATCTTCCGGGCGCACAACTTCGCATGGGGTGGAAACTTCCTCCTCCCCGATGGCATGCACTTCGAGTGGGTCGGCGAGCCGCGCAACACGTACTTGTATCCATCGCGGTACTGCCCGAACGTGGCCGGCGGTGGTATCCAATCATTTGCCCTTACGAGCGACACACGCGCAGAGATGTTCGCCAATGACGGTTGGGCGCTGGCCGGCGAGTGACCGCCGCTAGCCTTCGGTCCCGGTGGCAACTCGATTCGTGATCATCGGTGGCGGGCCGGCTGGTAATACTGCAGCGACCTACGCCGCCCGGCTCGGCGCCGAAGTGACCATGGTCGAACGCGATGTCATCGGTGGCGCAGCCCACCTGTGGGACTGCATCCCGTCGAAGACGATGATCGCCACCGGTGGGGCGATGAGCTTCTCGCGCAGGATTCACGGCATGGGTCTCGAGCAGCAACAGGCCGAGGTCGACATCGAGGCGCTCACCGAGCGCATCGAAGGCATCAAGGCCAGGCTCCAACAGGGCGTCACACGCCTGCTCGAGAGTCAAAGTGTGCAACTCCTGCACGGCTCGGCGCGGTTGCTCAGCGATCACGACATCGAGGTCACCACCGCTGAGGGTAAGCGCACCATTGCAGCAGACGCGATCCTCATCTCAACCGGCTCGCGTCCACGGATACCGGATTGGTGCACGACGGACGGCGAGCGAATCTTGACCACGCGCGAGTGCTACCCGCCCACCATCTTCCCGGAGAGCATCACCGTCATCGGTTCCGGGGTCACCGGTGTCGAGTTCGTGCACATGTTCAGCAGCTTCGGTGCCAAGGTGACGCTCGTCGTCAGCCGTCAGCAGGTTCTTCCGCAAAAGGATCCTGAGGTAGCCGCAGTGCTGGAGGCTGATTTCTTGCAGCGTGGCGTGCACCTGTTGAAGGGTGCTCGGGCCACGGCGATCGAACGGGTCGACGACTCAGTCGTGGTGCGGTGCGACGACGGCAGGGTCGTGCACAGTTCCCATGCCGTCCTGGCGATCGGATCCATCCCCAACAGCGACGGGCTCGGTCTCGATTCCGCCGGTGTCGAGCTCGACAACGGTGGCTTCGTCACCATCAACCGGCACTGTCAGAGCAACGTCGCGCACATCTACGCCGCCGGCGACGTCAGCGGCAAGCTCCCGCTCAGCAGCGTGGCGGCGATGCAAGGTCGCAAGGTCGCAGAACACGTCATGGGTCTGCAGAAGGTGGCGCACCGCCATCTCGACTACGACAAGGCCGCAAGTGCCATCTTCACCGAGCCGGAGATTGCCGACGTCGGTCTCGCCGAGGCCGACGCTTTCGCGGTCGGTCGCAAGATCCGCGTCACGAAGGTCCCCTTCAGCGCGACGCCCAAGGCACTGATCAACAACGACTTCCGCGGCTTCGTGAAAATCGTCAGCGATCCCGCGACCGGGGTTGTACTCGGCGGTTCGATCGTGGGCCGGCACGCAGCGGAGCTCATCAGTGTCATCGCCCTTGCCGTCACCGCAAACCTGAAGGTGACGGACATCGTCGAGAGCCTGCTGGTCCACCCGGCTCTGGCAGAGGCGCTCGCGGAAGCCGCGGAATAATGTTCTCGACCGATGGCGAGGTCGCTCAACCGGCCGTTCCGGCTGGGCTGACGTTGGCGCCGATCATTCGCCGCGCGGGCGGTCTCGTGCTCGACCAGATCATCGTCGCCTTGCCGGTCGCTGTCGGCGTTGTCGCTCTCGGCTTCACGCCGAGCGACCACGTCACGAGCCGATCCTTGCTCCTCTTCAGCATCGCCCTGACGGCGGTTGGCCTGGTGTACGAAACGGTGATGATCGCCGTGTTCGGGCGGACCGTGGGCAAGCTTGCCCTCGGAACCCGCGTCGTTCGCGTCGTCGACGGGGGCCGACCCGACTGGTCCGCGGCAACGATGCGCGCTCTCGTGCCTCTGTCGCTCAGTGTCGTTCCCCGCATCGGGATTCTGCTGTGGGCCTTCGTCTACTCGCTCGCCATGTGGAACCCGCTCCGACAGGGCCTTCACGACAAGGCCGCAGGAACACTGGTCGTCTACAACTCGACGACCTAATTGCCAACAACACTCCCTGGGGAGTGTGGGTGGGTGCGGGAGAAGAGCGCGTCGAGCGCCATCCGAGGTCGAGGGTTTCTCCTTCCCATCGGCAGCGGGCATCGGCGGCTTGCCGCTGGTGAGCTGCGACCACGGATAGGTCGCCGGTTGTCGACGGTGGCCGTGCGCAGATGCGGCGACCGCGGGAGTCGTGCAACTCGAGCCCGTCGGATGTTCGCACGACGGTCCACCCGCCTTCGTGGAGACGGTGGTGATGGAAGCGGCAAACCAAGGTGAGGTTGGGCAGTTTGTCCTGACCGCCGTGGGCTCGATGGCGGATGTGGTGCACCTCTAGGTAGCCGCGGCGGCTGCAGCCGGGAATCTGGCAGCGGTGCTCGTCGCGCTGTTCGACTTGGCGGCGTAACAGGCCGCGCACCGAGCTGCGGCGCCGGTGTCGATGGTTGATGGTGCCCTGGTCGTCGGTGGCCACGATGTCGATGTCGGCGTCGCAGCACAGTCGACGTGCTGTTTCGACGGAGATGCCGATTGGCTGATCGAGGCTGTCGCCGTGGCCCTCGATCTCGCAGCATCCGTCTCCGCCACTGAGCACCCCTTCTGCGACGTGCAAGTGCACCAGGTAGCGCGGCGTCGCGCTGTCGTGGGCGGCACCGGTGACGGTGAGCTCGACGAGGGCGTCGGCACGGCGCGCCGACACGGGATCGCGGGTGCCGTCGGGCTCCAACACGGACGGGGCGACGAGCAGCTCGATCGCCGACAGCACCGTTGCGCCGGCCTCGGCGGGCAGGCGGACAGTGATGAGCACCGATCCGTCGTCTTCGATCTGATGGAACAGGCCCCGACGAGTGTGCTGGATCTGTTCGCGCTCGGCAGCTATCGGCTCTGCTCGGCGATAGGCGCTGACAATGCGCTCGACATGATTGGTGGTGCCGGCCAACGCCATGTCGACCAGCGCCTGCTCGCACTGAGGGGTTGCGATTCGAGTGATCGCACGCACCTTCGAGTACGACACCTGCCCAGTGGCCATCGAATTGGAGATGATCGGGAACTGCTCCAACGCCCGCGCCACTCGCACCTTTTCGCGCGCGGCGCGAATGTCGAGGCCGACCTGCCACGACAACCACGCCGCGCATGACTGGCACTCCCAAAGCTTCCAACCCTCGCGCCGATCGAACTCGGCGACAGCCAGCAGCCAAGCATGTTCAGCCGCGGTGAGGTTCGCCGCACCTTCGCAAATCACAGCCTCTAGCTGCTCCAACGGACGTATCGATCCCACATTTGTGTCCATTCAAGAATGGTACGCACGGGGTGTTACGGGGTTGCCCGAGACACTCCCCAGGGAGTGCGGACGGGTAAAGAACGCCGTCAGGGACGTTCGACGAGGACGACCGTCCTGACACGTCGAGTCATGAACGCGTCACCTGCCGGCAGGTACTCCCAACCATCGAGAAGAACAAGATCGCCAAGCTGCGGATTCCACAGACCGTCTCCGACTGATTGGCGCGCGATTCGCCGTACGGTACGAACAATGACCGCCACTCGATCAGATCGCGTCCGCTGCGCTGCACGGGTCGTACTCGGTGGCGCACTCATCATCGCCGGGCTCGGACACCTGACGTTTGCCCGCAAGAACTTCCAGGCTCAGGTGCCCGATTGGGTCGGGATCGACAAGAACGTTGTGGTGATCTTGTCCGGCATCGTCGAGATCACGCTCGGTTCGGCGTTGATCGTCGTACGACGCCGTCGATCCCTGCTCGGCCTCGCAGCGGGTCTCTTCTTCATCGCCGTGTTCCCCGGCAACATCAGTCAGTACATCGACGGCCACGATGCGTTCGGCTTGAACTCCGATGCGGCGAGACGCAACCGCCTGTTCCTCCAGCCCGTGCTCGTCGCCTGGGCGTGGTGGTCTACGAACGCCGGTGACCTCCTCCACAGGAGGCGGAGAGCTTGAGACGGGTTGGAAGACGAATGGAAGCGGCGGAGATGTTCTGCGCTCGTCCAACTGCTTGCGTCGACGCGCCGGAGCGGGCAATCGGCGCTACTCGTTTTTGTCTGAGTGTTTGCGGCGCATCGGAGTGTTTGCCGCCCACCCGGGGTGTACGGAAACACTCTGATAGACCTCAGCAGCGCCAGATCTGCCAGTGAGAATGCGTGTGTTGGTTTGCATCCGCGTTTGTTGCTGGTGCGGGCTGGCGGGCTGATCTGACTTCGGGGTTCGTCACGCCCCGTTCCGGAGGGCGACTCGAGTTGCTGCACTAACAGCGGCTCGGT
>JANPGV010000033.1:0-2952 GCA_031424145.1 Ilumatobacteraceae bacterium
TCAAAGCCGACCTCACCAACCGGCCGGCGCACGATCTAGGCATAGGACTCAACGTCCAGCTACAAACAGTGCTGACCGGCCAGCGGCTCGGAACCATTCTGTCCGCTCACGCAAACCGAACGATCGACTCCCATTAGCTGCGGCGCTGCGCCGGCGAGGAGATCGGCAACCCCGTGTCGTTGCGCATCTGTTCAGCCGCCGGCACGAAGTAGCCCATCAACCGCTCAGCAATCTCCGCCGTCGGCGCGCACTGGCTGACAGCCGCACCCATGTGGGCGAGCCAATGGTCGCGTTGTACCGGGCCGATCGTGAAGGGCATGTGACGCAGGCGGAGTCGCGGGTGGCCGCGCTCGTCGTTGTAGATCGTCGGCCCACCCCAGTACTGGGCGAGGAAGAGAGTGAGGCGGTGGCGAGCGCCGCGTAGATCCGGCGCCTCGGGGTAGAGCGGCAACAGGACGGCGTCGCTCGCCACCCCCGTGTAGAACGCGTCGACAAGCCGCTCGAAGAAGGGCATTCCGCCGACGGCGTCGTACAGGCTTGCCTCCGGGTCGGTCATCGACCGCCGAGGCTATCGGTGATGGTTGATCAGGCAGCGAGGCCGTCGAAGACCCGCACATTGGCGAGGTCTTCCTGACGCGCTACGCACGGCATCGTGCCGTCGCAGAGGTCGAAGATCACTGTCTCGCTGTTGGCCAGCAATACGAGTGCCGAGACGATGTCGCCATCGATCTCCAACTCGATCACGTCGCCGCCCCGGAGCCGAATCGTTGTTGTGTTCATGAATCCCGTCCTTTGTGAGTTGCCCGTCACAACGAGTACGAGTCCGTGATGTCCCGATTGCGTACCGTTGCACATGTCACATCGGCACACACAGCGGTCGGCTTTACGAGAACTTTCGTGTCAGCGGCCGAGAAAATACATCTGGGAGCCCATCGCTGACCCGGCCGGGGAACACAGCTGGTCGCTTGGCCAGGAAGCTCTCGACTCCCTCGCGGGCGTCGGCACTTCGTCCACGTTCGAGGATGGCCCGTGAATCGACACGGTGGGCCTCCATCGGGTGGTCCGCGGTCAGCATCGACCACATCATCCGCCGCGTCAGGGCAACACTGACAGCAGATGTGTTGTCGACGATCTCTGCAGCGATGGCTCGTGCTGCCGGTAGCAGGTCTTCGGGCTCATGGACGCTGCGCACGAGACCGCCCGCCAAGGCCTCATCTGCCGAAAAGACCCGGCCGCTGTAGCACCATTCCACGGCCTGGCTGATCCCGACCAGGCGCGGAAGGAACCACGACGAGCACGCCTCGGGCACGATCCCCCGGCGAGCAAACACGAAACCGATCCTCGCCGACGTGCTGACGAGCCTGATGTCCATCGGCAACGCCATGGTTATCCCAACACCCACCGCAGGGCCGTTGATGGCAGCGATCACCGGCTTCAGGGACTCGAAGATCCGCAAGACCAGCATGCCGCCGCCATCGCGCGGCACACCCGCCGGCGTCTGCTCGTCGCCGACGCCCTTGGCGAACGTTGCTCCCCCGGCGGAGAGGTCGGCACCCGCACAGAAACCTCGGCCGGCCCCTGTCACGATCACCACCCTGACCTCGTCGTCGGCATCGGCGCGGTCGAACGCGTCGATCATCTCGCGCATCATCGTGGTGGTGAAGGCGTTCAGTTGCTGCGGACGGTTGAGGGTGATGGTGGCAATGCCTGACTCGACGTCGAACAGGATCTGCGTGTACTCCATCCGCGGAACCTATCCGCGTCAGACGTCCAAAAAGCGACTGGCGGCGGTGGCCGAACCGACGGCGCCGACGAATGCGCCGAGCATCACCATGAAGATCACGACCCTGATCGGGTAGCCGTCGGTGACAACGAACCCGCCCAGACCCGCCTCACTCGGGAACTTGCGCACACCCGAGGTCCAGTCAGCGTTGCCGAGGAGCAGGAGCACGCTGCCCAGTGCGGCTCCGGCGAGGCCCTGCAAAAGCCCCTCGAGCATAAACGGAAGTCGGATGAACCAGTTGGTCGCGCCCACCAACTTCATCACCTCGATCTCGCGTCGCCTGGCGAACATGGCCGTTCGGATCGTGTTCCAGATCAGAAGGATCGACGCGAACAACAGCACACCCGACATGACGTACGTTCGGACACCGAAGAACGATTTGAGCTTGCCCAACACGGTGATCTGATCCGACGGGAAGTCGGCACTGCGCACACCGGGTAACTGCGTGAACGAATCGCGAATGCTGACCAACTGGACGATGCTCTGCTTGTCGACGGGCTCGACCGCGAAGTAGGACGGCACGTTCTTCTCGGAGAGGAACTTCAGCGACTCGGGGTCGGCAGCAAACAGCTTCTGGGCCTGAGCGAACGAGCACTGCACCGAGCAGTACTGGACGTTCTTGATGATCTCGGGGCGGCTCTCCAGCGCTTCCTTGATCGTCGCCACGGCATCGTCTGCTGTGCCGTTCTTGACGTAGACGATCATCTTGACGCCGCCGGTCCATTGGCTGAGCTGGTTGTCGAACGCCTGCTGGATCAGCAGCGTCATGCCGAAGAGGAACAGCGAGACCATCGAGGTGATCACCGCTGCGACAGTGAGTGTGAGGTTTCGGCTGAGGCTGGCCCACATCTCGCGCAGCGTGTAGCGCAGGCGGGAGATCATTCGTACACACCTCTGGCCTGGTCGCGAACGATGGTGCCACGATCGAGTTGGATGACGCGCTTGCGCATCATGTTAACGATGCGTTGATCGTGTGTCGCCATCACCACGGTCGTTCCGGTCTTGTTGATGCGGTCGAGCAGGCGCATGATGCCCTCTCCCGTGGCAGGGTCGAGGTTGCCGGTCGGCTCGTCGGCGAGCAGGATCAGCGGGCGGTTGACGAACGCCCTGGCGATCGAGACACGTTGCTGCTCACCACCACTGAGCTGATGCGGGAAGCGCTCCTGCTT
>JANPGV010000034.1:0-3188 GCA_031424145.1 Ilumatobacteraceae bacterium
GTGTGGTCCGCGGTAACGGTGAGCGTATGTCTCGGGTCAGTCACGAGGTTGTCGACCTCATCTTGGAGTTCGCGTCCGGGAGAGGCGCGGCCGAACGCTGCGCAGTTCTTGCGTCTCCCTGCGCCGTGCCCCAGAACGTGCACTCCACTCGCGACGCGAGACTGTCCCGGAACGCCGGCTACGGGACGCGCCCGATGCGCCGATATCGGCGACTCGTCCGCGAGAGTGCCGGTGTCGTTCGGCACGCACGATATGTGCGGATCGCGTATTCGTGAGGTGATGCCGAGCGGCAGCTCGGCCTGGTTCCGCCGTTTCCCGAACCCCTGGCACCAACCGCGGATCACACCATCCCCACCGCTACGCGGGGAGCCGCGGTAACACGAGACGACGATTTGAGAGGTACGGTTCGACGGTCATCGGCACCCGGACGAGTGCGCGCCCCAACTGCGCGAGCAGGATGTCAGTCCATGGGTCCTGAACTGAGAGGTCTTCGAAGTCACGTCACTGCAAACCCCCGGTCGAATGTCAACCGTCGAAGGACGAGGAGAATGAACAGTGTTGATCAACCAACGTGAAGCACGATCGGTCGATGGTCTTCGAGTGGCCATGTACGGTATCGGATCCGTCGGTTCGACGCTGACGCGAATGCTCGTCGAACGGGGAGCCGAGATCGTCGGCGCGTTGGCCAGGAGCCCGGAGAAGGAAGGCCGGGACGTCGGCGATCTGATCGGCCTCGCTGCCCCGCTCGGTGTGACCGTGACGCTCGACCCGGATGAACTGTTGGCAACCAAGCCCGACATCGTTGTGATGACCGTCGCAAGCTACATGGACGACATGTACGAGCACGTGGAGCGATGCATCCAGGCCGGGACAAACGTCATCTCGCTCTCCGAGGAACTTCTCTATCCGTGGCACACCTCGGGCGATCGGGCTGCAGCCTTGGACGCCGCGGCGAAGGCCGCTGGCGTCACAGTCGCCTGTACGGGGCATCAGGACGGATATTGGGTGAGCTTGGTGAGCGTCCTTATGGGCACCGCGTTTCGCATCGACACGGTAGAAGGCGTGGCCACGTGGAACGTCGACGACTTCGGTGCCGAGCTGGCCCGTGACCAGCTCGTGGGGAGCACGGTCGCTGACTTTGAGGAGTGGGCCGCGACCGCCGTGCGGCCGCCGACGTTTGGGCGGACGTCGCTCCATGCGCTTGCCGCGGTCGCGGGTTTGACCGTTGCCACGACAACGACGACGACGATGTCCGAGATCGCCGGCGCCGACGTCTGGTGCGAGGCGCTGCAGACAACGGTTCCCCGCGGCCGTCTGATCGGTATGACCGATGTCGATCGAGTCACGACCGAAGAAGGGGTCGAGCTGTCGCTGGCGATGACCGGCAAGGTGTACGCAGGTGACGAGTCGGACATCAGTGAGTGGTGGGTTCGGGGCGAATCCGACCTGCATCTGCTGTGCGACGGTCTGCCAACGCACTCCACAACCTGTTCGACGCTCGTAAACCGCGTCGAGGATGTGCTCGATGCCGCTCCCGGGTTCAAGACGCTGGACAGCCTTCCACAACTTCGATATCGGCCACGGTCGAGAAGCGTTCGATAGCCGGTCTCGAGTGGAGTTGACCTGGTGTCATGGACGCGGGTTTCGGTAGTTTCAGCCTGCCCCAGCTGTTGCGTAGACCTGGGACTGTCGGACGCTCCCTCACCCGACGGCAACTCGATCATCTTCGTCCAGGTCGACGGCGCAGAATGGCCAGGATGGACGATGACGACGATACGAGCCGACGGCACGAACTTGAGCCCGGCCGCCGGCTCAGGCTCCATGACCAGTCTCCATGTACCAACCATGTACCAGCACAGCGGTAAACCACGGTGATGAACGGTCACGAGCGCTGTCTCGGATCTGGCTCCTGAGCAGGGCGAACACCCCGCTACCTGCACCCTCATAACCCGAAGGTCGCAGGTCTAAATTCTGCCCCGCCACACTGCCTCCGCACCAAGAAAGCCCTGGTAGATCGCAAGATCTGTCAGCGCTTTGTCCGCTACTTGATGTAGAGCGGTGGAATGTACCAGCCACGCACGCCTTCGGATAGAGGCAACGCACCCATCCAGTGGTCACAGGAATGGCTACGCACCGAGATCGGCGAACGGGCTCAGCTGACCAACGATGCGAGGTGGTCGTTCAGAAAGAGGCCCTGCGGATCCAGTGACCGACGCAGGTCAACGAAATCGGAGAAGTGCGGGTACACCTTCGCCAATCGCTCCGCGTCCATGAAGTGCAGTTTTCCCCAATGCGCCCGGCCGTTGAACTCGATCAAGGAGGAATCGACATCATTGAGGTACGGCCAATAATCGGTGCCGGCAACTCCCGAAACCGAGATCGAGACGGAGTCGCGGCCGGACATGGGCGACATCCACGCCGAATCCGCCGCGATCGCCCGTACCTCCATCGGATATGCCTGGTCCGGGTGCCTTTTCATGACTTGTCGTACTTCCGCCATAGCGTCCAGCGCCTGGTCGTAGGCGACGAAGTACTCCAACTCGTGCCAGCCTTTGTCGAACTGCATCGGACAGATCTCATGGGCAGGTCCGATCCGTTGACCCGGACAGCTGCTGTTCTCAGCATCGACTGCCAGCTCGTCGTAGAGCTTGACGTAGCAATCGTGCGAGGAGCGTGCGGGGTCAGCAAGTCCGTACAACCCCAACGATCGATCCTGGGGGCCCCAGAAGAACGAGAAATGTCGACGCTCGGCCATCTCTGTGTGCCACCGTTCCAGCGCTTCGTCAAGCGACCAGTACTCGATTCGCTCCCGCAACTTGTAGGCCGGCGCGACATCAACTTCGACGGTTGTGAGGACGCCCAGAACACCTAACGACGTACGAAAGCCATCGAGGGTCGGGTCCGTCGACCCAACGGATTGCGCCGATCCATCTGCGGCGACATAGTCCGCAGATCGAAGCGCACCGGAGAAGCTTTTCAATCTCAGTCCCGAGCCGTGAGTGGAGGTACCCAAAGCTCCCGCGATCGTCTGGTTGTCGATGTCGCCCATATTGAGTAGCGAGAACCCGCGTTCCCACAGCGATGAAGCGAGATCACGAACGGTCGTTCCCGCAGGGGCTCGCGCCGTCGACAACTCTGCGTCGACCGCCACTGCGCCGGTCAGGCCCGAAACGTCCACCATTACTCCG
>JANPGV010000035.1:0-1679 GCA_031424145.1 Ilumatobacteraceae bacterium
GCCGACCGCGATGTCAGCTATCTCCTGCTGGATGCCGACGCAGAAGAACTTCGCGACACCCGTCATGCCCAGCTGACGACGTTCGTCTCCAGCCTGATGGTGCTCGACGCGGCCGAGCGTCTCGGTCTCGAACCGAGCTTCTGCGCCGGCGCCGGGAGTCTCGGACACGAGTGCACGAATTCCCATGTCACCAGCCTCGTCCGACAGCATCGCCAACTGCTCGTCGATGACGCGCAGCTCTTCGCGCAGCGACTTGAGGCGGGCGACGTTCTGGCGAAGTCGCCGTTCGACCATGCGTTTGCCCATTCGGCGAGTCTACGAACGTCGTGGTACTGCGGGTTGCGATGCCGTCCGTCCAGCCGAGGTGAGGTTGCCCATCGGCGCAGCGGCCGTGTACCAGTGCCCGAGGTGGGACTCGAACCCACACGCCCTTTCGGACAACGGATTTTGAGTCCGTCGCGTCTGCCATTCCGCCACTCGGGCGAGTGACGCCGAGATCGTATCGGCGGAAGTGATCCAGTTCACGCCCCTTACCGACGGGTAGCAATTCGATGCCCTCGGAAACGGTCTATCGTGGTTGGATCATGCTTGCCTTCACGTTCCCTGGCCAGGGATCACAGCGACCGGGTATGGGCAGGCCCTGGGCCGACAACGAAAGTTGGGAGCTCGTCGACGAGGCATCAGAGGTTGCTGATCGCGACGTCGGCTACCTCTTGCTCGATGCCGACGCAGAAGAGCTTCGAGACACTCGAAACGCGCAATTGACGACGTTCGTCTCCAGCCTGATGGTGCTCGACGCGGCCGAACGTCTCGGCCTCGAGCCAAGTTTCTGCGCCGGTCACAGCTTGGGCGAATACACAGCGTTGACCGCGACCGGCGCGCTCGGATTCGACGAGGGCGTGCGCCTGGTGTGCGAACGAGCCGATGCGATGCACCAGGCGGGAATCGAGAACCCCGGCACGATGGCGGCGGTGCTCGGGCTCGACGACGATCAGGTGGAGGTCGCCTGTCGGCGCGCCGACAGCGGTGTTTGGGTGGCCAACTTCAACGCGCCCGGCCCAGTTGTGATCGCCGGTTCGACCGAGGGTGTGGCCGCTGCAGGCGTCGTGGCCAAAGAGCTCGGCGCCAAGAAGGTTATGCCTCTGCAGGTTTCGGGAGCATTCCACACCCCCTTCATGACGGCGGCACGCGATCGGCTGCGCAAAGCCATCGCCGAGGCCAATCCCCGCGACACCGAAGTTCCGGTCATCTCCAACGTCGATGCGCTCGCCCACAACACCGGCGCCGATTGGTCGAGCCTGTTGTCGGCGCAGCTCAGCAGCCCCGTACGGTGGAAGCACTGTCTGCTCGCACTCGAAGACGAAGGCGTCACTGAATTCGTCGAGCTCGGTCCCGGTGGCGTGCTCACCGGCATGGCCAAACGAACAGTCGAGTCCGCTCGCACGATCGCGGTGTCGACGCCCGAGGATCTCGGGAAGCTCCTCGAGTGGGTCAACGCCGGCTCGCAGCACAGCGGCGCGCAACTCGAGGGCGAGCACCTCTTCGCCCACGAACGCCTTGTCGTCAGTCCCGCCGCCGGTCTGTTCACGCCGATCACGGGTCTCGCCGACGGGAGCCACCTCGCGGTTGGTGACGTGCTCGGCCAGGTCGGCGACACCGAGGTGCGATCGCCGTTTGCC
>JANPGV010000036.1:0-2546 GCA_031424145.1 Ilumatobacteraceae bacterium
GCCCGTGGATGGATACCAGACCTGTCGGCCCTCGACTTCTAGAATTGCTCCGCTCACCCTCGGCAAGGAATGCTGAGCGTGAGCATCTCGAAAGGATTTCCTCGTGGACATGGATGTGACGGAGCCGGCACAGCCCGACAGCGCGTTGCGCCGTCGGCTGCTGGGCATTGGACTGGGAGGCGCCGCCGTGTCGCTCCTGCCGTTCCTGATCGGCCGGGCCAGCGCGACCACGCCCAACAGCGGCCCGCCGGATACCGCCGCTACTACCACGACGACGTCCCCGCCGAAGCGGCCTACCGATGATGACATCGTCCTCTTGGGATTCGCTGCGACAATCGAACTTGCTGCTCGCAACCTGTACGACGTAGCGCTGGCAACGAAGGGCTTCGATGACAACGAGCGCGCCGTGCTGGCCACAATTCGCGAGGCACACGAGGCGTACGCAACGTCGTTGTCCGCCGAGCTCGGACGTCTGGCACCTCAAGAGGTCAACCCGATCTTCGATGACTTGAGGGCCTCGTTCAGCGGCGACAAGGCGAGCGTGCTCGACGCCGCGTACGGCATCGAGTCGACAGCCGTGGCGACGCACACCGACATCCTCTCGAAACTGCAGGGTACGGATGGCGCCTCGCTGCTCGCTTCGATCCTGATCGTCGAGGCTCGTCACGGCACCGCGCTCGCCTACCTGAACGGAGCGACGGATCTCGACACGTTGCTGGTCGACAAAGAGGCCGACGCGCTCGCGCCGGCGGAAGGGTGAGGCCGTGAGCCGTCACGTGACCAGCGACGACCAACTTCGCCGCGAACTGCGCGAACTCGGGGCAACCTCCGGTCACGACGCCCAGGCGGCACAACGGGTCTACAGCGCGCTGTTCGAGTCCGCGCCCAGTCCAGCTGCCGGTCGCCGGGCGTTGTTCGGCCGCCGCGACATCTTGCGCGTCGGCGGCCTCAGCGTTGCGACCGCGGCCGTCATCAGCGCGTGCACCCAGCATGTGCGCGGCGAGGTCGGCCGTGTCGGCGATGTGCCGACGACGCTCAAGTTGCCCGACGCCCATGTCACCAACATCGCGCTGTTGCGCACAGCGTCGTCGCTCGAGCATTCGGTGATCAATGTGTACAGCCAGGTGATCGGCAACAGCGACCTGCTCGATCCGAAGCTCGACGACATCGCCAAACGGTTCATGGACGATCACGCCGGCCACGCCGCGGTGTTCGAGAAGTTGACCACCGATGCGGGCGGCCAGGCGTGGACGTGTGGCAACCCGAAGATCGACGACACGATCATCAACCCTGTGATCCAGCGGATCACCAAGGGCGTCGAGGCCACGGGGACTGCAAAGGCCATCGATGCCAGCGACGACCCGCGCCGCGACATCCTCAACTTCGCTCACGGTCTCGAAACGCTCGCGGGCGAGACGTACCAGGCGTTCGTGGCGCTGTTCTCCGAGCCCGCGCTTCGCAGCGACGCCATGAAGGTTGGCGCGCGCGAAGCCCGGCACGCAGCGCTGCTCGCGCTGACCATCAACCCGGCCCGCCCGGAAGGTCTTGTCAACTTCGTCGACGCTGTCAACGCCGAACCCGCTTCGCCGCCCACCACGCTTCCGGCAACCACCAGCACGCTACAGAACCTCGGCAACCAGTCAGCCAGCGGATCGGGTTCCCCCACACCGACACCCTCGGACGCCCCGCCGCAGACCGAGATCCCCACCATCACGGCAATTCCGTCGCAGTTCGGCACCCTCAGCGCCATTCAGCTCGTGGTCGGCCGCGGCGATGAGAACGGCACACGGTTGAAGATCAACCTGGAGACGCCGAGCCTCAACTCGTTCGTCTACGAATACATGACCCCGACCTGTTGAGCCGCTCGTACACTGTCGCCCGACGGTGAGTTGGTCGGGTGACCGCGGCACGGCACTTCGGTGACCATGTCGAGGAAAGTCGGGACTCCGTAGGGCAGAGTGCTGGCGCGAGCCAGGTCGGGGCGACCTGACGGATAGTGCAACAGAGAGAGACCGCCGATGGACCGGCTCGCCGGTCACAGGTAAGGGTGCAACGGTGCGGTAAGAGCGCACCAGCGTGCAGGGCAACTTGTACGGCTGGCAAACCCCACTCGGAGCAAGGCCAAGCAGAGAGGATGGACTGCCCGTCCGGTCGGTTCGCCGACTACCTCTCGGGTAGGCCGCCTAGATGGATGGTCACCGGCGCTTCGGCGTCACAGAATCCCGCTTACAAGCCAACTCACCGTCACCAATCCAACTAGCAGGCGCGATGCAGCGATTCGGGCGTCACTCGGACACCGCAGGACTCAGCGAGGACTCGGCTCGATTTCTCGCCGTGCTGAACGAGCTTCAGGCGATCGTCGGGTGAACGACGCTCGCAGGGACTTGCCGTCCCGCCGATTGGGTCGAATGGACCATCGACAGCGCGAGCGGTCAGCTCTAGCATTCGGTCTATTGGGGCAGTGATTGCCCCGCCCAGGGGTAGCCAGGGACGGCTGGATGAAGACGGGGACAGGCAGGTGTTGTCATGACTATTCGTGATCTGGT
>JANPGV010000037.1:0-29669 GCA_031424145.1 Ilumatobacteraceae bacterium
CGATTCCTGGGGTGTGCTGTTCAGCCATCCGAAGGACTTCACGCCGGTGTGCACGACCGAGCTCGGTTATGTCGCCAAGATCAAGCCCGAGTTCGACAAGCGCAACGTCAAGGTCATCGGCCTGTCGGTCGACCCCGTGGACAGTCATGTCAAGTGGGAAGAGGACATCGCCGAGACACAAGGCACGGCCGTCAACTTCCCGATGATCGGCGACCCGGATCGCAAGGTCGCGGACCTCTACGACATGATCCACCCCAACGCCAACGACACCATGACGGTTCGTTCGGTGTTCGTGATCGGGCCGGACAAGAAGGTCAAGCTGATGATCACGTACCCGGCATCGACCGGCCGCAACTTCGATGAGATCCTTCGCGTCATCGACAGCTTGCAGCTGACCGCCAACTACAAGGTGGCGACGCCGGCCAACTGGACCGACGGCGACGACGTCATCATCGGATCCGCCGTGACCAACGATGAAGCGGAGAAGCTGTTCCCGCAAGGTTGGAAGACCGTCAAGCCATATCTGCGGGTGCTCGCTCAGCCCAACAAGTGATCCCAGCGGGCTCCGGCCTGCTATACGAACAGGATGATCGACACCCGCAACTTCGTTCGATTCGAACGCGTGGATGCGGTGGAATCAACCGACCGAGGGTTGAGCGCTCTTCTTCACGGCGAGCACTTGCGCGTCGATCT
Organism: Ilumatobacteraceae bacterium; assembly: GCA_031424145.1. Taxonomy (GTDB): domain Bacteria; phylum Actinomycetota; class Acidimicrobiia; order Acidimicrobiales; family Ilumatobacteraceae; genus JAENVT01. Next base: position 694 of record JANPGV010000037.1, read on the forward strand.
GGTCACCGACGACGTTGTGCGCCTCAAGATCAGTCGCGGTGGCGTCTTCGACGAAGCACCGACGTACGCCGTGTGCGTCGATCCGCTGGCGACGGATGTGCAGTTCCGTGTCGAAAGAACTGATGCTGCGGTCCAGCTGATCACGTCGCGGATGGTCGTCTCGCTGTGGCTCGATCCGTTCCGTCTCGACGTGCACCGCAGCGATGGCAGCGCTGTCGTCGAATCCGCTGCGGACAGAAACGGCCTTTATTGGACGTACGCGACATTGAACGATGCATTCACGATTCGTCGTCGCTGCCGCCAGGAAGATGCGATCTACGGGCTCGGCGAGAAGACGGGGCACCAGAATCGGCGGGGCCGCGACTTCACGCTTTGGAACATCGACGTCCTCGACCCGGAACGGACCAAGGAGTTCACATCCGGATATCCGACCGATCATCTGCGATCGGAGCGGACCAGCATCGAGTTCGATCCGTACTACGTCTCGATCCCGTTCTTCTACCACCAGACCCGGACGAGCGGATCGATGAGCGCGTCCTTCGTCGACAACGGCTACCGAGGTCACTACGACTTCACCGCACCGGCCGAGTACCGGATCCACTTCGCCGGTGGTCAGTACACGGAGTACATCTTCGCCGGACCGGCGATGCCCGACATCCTCCGGGACTACACACACCTGACCGGACGCACAGCAATCCCACCGATGTGGTCGTTGGGGTATCACCAGTGCCGCTGGGCCAAGTACACGCAGACGATGGTCGAGCAACTGGCGGCGCGCCACCGCGAACGGGAGATCCCTTGCGACACGTTGTGGCTCGACATCGAATACATGGACGGCTACCGGGTCTTCACGTGGAACACCGAGACCTTCCCCGATGCGCCCGGCATGCTCGCCAGATTGTCAGAGCAGGGCTTCGGCGTGATCACGATCATCGATCCCGGAGTCAAGCACGACCCCGGCTACTGGGTGTTCGACGAGGCGGTTGAGCACGACGTCGTGTGCAAGACCGAAGGCGGCGACGTGTACATCGGCCAGGTGTGGCCGGGCAACACGGTCTTCCCCGACTTCGTCACGGAGGAGGCGCGCTCTTGGTGGGGCCGGCTCAACGCCGCTCACGTGCAGTCGGGCCTCGCGGGCATATGGAACGACATGAACGAGCCCGCGACCGGCGTCATCCCACCTGACGCGATGCGCTTCGGTGGGGGCCGCCATTCACACGAGCGCTATCACAACCAGTACGCGCTGCTGATGGCAATGGGAACTACTGCCGGCATCCTCGATGCCATCCCAGGCAAGCGCACCTTCGTGTTGTCGCGGGCCGGGTTCGCCGGCATCCAGCGCTATGCGGCGAACTGGATGGGCGACAACATGGCGAACTGGGAACACCTCTGGGTCAGCCTGCCGATGGCCACGGGTCTCGGGATCTCCGGGCAGGCGTTCGTGGGCGCCGACATCGGTGGCTTCGAAGGCGACACCAACGCCGAGCTGTTCCTGCGATGGATGCAGTACGGCACCCTCACGCCGTTCTGCCGAAACCACTCGGCCATCGCATGGGTCGAGCAGTACGCATGGTCGTGGGGTGAGGTCGTGGAGGACCTGGTTCGCGAGGCCATCCGTCTCCGTTACCGGTTGCTGCCCTACATCTATTCGTGTTTCGTCGAGGCGTCTGCGACCGGCGCACCCGTGCAGCGCCCCCTGATCTTCGACCACCAGAACGATCCTGCTGTGTGCGATCTCGACGACGAGTATCTGTTCGGGCCCGATCTGCTCGTCGCCCCGGTGTTGAGCGCCGGCGCCACTGCAAGGCAGGTCTACCTTCCGACCGGCACGTGGTACGACTGGCACACCGACGAGGTCATCGCTGGGCCGCGCTATGTCCGAGCCGACGTCACCATGGATCGCATCCCGCTCTACGCCCGCGGCGGGGCCGTGATCCCGATGTGGCCGGAAGCTCCGCCGTCCACCGCGGGCTTCCAGCCTTCGGGCATCGAGCTGCACGTCTTCGTGCCCAACCAGGACGGCGACTACTTCTCGACACTGCAGGAGGACGACGGCATCACGTTCGCTGCGCAGGACGGCGCCTGTTTTCGTACCACATTCGCCTTGACCCGGACCGGACAACAGCTGACGCTGCGCGCCGACGTCGACGGCGACGGCTACCCCGAGTTCGCCCGACAGCAGTTCGACGTCGTGATCCACGGTGCCGTCGTCGAGGCGCTGACCCTCGACGGGGATGAACTGCCGTTCGACGACGACCCGATCGTGATTCGCAACGACGGAAGCAGCTTCGTGCTCGAAGTGCGCGTGTCCACCTGACCCCACCTAGATCGAAAGGACTACGGTCGGCAGTCAATGTGAGGGGAGAGAACATGGGCGAGCGAATCCTGATCGACGGGCACCCGACGTGGGTCGAGCAACGCGGCGAGGGCGCCGAGACGGTCGTGCTCCTCCACGGCGGGCTCTCTGACAGCGACGCCCTTCTCGGTCCACTGAGTGCTCCGTTGGAAGGTCACTACCGGGTGGTCGCATTCGATCGCAGAGGTCACGGCTACACAGCCGACACCGAAGCGCCGTTCCACTACGACGACATGGCCACAGAAACCATCTCCGTGCTCGAACAGGTCGTCGGCGGACAAGCTCATCTGGTCGGATGGAGCGATGGAGGGATCGTCGCATTGCTCGTGGCGTTGCGCCGCCCCGACCTGGTGGGCCGGCTCGTCGCGATCGGTGCCAACTTCCACCACGACGGTGTTCTCCCGCTCGATTTCCCTGCCGACTCCCCCATCGTCGCCCTGATGGCGCAGAACTACGGCGAGCGTTCCCCCGACGGTGCCGAGCACTTCGGCATTGTGGCTGGGAAGTTCATGACGATGGCGAGCACCGAACCAACGCTGACCGTCGATGACCTTAAGCAGATCGCAACGCCCACGCTCGTCATGGTGGGCGACGACGATGTGATCACGCTGAGTCACACCTGTGCGCTGTATGAGTCGCTGCCTGCGGGGCATTTGTCGGTGGTGTCTGGCGCGTCTCACACGTTGCCACTCGAGCGCCCTGACGAAACAGCCCGGATCATTCTCGAGTTCCTCGCATCTGATGTCCCACCCGTCACGTTCATGCCCGTTCGCCGAGCCGCTACCACGCCCTCCGACTGAGGACAAGGTCAGCGGCGTTTGTCGCCGGGGCGACGAAGCTCCTTGCGCATCACGAATCGCAGGCCGCTCCAGGTGTCGTCGATGGCGCACACCTTGTTGTCGACCCATCCACTCGGCAGCAACTCCTCGCGCAACACGTTCTCGGTGATGTCGGTCGGCATGCCGCTGGTCTTCTTCGGCCATGCCACCCAGATACCGCCGTCGGGGGCCGCGGCCTTGGTCAGCCTCGGCCACGCCGCGACGAGCTTCGCTCGCGATGTGAAGAACGCGACCACCACGTCGAGGGGGGCGAGGAGCGACTTCTGCCAGACCGCGTCGCCATAGTCGCCGAGCGTCTCGTCGAAGCCCGCTGGCGGATCGACCACCACGAAGACGGCATCGCCGACGATGCCGAGCTTCTTCGGCAGAGGCGTGCCGGAGTAGCCGGCCATCACGTTCGACCCATGACCTTGTCGACGACGATCTCGATCGCCACACGGTCGACGCGCTCTCCCGGCTGGCGGTACCGAGCCGCATAGCCGGCGACCGCAAGCGCCACAGAGGGTGCATCGGCGACGACCCGGGCCACACCTTCCAGCGTCACCCACCTGGCTCCGTCGACCTGGCTCACCGCAGCGCGACCTCCCAATTCGGCGTTGCGCGCTTTCATCGACTTCGCGAAGGTGATGACGCGCACGAGACCTTGCTCGACGTCGTAGCTGAAGCCGACCGGCACGACATGCGGCGAGCCATCGACGCGCAAGGTCGTCAACGTTGCCAGATGGCGTTCCGCGAGGAACGCAGCCATCTCATCGGAAACCTGCACGGCAGTCATTCTGTGGCGATCGCCTGGAGTATGTCGAGTTTGGTCGCCCGCCACGCCGGTACGACTGCCGCGATCACGCCGACGACGAAGGCGATGAGGAGGATCGCCACGATGGTCGCGATGGGAACCGAGTACTTCGTCAGGCCCTGATCACGCAGCGCGGCGATCACGACGTAGCCGAGGACAAGGCCCATCGCGACCCCGACGACCGCGCCGTACACCGAAGTCAGCACGCTCTCCCACCGCACGGTCGAGCGCACCTGTGCTCGGGTCATGCCGACCGCACGTAACAGACCCGTCTCGCGGCGTCGTTCGTACACGGCCAGCAGCAACGTGAGGACGATCCCGAACACCGCGATCACGATCGACAATGCCAGCAGTCCGTAGACGAAGGCCAGGCTTTGATCGACAAGACTGGCACGGCTATCGATGAACTGGTTGCGGTCCTGCAGCTCGCCGATGCCATACGAGGCGATCGCTGCGTCGACCGCCGCTCGAAAACCGGCGTCGCTGACACCATCGGCGCGCGTCAGTGAAACGAAGCCTGCGGTGGCCGACAAGCTCGTATCCGCGAACGTGTCGCGGTGATACGTCCGCGCCGGGATGAAGTCAGCAGTCGCGTAGATCCCCTGGATGACCAACGGGCGCACTCGCCCGTCGATGCGCACCTCGAAAACGTCGCCCAATGACAGGTGCTTTCGCTTCGCTTCACCCTCGCTGATCAACATCCCTTCGGGTGTCAGTGCCGCCAACGATCCCTCGATGAAGTCGAACCGCAGAAGTCCGGCCGCTGTCTGCGGGTTGATGGTCGCGCCGCCGGCCCGCTCGCCGTTGGCATCGGCGATCGGGACGAACCCGAGGCCGGTGGCAGTCCCCACTTCGGGCAACGTGTTGAGTTGATCGATGAAGATTTGGCTGAAGCTCAACGCGCCACCGTTGCTGGTGTTGATGACGTAGTCGCCGACGAACGTCGACCCGATGGTGTCGCGCAGCTGAACCTTGATCGATGCGGCGAAGACCGATGCTCCTGTCACCAACGCGACGCCGATCAAGACTGGAGCCGCCGTGCGCGCGGTTCGCTTCGGGTTGCGTTGCACATTGCCGCGTGCCATCGCGCCGGTGACGCCGCGCCAGCGCTGCACCGGTGCACCGAGCAACCGGGCGATCGGTTTGGCCATCACGGGGCCGAGCAGCAGGAGTGCAGTGAACAACAGGGCGATGCCCACCGCCAGCAGGACCCCATCGGCACCGAGCAGAACAGCGCCGATGGTTCCAGCGCCGATCACCGCACAGAACCCAGCGCCGATCACCCGACCACGGACAGATCCGGTTCGCTCGAACGCGGTATCGGCCATGGCGGCGACCGGCGGCACTCGACCCGCACCGACCGCCGGCGCGATTGCTGCGATGAGGCTGGCCGAGGTCCCGGCAACGATCGTCAGGGCAACGGTGAACGGCTCGAGCGCCAGACCACGAGCCGGGATCGAGTAGTCGAGGGCGTCGAGCAGGTTGCGAATGCCGAGCGCAAGACCGATCCCACCGAACAGACCGGCGATCGAGCCGACGAGCCCGATGATGGCCGATTCGATGAGCAGCGTCCACGTCACCTGACGACCACTGGCGCCGATGGCGCGGAGCAGCGCGTTCTCGCGCTGGCGCTGAGCGGCCGTGATCGAGAACACGTTGTAGATCACGAACATGCCCACACCGAGAGCGATGAACGAGAAGATGGCCAGGAACAGCGTGATGAATCCGAGACTGCGCTCGATGTCGGTTTGCGTCTGCTTGGTGATCTCCGCCGAGGTCAGGGTCTCAGCGATGTTCGGGTCGAGTGCGGCCTGGATTCGTTGAACCAGGACACTGTCGCTGAACGATCCGTCGCCCTTGACCAGCACGGCATCGACGAAGCCCGGCTTGGCAACGAAATCCTCCGCAGTGGTGGCATCGAAAAGCGCCCACGTCGCATTCCCCGGCGAGACGATGTTGTCGTAGACGGTGATCCCGACCAGCGTGAAATCGCGCGACCCACCTTCGGCGTTGACCTTGACCGTGTCGCCGAGCACGTATCCCGCGTCCTGTGCCGTGATCGTGTCGAGAGCCACCTCCGTCGCGCCGGCCGGCAAACGTCCCTGGGCGATCCGCCACACGGACAGCGACCCTTCGTTGACCGTGGCTCCGAAGGTGGGCGCGGTCGGCCGCTCGATGGGCTTGCCCTGCTTGTCGATCACGACCGCGTCGCCTTGCACGAACGCCTGCGCCTCGGCGACACCTTCGACGGTGGCGACCTGTTGGACCACGTCAGCAGGCAGGCGGTCGCGACGCTCGAAGCCGAGGAAGCCCTCGACCGAGTTCGACGATTGCACGTATCCGTCGACACGCTCGAACACATCGGCGAACAGCGCGTTGAAGGTGCGTTGAACCGTGTCGCGGAAGATGAACGTGCCGCTGAGGAACGCTGTGCTGGCCACGATGGCCAGCGCCGTGAGCACGACGCGGCCCCAGCGAGCCCGAACGTTGCGCAGCGCGAGACGGATCACGGACTCAATCGGCGGTCATGTAGTGGCGATCGCCTCGATGATGTCGACCTTGGTGGCCCGGCGAGCGGGTATAACCGCGGCGATGACGCCGACGATGAACGACACGATCAAGATCACGATCGTGCTGCTGACCGGAACGGAGAAGACAGTGATGCCCTGATCGCGCAGAGCCAACACGAGGAGGAACCCGCTGAGCAAGCCGAGCAGCACACCGAGCACGGCGCCGAGCAGGCTGGTAATGACGCTCTCCCAACTGACCGTGAACCACACCTGCGAGCGCGTCATACCGACCGCGCGCAGCAGGGCGATCTCGCGCCGCCGCTCGTACACCGACAACAGCAGAGTGATGACAATGCCAACTGCCGCGATCACGATCGAGAGCGCAAGCAACCCGTAGATCAGCGCCAGCAACTGGTTGATCCCCGACGCCTGGTCGTCGATGTACTCAGAGCGGGTCTGCAACTCCCCCGATCCGTACTGCTCGACCAACGGCTTGATCGCGGCAACGGCCTCGGCGTCGCCGACACCTGAGGCTGTGTTGATGAACACGGAGAAGTCGAAGTAGCTGCCGGAGGTGTTGGCGTAGAGATCGCGGCTGACCACGTATGGTCCGGCCAGTTCATCCGACGAGTACGTTCCGACGATCTTCAGCCGCAACTCACCGAGGCCGGTGAGGTTGATCGTCAGGACATCGCCGATCTTGAGATGGTCGCTCTTGGCCTTCTTGTCGGAAACCATCATCGACGTCGTCGATAGGTCGGCGTACGAGCCGCTGGTGAGATGGAGGTCGAACACCTTGCCGACGGTGACCGGATCGACGAGGGTGATCTGGGCTCGTTTGCCGCCTACCTCGGAGGCCTTGACACCGATGCCCGCGGCCGCGTCGACCTCGGGCAGGTTGTTGAGCTGTTTGGACAGATCCGGGCTCAGGCCACCGAAGCCAGTGAAGTCGTCGGTCTTCACCACGAGGTCGCCGACGAACTGCTTGCTGAAGATCTCACGAACCTGAGCCTTCAAGGTGGTGGCCATCAACGCGACGGCAGTGACGAGCGCAACGCCGATCAGCACCGGAGCAGCAGCGCGCGAGGTGCGCTTCGGGTTGCGCGACGCGTTGCCCTGCGCCATCTTCCCGGTCACTTTGAAACCGCGCGCAACGGGCGTGCCGATCACCCTCGCGGCGACGAGGGCGAGAACGGGCCCGAGGATGAGCACACCGACCCACACCAGCATGACGCCCACACCGAGGAACAGGAAGCTGGAGCCCGCGAGCGTTGCGGCGATGGCGAGCCCGCCGACTGCAGCAATGATCACCCCGATGAGAATCCGCTTGCGGCTGCTGCCGACGTGTTCGACCGCGGACTCGCGCATGGCCGCCAATGGGGATACGCGGCCGCCGCGAAGCGCGGGGAGGATGGCCGACAGCACCGTGACCAAGGTGCCAAGGACCATCACGAGAATGATGGTCCGCGGCAGAAGTTGCAACGTGGTCGATGGGAACTCGATGCCGAGCACACCGAGAAAGCTCTTCAGCGCCGCAGACACGCCGATCCCGGCAATCAAGCCGAGTAGTGAACCGACGATGCCGACAACGACGGACTCCAGCAGCATCGCCCGCGAGATCTGACCGCGATTGGCGCCGACCGCGCGAAGCAATGCGTTTTCGCGTTGTCGCTGCGCCGCGGTGATCGAGAACACGTTGTAGATGACGAAGCAGGCAACACCCATCGCGATGAAGGAGAACACGGTGAGGAAGATTGTGAAGAAACTGAGTCCCTTCTCGATGGAGTCCTGATTCTCCTTCGTGATCTCGGCACCGGTCAGCGTTTCGGTCTTGGAGTCCGCTGGGAGTGCAGCCTCGATCCTGTCCGCCAGCGCCGCGTCGGACAGGCTGCCATCGCTCTTGACGACGACCGCGTCGATGAATCCTGGCTTGCCGACGAAGGACTGCGCAGTCGCCAGATCAAAGAGCGCGAACGTGGCGCCGCCCGGGGAAGAGACGTCTCCATAACGAGCGATGCCGACCAACGTGAACTGGCGCGAGCCGCCTTGGGCGACCACCTTGACCGTGTCGCCGGCCTTGTACTTGGCCTTGTCGGCGGTGCTGCTGTCGAGCGCGACCTCGCCGTCGTTGGCAGGCAGCCGGCCGTCGCTGATCTTCCAGAAGGCCTCGCCCTCAAAGGCGATCGACGACCCGAAGTTCGGCGGACCGTTTCCTTCCGTTCCCACCGGCTTGCCGTCCTTGCCGATGACTCGGGCGAATCCGAGCACACTGCTGGCGGCGGTCTTGACGCCGGGGACTTTGGCGACCTCAGCCGTCACCGAATCGGGAATGCGCTGACGGTCCTCTGCGCCGAAGTCACCCTCGATCACAACCGACGAGCGAACGTAGGCGTCGGTGTCCTCGAACACGGTGGCGAACAGGTCCTTGAACGACTTGCTGAGCGTGTCGGAGAAGATGAAGGTACCTGCCAGGAACGACGTGCCCAGGATGACCGCGAGCGATGTGAGCAGCAGGCGGCCCTTGCGAGCCATGACGCCCTTCAGAGCGAGTTTGAACATTTCTCAGTCTCCGAAGCGCTTCATCCGGTCGAGCACCAGATCTGCGGTGGGATCGGCGATCTCGTCGACAACCTTGCCGTCGGCGAGGAAGATGACCCTGTCGGCGTAGCTGGCCGCGTTCGGATCGTGGGTCACCATCACAATGGTCTGACCGAGGTCGCTGACAGCGCTGCGCATGAACGCCAGGATCTCGGCGCCCGCCCGGCTGTCGAGGTTGCCGGTCGGCTCATCGGCGAAGATGATGGTCGGTTTGCTGGCCAGGGCACGAGCGACTGCGACTCGCTGCTGTTGGCCGCCGCTGAGCTCGCTCGGCCGGTGCTTCAACCGGTCACGGAGCCCGACGGTGTCGATGACCTTGTCGATCCATTCCTTGTCGCCGTCCGTGCCGCCCAGCAGAAGCGGAAGTGTGATGTTCTCATAGGCGTTCAACGTGGGGACCAGGTTGTATGCCTGGAAGATGAACCCGACCGCGGTCCGGCGCAGGACCGTCAGGGCCTTGTCGTTGAGGGCGGCGAGGTAGGTGTCGCCGATGTAGACGGCGCCTGAGGTCAGCGAATCGAGCCCGGCCAGGCAGTGCATCAGCGTGCTCTTCCCCGAGCCGGAGGGGCCCATGATGGCTGTGAACCTGCCGGCCTCGAATGCGACAGTGACGCCGTCGAGGGCCCGCACCTCGCTGTCGCCCTCGCCGTAGATCTTCGTTGCGTCCACCGCGCCCGCGGCTGTAGTCGGCGTCAATGTCTCAGTCATGGCGTCTAGTTGTATCAACACCGACGGTGGCGCGCGTGCCGTGATTACGTGACGTTCGTCGGAGACGAAGCCCTGTGCCGCCAATTCGACGTCCGCCATCGGCCCGATCTGTCCTACGCTCAGTGATTCATGGTGTGTCCGTCCTGCGCGACTCAGATTCCGGCAAATGCCAGGTTCTGCTCCTCCTGCGGATACGCGATCACGGCCACCCAGACCGAGGAACGACGCATCACCACGGTCCTCTTCGCCGACCTCGTCGGGTTTACGACCCTGGCCGAGCACCGCGACCCGGAGGCCGTGAAGCGCCTGATCGACTCGTGCTTCCAGCTCCTCGTCGACGACATCACGTCGTTCGGCGGCCGTGTCGACAAGATCCTTGGCGACGGCATCCTGGCCCTGTTCGGCGCACCTGTCGCTCATGAGGACGATGCTGAACGTGCCGTGCGCGCCGCATTGCGGATGCAGGCAACGCTGGCCAACTTCGTGGGTACCTCCGGGCTTTCCGGCAGCGCCGGGATCAAGATGCGGGTCGGGATCAACACCGGTGAGGTGCTCGTCGGAACGTTGGCCGGCACGGAGTACACAGCGATGGGCGACGTCGTCAATACGGCCTCGCGCCTTCAGAGCGCGGCTCCCCCGGGCGGGATCCTGGTCGGGCTCAGCACTCATGCGCTGGCGTCACAGGCCATCCGGTTCGAGGCTGCGGGCGAGCTCGACGCAAGAGGACGCGACCAGCCGGTCATGGCATGGCTCGCTGTCGAAGCCACGGCACCGCCCGGCAGCAGATCGCGTCGCGGTCGCAACGGACCACTCGTCGGTCGCGAGCCGGAGATGGCCATCGGTCGCGCTGCGCTCGACCTCGTCAGCATCGCCAATCGCAGCGTCCTGCTGGCGATCTCCGGCGAGAACGGTGTCGGCAAATCGCGGTTGGCCGACGAACTGATCGACCATCTCCACAGCTCGGTCGACGCAGCAGTTCTCGAAGGCGCGTGCGTGCCGTACGGCGAAGCCAACGTGTGGTTCCCCATTGCCAGTGCGCTGTGTCGATATCTCGATCTCGACCCGACACTGCCGATCGACGACATCCGCCGGGTCGCGCACGAGCGCGCCACGCAGCTGCTGAAGACCGTCGACGAAGCCGAGGTCGACAGGATGGTCGACGTGTTCGTCCATCTGCTTGGACACTCGTCGTCCATCGACAAGCTCGAGACGCCGGCAGCGCGCGCGTCGATTCATCGCGCGGTCACTCGTGTGCTCGAGCTGCGCTCCCAGGAGCGTCCCGTGGTGTTGTCGATCAACGATCTTCACTGGGCCGACTCTGCATTGATCGGTCTGCTGGATCATCTCGTCACATCGCTCAGCCGTCATCCGTTCGCGTTGATCACGGCGATGCGCCCCGGCAGTGAGGTCGCCTGGCCGCCGCACAACGAGCGGGCGACGGTGGTGTCGTTGAACCTACAGCCGCTCGGTCAGGCTGCAACCGAAGAGCTCGCTGCGCAACTGCTCGCCGACCAGTGCGCCGATCCGAAGTTGCTCACGGCGCTCTACGAGCGCAGCGGAGGCAACCCCCTGTTCCTGAACGAGTTGGCAGCACTGGCCGCAGCTGGTGGTGGGATCCGCGAGTTGCCGAACTCCTTGAGAGCGCTGATCATCGCCCGCCTCGACCAACTGACGCCCGATCAACGCCAGATCATCGAGAACGCGGCGACGCTCGGCACAGCGGGAGCGATCGCCTCATTGCAGACGTTTGCCGACGAGATCGGCCAGAACTTCGATCCCGCCAATCTTCGCGAGCTCGACGACCTCGGGCTGCTGGAGGTGCATGGCCGCCGATGGGAGTTCCGCAGCGATTCGGTGCGCGACGCCGCGTACCAGACGCTGACGAAGGCCGTGCGAGCCCGGCGTCACGCGGGTGTTGCCAAAGCGATGGCCAACTTCCCCGCTGGCCTCGATGATCGGGCTCACCACACGGCAACCGCGGCAGAGCTCGTCAAAGAGCTCGGGCCAGTCACCGGCGTCGTGCCGACCATCGCCGCCGATGCCGTCGACCTCCTCACCAAGGCCGCAGAACGCGCCGACGACAGCGGCAGCATGCGCGTCGCCATTCGCCACTCGACCAGAGCGTTGGAGCTGTTGCCGGCAGGGGCCCAGCACGAGGAGCGCCGGGTTCAGCTGCAGCTCCTCAGGGCCGGCGCCCTGCTCGAGTTACGAGAGTTCGATGCCGCGCGATCAGATCTCGACAGCGCGTTGGCCAGTGCGGCGCAGCGCGGCGACGTAGCAGCGGAAGGCGACGCCCATCGCCTGCTCGGGACCATGCACCACGCCGCCAGCAGGATCGAAGAGGCTCGACTGGAGCTCGGCCAGGCCGTCGACCTGCTGCGAACAGTGGACCGCCCGGATCGCCTCGCTCGCGCCCTGCGCGCCCGAGGTTTCATCGAGTTGTTCGGTGGATCACTGGTCGACGCCGAATGGTTCTTCGGCGAGGCAGACACTCTGTATCGCTTGCTCGACGATCAGCGCGGGCTGGCCTGGCTCGAGCAGCACCGAGCGTGGATCTCGTTCCTCTCCGGCGACATGGCATTGGCGCGCGACCGGCTCAACCACGCTGCCGATGCGCTCGACAAGCTCGGCGATCGCAACGGAGTCGGGTGGGCGTTCGGTCTGCTGGCGTTCGTCGAGTTCTTCGAACGTCACTTCGCAGAAGCCGAGGCGCTGGCCGAGTTGGTCATACGCGAGGCCGACCAACGCGGCGACGAGTGGGCAGTCGGGATGATGCAGACCCTGCTCGCCGACTTGCGACTGTGGCAGGGCGACCTCGGAGAAGCAGCCAACCTCGCCGATCAAGCACGGTCCCGGTTCAAGAAGCTAAACGACAAGTTCGGTTTGATGCAGGCAACTGCGCCGCTGCTACGCGCCCAGATCGCCCTCGGGCAGGCAGGTGCCGCGCAACGCACGACGGAAGAGCTGATGACGCTGGCCGAGACGTCGGTACAGGGACCGTTTCCGCTGATGGCCGTGGCCGGCGCGGCGATGCATCGCGGCGACGGTGCCACCGCCGTGACCATCGCCGATCGAGCTCTTGGCGTGACGGACGAGATCATGAACGGTGCGGCGTTCGAGCCGCATGTTGCTCGAATGGTGGGTCTGTTGCAGCTCGGCCGTGTCGACGAAGCGATGGTGGCTTTCGCCAAGCTCGAGCCGATGGCGCTCGACCATCCCTTCACCAATGCCGCGGCCGCCCTGCTGTTCGCAACCGTCGGGTCACCTGTCGAAGCGTTGGAGCACGCCGGCGAAGTGGCCCAAGCGGCGGGTGCCACATATCTCGACGAAGTCTTCGCCTACGTGGGCGCGGCCAGCGCGCACGCTCAACTCGACGACAAGACTCAGGCCACGCTGTCGATCGAGGCCGCTGTCGTGAGAGCGCTCGATGTCGGCGACGTCATCGCGATCGCGCTGTCGACCAACGCTTACCAGCACCTCATCGGCAGGCCGCACCCTGCATTCGATCAGCCGACGCAGTTGGAGGTCGGCTGGCTCGAGCTGATCGACAACCTGCCCGCCGGCGCACGCTGACGCTCAGCCTGCTTCGCGGCGGCGCCAGGGCAACTCTGACAGAAATTTTGCGGCGGCGGGATGCGGATCCATGGGACGTTGCTCTTCTGGTTGCGGCGCCGCACGCGGTCCGCGGTGCATCTGACAACCGGGGCACCAGTACAGCAGTCTGGCCTGTTCACCGAGTCGCCTGACCTCGATCGTGTCGCCGCACCGCGGGCATCGTTGGCCGTTACGACCGTAGACAGCGAGACTCGTGCGTTGGTCCTCGGTCTGGTCGGTGACGCGGTACAGATGAGCGTGCAGAACCCTGGTTGCCGTGTTCACGATCCGCTCCATGTCGGCACGCCCCAGCATCGACACAGGGGCGAACGGGTGCTGCCCGCACGCCCACAGGCTCTCGCTTCGGAACACGTTGCCGATGCCGCACGCGACGTGCTGATCCAACAAGGCCTCGGCGATCGGTGCATCGAGATCGCCGTACTCGCACAACGCCTCGATCGCCGCCTCGAGATCAGGTTCAGGAACGCACAGATCCGGGCCTGGCCGACCGAAGCCCGGATGGCGATGGGTGTCGTACTCACGGTACGTCTCGACGGTACGCGCTCCGAAACAGACGGCCGAGAAGCCGTCGACGGTGATGCCGACGCGTAGGTGCGTCGAAGGCTTCCGCCAGCGCTCACCCGTGCGGTACAGGTGCCACACTCCGCCCAAGAACAGGTTGGTGTGCAGGACCAAACCATCGTCCCAGACCATGTCGAGTTGCCAGCCGTGGCTCTCGACGAGCTCGATCACCCGGCCCGCCGCCGGCAGAGGCCCATCGAGGTGAGGTGCCTCGAAGGACAGCACGGCCCTGCCTACCAGGGCCGTTCGCAACGCAGCGGCCGTGCGGTGAATCGCTTCCCCCTCGGGCACAGCCGCATGGTACTCCCAGGTCCCCGGAGCGGCGCGGCATGCTCCCGGTATCGTGGGGCCATGGCCGCGCCCGACGACGACGCAGCAATCGAACCGCTGCAATCGTTCGATCCGGTTCGGACCGCGCGCCGCCGCCACGGGGCCGCAGGCGCGATCGTCGCCGCAGGGATGTTCGGCCTCGACCAGGCGCTCGGACGCAAACCGAAAGAGGAAGCGCCCATCGTGATGGCCGCGGCCGACGAGCCGGTCGACATCGATCACCAGGGCATCATCGTGCCTGTCGACGACGGGCTGTCCGTCATCGCCCCGCCACAGCCGAGATCTGAACCGTTGCCGACCCGCCGGCGACGCAAGCGACGATAGGGAGCGGATGACACGACGAACGCTGGGTGCCGTTCTTCCACTCGTTGCAACCTCTCTGTTGACTGCGGTCGTCGGCACAGGCCCGGTTCAACGCGCCTCAGCGGATGCACCGCGTCGACCCGTCGCGGCCAGCACCGATCCGCAACTTCGCACAGAGGTCGACCATGCCCTCGCCCATCGCGAACGAGGACGACGCGATCCTCTGATAGCCGTCGAGATCCTCACGAACGAAAATGATCCTGTCGAGCATGCGGTCAACAACCTCGGCGGCACTGTGACCGGCTCGGTCGAGGGTCAGTTGGTCCAGGCCCTCATGCCGGCTGGGGCAGTGGATCAACTCTCGACCCTCGAACCGGTGCAGTACGTCCAGCGCCCCGTTCGCATCAATCGACTGCCGCGCGAGGAGTCTGTGGGCACCGGTCCGGTCGTCGGCGACGAGGTCCAGTTGACCAACGCCGGCGCATGGCAACAAGCAGGCATCACCGGCAACGTGCGCGTCGGCATCATCGACTTCTTCGACCTTCGAGTCTGGAACACGAACGAGAACGGTCCGGTACCGGACCCGGCTCATCAGTTCTGCCCCGACAACACGCAAGGCGTCTGCCTCAACGGTCAGATCAACTCGGAGATGGGAGATCGCCACGGTGTGGCCGTCGCCGAGATCGTCAAGGACATGGCCCCGGGATCGGAGCTCTTCGTCGCGACCACCACCACGACCGCCGAGACACAGGCCGCGATCGACTGGTTCGTGCTGAACGGCGTGCACATCGTGACCCGCTCGCTCGGCGCGCCGTACGACGGTCCGGGCGACGGCACGGGCCCGCTCGACGCCGTCGTCGACTACGCCGCGGCCCGCGGCATCACATGGTTCAACTCCGGCGGCAACGACGCCGCGTTCGGGTACGGCCGCTACACCGAAGGCGTCGACAGCAACGGGTACGTCGACTTCCTGAACGGGCCGAACGTCGACACGATGTTGCGCATCGACCCACAGAACGGGGGCGTCGCCTTCGACGGGATCCGCTGGGCGAACGATTGGTACCTGCCGACCGGTGAGGTCACCGACTACTCGGTCGAGGTCTGGCAGGGCACCAGCGAAGGCTCTGCCACGCTGATGACGGTTCTCGACGCCAGCCAGACAGCCGGGGCTCCCCCGCTGGAAGCGGTCGACGCATCGTTCAACGTCGGTGGACCAGGTCAAGCTCTCTTCCTTCGTATTCATGCCAACGCCCACTATTCGCCGTCCCAGCCCGACACCATCGAGGTGGCCACCTTCTACGGCCTCATCGAGACCGGGCGAAGCAGCGCGGCGTTCAGCGCGGCCAAGCCCGTTGTGGATTCGCGCAACCCGTCTCTCATTGCGGTCGGCGCGATCGATCCCGCCAACGGTTCCAGCGGGATCGCCTTCTACTCCTCGCGAGGGCCCACCAACGACGGGCGCGTCAAGCCCGATGTCTCCGCACCGTCGTGCGTGAAGAGCACCATCTACCCGGCGCCCAACTGCTTCAACGGCACCAGCGCGGCGTCACCCGCCGCTGCAGGAATGGCAGCCCTGCTCCTCGGTCAAGGGCTCGCGGTCGCAGGCATGCCGTTGGCTGCGCTGACCAAGCACCTCGTCGTCGACCTCGGATCCCCTGGACCCGATACCGCATACGGCGCGGGCGAGATCCGGCTACCGGCCACACCCCCACCGGCCGTCAACTCCCAGCCGAGCTCGTTCACCGCACTCGGCGCACCCGTTCGCTTGCTGGACACGCGACCGACGAACCTCATCGGCCCGAGCAACCTTCAGGGGCCATTCCCTCAGTTCGCCATCCTCGACCTGCCGATCGCCGCGTCCGGCGTAATACCTCCGACGGCCTCGTCGATCGCGGTCAACGTCACATCGACCGACGCGCTGACCCCGTTCTACGTTCAAGCCCTACCGACGCTCGGCGGCGCGATCGGCGGTTTCTCGACGATCAACGTCGCCGGCCCCGGCCAGATCCGGCCGAACTTCGCGATCGTCCCGATCGGCCAGGGCTCGATATCGATCTTCATCCCCACCGGCGGCAACATCATCGTCGACGCAATGGGTTACTTCACTCCGGTGGACCCGTCCTCGCCTGACATCGCTGCTGGGCGCTTCGTACCGATCAACCCTCGGCGCGTGCTCGACACCCGACCCGCGCAGGCGGGCCCAGTTCCAACCGGCTGGATCGCGCACAAGCCGGCCGTCGGAGAAAGGGTCATGGTCGAGGTTCCCGACAGCAGCGGCATACCTGCTTCGGGAGTTTCGGCATTGGTCGTCAACGTCACCGCCACCGAAGCGAGCGGCCCAGGGTTCCTGCAAGCCATCCCCACAGGAAACGGAACAGGAAGCACATCGACCGTCAACTACGTCGCCAATGAGAGCGCGGCGACGCACGCGATGGTTCCGCTTGGTCCCGATGGAACCATCAGCGTGTTCACCTCCAACTCATCGCACATCGTCGTGGATGTGATGGGCTACATCACCGATGCCACGGTCCAGTCCACGAGCTCGGGGCTGTTCGTCCCGGTGCCCCCTGATCGGTACTACGACAGTCGTATCGCGCCTCACGCGATCCATCCCGGAGGCTCGACCATCGCCGTGCCCTTGGCGGGCCCACCATTCGTGGTGCCCGTCGGCGCCGCGGCGATCTCGATGAACCTCACCTCAGACGCGGCGGCCGGCCCTGGCTATGTGACCGTGTACCCGGCAGACGGACCATTCCCGCTCGCCTCGAACCTCAACTACGTTGCCGCGACGCCAGTTGCCAACGCCGCGTTGGTCAAGTTGTCGGCCACCGGCACGTTGAATACCTTCGTCAACGTTGCCACACATGTCATCATCGACGTCAACGGCTACTTCACGGGAACACAGTGAGCGATCAACTCGATACAAAGACCGGCTGGCTCAGCAAGGACCTGCTCGAAAACATCCGCGCCAACGTTCCGCTCGTCTACGTCGACGCAGTGCCGGTTCGCGTCGACGAGCTCGGCGTCGTCACTCACGTCGGCCTGCTGCTGCGCCAGGCTGCCGACGGCACCATCAGCCGCATGGTCGTGACGGGCCGGGTGCTGTTCGGCGAGCGTGTGCGCGATGCGCTGCTGCGCCATCTCGAGAAGGATCTCGGTCCCGTTGCCCTGCCGCGGATCCCACCCGAGGTGGTGCCGTTCACCATTGTCGAGTACTTCCCCGATCCGGATGTCAGCGGCTTCCACGACCCGCGGCACCATGCCGTCAGTCTGGCGTTCGTGGTACCGG
This sequence comes from Ilumatobacteraceae bacterium, assembly GCA_031424145.1. GTDB lineage: Bacteria > Actinomycetota > Acidimicrobiia > Acidimicrobiales > Ilumatobacteraceae > JAENVT01. The sequence continues at coordinate 18,596 of JANPGV010000037.1, forward strand.
TGTCAGGCGACTGTCAACCGACGCAAGAGGCGCTCGACCTCGATTGGTACACGCCGACCGAGATCATGAGCGAGCAGGTTCGGCGTGAGATGACAGGCGGCCACGATCGGCTCATTCGGCTGGCGTTGGCACACGTCGGCCTGCTTCCCTGAGCCGAGATCAGTCGTCGATCACCAGACAGAACGGGTGACCCGCCGGGTCGAGGTAAACGCGGAACGAATCGGGCTGTGGCTGAACGTCGGCCTTGCGCGCGCCCAGCGCGATGACCGCCGACTCGCCGGCATTGAGGTCGGGGACGCCGAAGTCGAGGTGTGCCTGTTGCGGCCGGTCGGCGCTCGGCCACGCCGGGGGCAGATGATCAGGAGCCAACTGAAACGCGAGTGTTGCTCCGCCATCGCTGCGCAACTGGACCCATTCGCCGTCGTCGCGTTCGACCTCCCAACCGGTTATGGCGGAGTAGAAATCGGCCACGGCCCGAGGATGGGCACAGTCGAGCGCGAAGACGGTGAGTTTGGCAATCGCAGACATGCGGCGAGCGTAGTGTCAGGTCGTCGAGAGCTCGATCAACTTTGCGACCGTGTTGAGGTTGCGCGCAGTCCCGCGAACGTGCAACCGCTTCTCGAAGTAATCGAGCGTCATCTTCGATCGTCCGGCACCGTTCTCGTAGTAGCCATACATCTCGGCTCCGATCACCTCGAAGCGATCGGGAAGGAACCGGTCCCGCTCGAGTTGGGCGACGTCATCGGGCTCCGGCGCTACCGCGAAGAAGGTGATCAGCACCCGAGTTCCGTTCAGCTCCCGTGAGAACGGATTGGCGGCCAGGCTCGCCAGAAGCTCCTCTGGAGTTCGCAGCACCGCCGACACGACCGGACCAAAGTTGGCGGCAATCCCTTCGCAGATCTCGGCGGCCATCTCAGAACGGTCCTCCCGACTCGACGTGATCAGGGCGTTGCCGCTCTGGATGTACGTCGACACGCCCGTATGGCCCAGATCCGTCATGAGCTTGCGGAGGTCGGCCATGGCCAACCGATTGGCTCCCCCGACGTTGATGCCGCGCAACAGCACCACCCACGTCGCCATGTCGCTACCTTGCCACATGCCGGCGACCCCCCTGTCGGCCTGGTGTCTCGGGTGTCAGGGTTCCGGGGCCACTTTTCGCTAGAATCTTTTTCGCCATGCTGCGTTCCTGCCGATTCGACACCAACCCATGACACACCAACCCCGAACAAGCCGCCCGAGAACCCGCGCCCAACGCGACGCCCGGCGCGCCTTCGCCGTTCTCGCCGCTGGTGCCGCCTTGATCGGCGTGATCTCGCTCGCTCAATCCGTGCTGAAGGACTCTCCTTCCCAGGTCACGGCGGCCGCGCCGAACTCTCAGACCCCGAACTCCTCCTCCGTCGCCGCAGACCCGTCGGTCGCAGCGGGCGCTGCAGCAACGGGTATCGACGCCACGGCCACAACTGTCGCCGCAGGACAGATCACCCAAGCCGCCAATCAAGACCTCACCGGTGACGAGCCGTCTGCCACCACTGTTGGCTGCAAGATCGACAAGCGCGAGCTACGCATCGGCGATACCGGCGCTGCTGTCACCTGCCTGCAACAGGCTCTCGTGGCGAAGGGATACCTCAGCGGTTCCTCTCCGACCGGCCAGTACGACAACGCTACGTTCAGCGCTGTCAACAAGTTGCAGAAGGACAAAGACCTCTTCGTCGATGGTCTGGTCGGTCGAGAGACCGCACTGGCACTCGAGATCTGGCCCGACGAGACGTCGCTCGTGGTGCACACGGCGCCGCCCGCACCCGGTGCCGTCGATCTGCTCGGCTACCCGCTGTCGTACGTGGCGACCAGCGGTCCCGACGCTCCCCCGCTGCCCGCCAACTCAGGCAATGGTAAGAGAGTCGTCTACGACCGCTCGGGCCAGCGAGTGTGGGCCGTCGACAAGAACGACCGCGTCATTCGCTCGTGGCTCGTCTCGGGCAGCAAGTACAACAATGAGGTGCCCGGCACCCATCAGGTCTACAGCCGGTCTGAGGTGTCCACCGCATGGAATGGCAAGGCCTTCCTGCCGAAGATGATCCGCTGGATGAAAACGGACATCGGTGCCATCGGATTCCACGGCATCCCGCGTCACGTCGCCGACGGCTCGCGCTACATGAAGGACACCGAGTTGGGGACTCGCCTCTCAGGTGGGTGCCAGCGACAAGCCGACGCCGACGCCGCCTTCATGTGGAACTTCGCCCAGATCGGCACCAAAGTCGTCGTCCTCTGACGTCCTGACGCGAAAGAGCCGCCGGCCCGAAGGCCAGCGGCTCGTTTCAAGATCGCTCTAGGCGAATGGGTTAGTCAGAGGGGTCTGACGTTTTGTGCTTCCTCGCCCTTGCGGCCGGGAGCAATGTCGAATTCGACACTCTGACCCTCTTGCAATGACTTGTAGCCATCGCCCTGAATGTTGGAGTAGTGAACGAAGACGTCTTCGCCACCCTCACGCGCTATGAATCCGAAGCCCTTCTCGGCATTGAAGAACTTCACGGTACCTGTAGTCAACTGTCTCTCATCTCGCTAAAACGGCCCGCCAGATTCGACGAGCCGGAACAACGCTATCGGTGTGCGGCGCGGAACGTGTTTCCGGTCACTCGCGATAGAGGTCGGGAACGTCGTACGAAGACACGCTGACAGGCTGATGCCTGCGCACCGACTCGATTGCCGACTCGACAACACGTTCGGCAATCAAGCCGTCGCAAGCCGATGGTCCGACCGTCGTGCCGGCAACGACGGACTGCAGCCATACAGCCGCTTCGGTTCGATACGCGTCGGCGAAGCGGCCGAACCAATCCGTTCCGATTTTCAGGATCGAGGCGCCGTCGCGTCGCAGGATCGGACGCATCACCGGCGCCATCGCCGCGCCGCCGAGCTCGGCCTCGACCTCGACAGTGACCTCGTACGCAAAGCTGTGCTCACTGAACTCGATCGTTGCGTAGCCGCCGCCGTCGAACTCGGCAGTGACCAACAGGTGATCGACGTGCTCCGGGTTAGGTGTGACGAGGGTGGCGACGCGCACGATCTCGCGGCCGACGAACCACCGCAGGGAGTGGATGTCGTGAACGAGCGACTGGTTGAGGATCAGTTGAGCGGTGCGACGCGCATCGTGCACGTTGCGGTGCACGCATCGAATGTGATGCAACGTACCGAGCTCGGCCACCTCTGCTGCCAGCTGCACGTGGGCAGGGTCGTACACGCGCATCAAACCGAGTTGCAAGAGACGATGACCGAGCGAGACCTCGGCATCGACGATTCGCTCGCACGATTTCGATCCGACCGCCAAAGGTTTTTCGCAGAGGACGCGGGTGCCCTGGCCGAACGCGGCCATCACCAACTCTTCGTGCGTGTCCTCCGGCGAGGCGATGACGAGCCCATCAAGATCTGGCATCGCCGCGACCGCGAGGGCATCGGTCGTCGGTGTGCCACCGACCGCTTCGCTGAGGGTCCTGGCCGCGACTTCGCGCACATCGGCAACCGCGACGATCTCGACCGCCGGTAACACAGCCAGCGACCGGGCATGAAACGAGCCCATTCCGCCGGCTCCGACGATCGCCAACCTCATCGGCTCGCACCTTAGTGACGCAGAAGGGTCAGCTCACAGGTTCGTTGCGTGCCTGCAATCGATAGCCGACGCCGAGGTCCGTGACGAGCCGCGGGTTACGCATGTCATCCTCGAGCTTCTTGCGGATCTGTCCCGCATAGACGCGCAGGTATTGGGTCTCCTTTCCGTAGTTCGGGCCCCAGACCTCTTGCAGAATCGTGCTGTGTGTGAGCACCCGACCCGGATATCGAGCCAACAGGGCGAGGAAGGAGAACTCCTTGGGAGTGAGGTCGACCGAGCGATCTCCGACCTTCACCGTTCGGCGGGCGAGATCGATGCGCAAGTCGCCGACGACCAGCACCCCGTCCTCGATGGTCGATTTGCCGGCAGTCGCCGAGCGGAGCGCGGCGCGCAAGCGAGCCAGCAACTCCGGCGTCGAGTACGGCTTGGTGACGTAGTCGTTGGCCCCCTCGTCGAGTGCCAGAACCTTTCGTTCATCCAGACCGTCGGCCGATAGCACGACGATGGGCACGCTGCTCCACATGCGCAAACGGCGGCACACCTCGACCCCGTCGATATCGGGCAACCGCAGATCTAGCACCACCGCGTCGGGCGGATCAACGGCGACCATGTCGAGGGCCGACTGACCAGTGACCGCCTGGCTCACGCGGTATCCGCGGGCCACCAGGGCACTGGTCAGGGCGCGGAGAATTGCTGGCTCGTCATCCACAACGAGGATGCGTTGCTCATCGTTGACGGCACGGGTGATCACAACCGGACATCTTCTCGTGCCGGGAGCTCGACCTCGAATGTCGCCCCTCCGCCGGGCGTCTCTTTCACGATGACCCGGCCGCCGTGTGCCTCCACGACCGCGCGGACGATTGCCAGCCCGAGGCCACTCGACGTGCTCTCGGCGCCACGCCAGAAGGCTTGAAACACTTGGTCGCGATGTTCCGAGTCGACCCCGGGTCCGTGATCGATGACCCCCAGCGTCACCGAGCGGTGACCGGTCCCGGACAGGCGAACCTCTACTGCGGAGCCTGCCGGAGCGTACCGGGCGGCGTTCTCGAGCAAGTTCGAGATCACCTCATCGAGAAGCACCGGGTCACCATCTATGAGCGGCATCACCGGTTCGATCTCAACCTCCACCACAACTTGAGGGAAGCGGGGTGTCAAGCGAAGGACGGCCATCTGCACCAACTCGGCGATGTCGATGGCTTGGTGTTCGATGCGCATCGAGCCAGCTTCGATGCGGCTCATGCTCAACAGGTTCCCGACGAGGCGATCGAGGCGTTCGGCCTCGTCAGACACACTCTTCAGCAACTCGTGACGGGTCTCTATGTCATGCAGATCGCTGTCGCGCAGGTCCGTCGCGACAGCACGGATGGTCGCGAGCGGAGTGCGCAGGTCATGAGACACGGAACGCAGAAGGGCCACACGCTGTTGATCCACCTGCTCGAGAACCGCCATACGACTCGCGTGTTCCGCGATTTGGGCGTTCAACTCCCGAACTCGTCGCTGTTCCTCTTCTCTTTGCTCGGCCCGGCTTAAGCGGTCGGCACCGCTGCCCACCGCCGCCCCAATGGCAAGAGCGCTGCCCAGGAAGGTCACGAAGGCGATGATGTCTTCTTCGACCTTGGCGGAGGCGGTGCGAGTAACGAGGTGGAAGGTGAGTACCGCGACGACCGAAGTGGCGACAGCCGCGTTCCTACCGGCCAGGGCACCTGCGAAGACAACTGGAAGCACGAGCAGGAACTCCAGCTTGAAGTCATCGTGATGAAACGGGTAGATGGCCAGGCCGATGAGCAGCGTCAGCGAAACGCCGACCAGCAACCCTCGCCTGCGGGAGTAGGGCGCACTGCCAAAACTCAGGGTCTTCATCAGTCCTCGCAAGCACACAACATTGCCACGCCGACGGCGCGATCCCCCGACAAGGTCGCGCCATGCATAAAGGAAAACCTCATGTCTGGACCGATACGTGCCTCTCAAGCCATGCCACATGATCACTCGGTGCGAGTCTTGTTGCGCGCGGATCGTCATCTTTTTGATAAGGACCTAAGCCATAGGTCCCAAGTTTCCGCAAGACTGCTCCGCCGTTTGACCAGTGGCTAATGACCCCTTTGACTTTCCCTGGATTTATACGATCTTTATGTCCACGTCCCGCCACGGGTGCGGGACTTCGACTGTAGGGACGGAAACATGTTCGGGAAAATGCTGTATTCAGCGCGCCGTTTTGGACGAAACGGCAGTGCTACTAGCGACCAATCAACCAGATCCCGGGCGGCCACGCGTACACGTCTCGGCAAATTCGGGGCGAGCATGGCGGCCGTCTCACTGCTCGGCGGCCTGCTGGTCACCTCGGTCGGCAGTGTTGGAGTGCAAGCCGCTCCCGTCGGTCAGGGATTCACCGTGTCGCCCGCCGACTTGTCGTACATCCTCAAGCAGATCAAGATCGCTGAAGCTCACGTCGTCAACACCAATTCGACAACCGGGCCCTGTGGGGCATTGGTAGGACCCGGGCCCGACCAGATTCCCAATCCGCTGCTGTCGTTCGGTCTACGCACCGTCGACGGCTCGTGCAACAACCTGCAGTTGGGTCAGGAAGCCTACGGATCAGCGGACCAGGCATTCCCGCGTCTGACGACCCCGGTGTTCCGCGATGCCGAGGTCACCCCTGCAGCCTTCGGGCCTCCTAACCCGACCTCCTACGCCCAGACGTCTGGGATGGTCTTCGACTCCGAGCCGCGAATGATCAGCAATCTGATCGTCGATCAGACCTCCACGAACCCTGCAGCGGTCGCCGCAGCCGGGTTCCCGGTGCGTACCCAGGGCAACACGGGCGTCGTCCCTTGCGACAGGGTTCTGGGTTCTGACCCGCCGGTTGACATAATCCCCGCCACCCCCCCGGGTTGCGTGACGCAGTATCAGACATTGTTCATCCCCAACGTGACGACTGACATTGGTCTCTCGCCGCCGTACAACTCGCTGTTCACGATCTTCGGCCAGTTCTTCGACCACGGCCTCGACAAGATCACCAACAGCGCCGACAGCGGGCAGGTCTTCGTGCCGCTCAAAGACGACGACCCATTGGTTGCCGGACCGGACCACATTTTTGGAAATGCCGACGACCTCGATCCGAACCGCCGGTTCATGGTTCTTACCCGCGGCAGCATCGTGACTGGTCCTGACGGTAACCGCAGCGCACCGAACACCGACTCGCCGTTCGTCGACCAGAGCCAGACGTATACCTCGCATCCCTCGCACCAGGTCTTCCTACGTGAATACGCCGCGACCCCGGGCGGGCCGGTTTCGACCGGCAAGTTCCTTTCCTCAGCCGATGGCGGCCTGGCCACATGGGCGATGATCAAGAACCAGGCCTCGACACTGCTCGGCCTGCGGCTCGTCGACACCGATGTCAACGACATCCCGATGATCGTGGCCGACCCGTACGGCAACTTTGTGCCCGGCCCTGCTCGCGGCATGCCGATGGTGATGTTCCCTGGCAACATCGTGCAGGAAGGTGACCCGTCACTCAATGGCGGCATGGGTGTCGACATGGTCGGTTCACTGCGTATCGGGACAGCATTCCTCAACGACATCGCTCATGCAGCTGGTCCCGGCTCGGCGACCTCGCCGAAGACGGCTGACGCCAACCTCACGGCCGGCGGCAGCTTGGACCCTGTCGCCTCTGGCGAGTACGACAACGAGCTGCTCGAACAGCACTTCATCTGCGGCGACGGCCGATGCAACGAGAACATCGCGCTGACCTCCATTCACCAGATCTTCCACACCGAGCACGACCGTCTGGTCGGTGATATTCAGGGAACCCTGGAAGCCAACCCAACCATTTTGGCTGCATACCAGGCCACCTCTGCGAACACGTTCGACTACGGAGAGCGCCTGTTCCAGGCAGCCCGCTTCGTGACCGAGATGCAATATCAGCACCTGGTGTTCGAGGAGTTCGCCCGTAAGGTGCAGCCGGCGATCAACCCGTTCAACGCGTTTGCTTTCGGTCAGACCGACATCAACCCGGCGATCACCGCCGAGTTCGCCCACGCCGTCTACCGCTTCGGTCACTCGATGCTCGACGAGGACATCCCGCGCACGAACGAAGATGGTTCCGACAACTCGGTGCCGCTGCTCGACGGGTTTCTCAACCCGGCGGCATACAACAACGGTGGAAGTGCCGGCACGCTCTCATCCCGGCAGGCCGCCGGCTCGATCATCATGGGACTGTCGGACCAGGTCGGTAACGAGCTCGACGAGTTCGTCAGCGACACGTTGCGCAATAACCTCCTCGGTCTGCCGCTCGACCTGCCGACGATCAACATGACCCGAGCCCGCAGTGAGGGCATCCCCTCGTTGAACAACGTCCGCAAGCAGATCTTCGCGGCGACCAACGACGGTCAGTTGGCCCCGTACAGCAGCTGGATCCACTACGGCCTGGCGCTGAAGCACCCGGAGTCGTTGATCAACTTCGTTGCCGCATACGGCAAGCACCAGACGATCACCAGCCAGACGACGATTGCCGGCAAACGCGAGGCAGCACGGATCCTGGTGAAGCCGACCATCTTCGACACGCCGCCGGCTGACGCTGCGGACTTCATGGGCAGCACCAACTATCCCGGGGCCCCCGCTGGCCCTGGTCCGGACCTGTCCTTCGGCACCGGTTGCGACACGGCAACGCCTTCGCAGGAGTGCCTCGACAACACCGCCGCAATCCCCGCCAAAGATTGGTCGAACGTTGGCGGCGTGTCCGTCACCGGAGTCGATGGTATCGACCTATGGGTCGGCGGCCTGGCCGAGATCACCAACCCGTTCGGCGGCCTGCTCGGCACGACGTTCAACTACGTGTTCGAGAAGCAGCTCACCAACCTGCAGGACGGTGACCGCTTCTACTACCTCGGTCGTACGCCGGGCATGAACCTGCGGGCACAGCTCGAGGGCAACTCGTTCGCCGAGCTGATCATGCGCAACACCACCGCTCAGACGCTGAAGGCCGATGCGTTTGCCACCTCCGACTGCAAGTTCCAGCTCGGTAACCTCACCTGGCCCGCCGCACCCGGCAGTTTCCTTACCGACTCTGTCTCGGTCAACGACGTTGTGGGCTCGGACTGCGACGAGAACCGTCTGCTGCTGCGCATGCCCAACGGTCAGTTCCGTTACCGGTCGCCCAACGGCGTCGATCCGGTCGGCATCAACGGTCAGAGCGTGTACAACGGCACTGCCGGTGTCGACAGGGTCCAGGGCGGTAACGACAACGACACCTTCTGGGGCAACGAGGGCAACGACGTCATCGATGGCGGCGCCGGCGACGATGTCGCTCTTGGTGGTGCCGGCAACGACATCATCACCGACCTTGGCGGCGATGACGTTCCAAAGGGTGGTCCCGGTAACGACGCCATCGACGGTGGTATCGGTCTCGACATCATCATGGCCGGCGACGGCGACGACTTCACCAATGGTGGAGCGAACATCAATGAATCGTTCCTCGGCGCCGGCAACGACTTCGCCATCGCCGGTGAGGGCGAGGACGCCGTCTTCGGTGACAGCGGCGACGACTGGGAGGAAGGCGCCAACGGGCCCGACCTGTTGATCGGTGACAGCTCGACCCCGTTCTTCGACGACCACAACCTTCCCGGTAACGACGTGTTCATTGGCCAAGGTGGCGACGACGACTACGACGGCGAGGGTGGCGACGATATCCTCGTCGCCGGTCCGGGTGTCGAGAAGAACGCCGGCGCATCGGGCTATGACTGGTCGATCGGCTTGGCCGATCCCCAGGCGCAGTTCTCCGACCTGAACCTCAGAATCCTCGGCGCAGGGATCCCGGCCGTCGGGGCTCGCGACCGTTTCAACGAGGTCGAGGCGCTGTCGGGTTGGAACCTGAACGACCAGCTGTTCGGCGACGACGTCGTTCCATCTGCCGTCGGCGGCGGAGGGTTCATCGGATGCGATGCCCTCGACCAGGACGGCCTCGACAGGATCACCGGCCTCGATGCTCTGGTCCCGCCCTTGAACACACCGTCACAGCCGATCATCGACGCCTCGGCCACCAGCTACTGCCAGCTCGTCGGACCGGTGTGGGGTGACGGCAACATCATCCTCGGTGGTGCGGGTAGCGACACGATGACTGGTCGAGGCGCCGACGACGTCCTCGACGGCGACAAGTACATGAACGTACGTATCAGCGTCCGCGACTCATCGAACATCGAGATCGGTTCTACCGATCTGATGGAGCACGCTGCTCTGACGGGCAACTTCGGCAACGGCACAGCAGGTATGACGCTGCAACAAGCAGTGTTCGCCGGCCTGGTCGACCCGGGCACCCTGGTCATCGTCCGTGAGGTCCTGACGCCGGTTGTCCCGGCACCCAACTGTGCCGGCACGACTCCGGTCAACTGCGACACCGCAGTGTTCTCCGGCCCGGTTGGCAACTACACGATCACTCCTCGTCCGGCTGACCTCTTCGGCAACCTCGCCTACACCGAAGTCCGCGACAACGTAGGAACCGACGGCGTCGACGTCGTTCGCAACGTCGAACACCTGCAGTTCACGGATACGACGGTGAGCCTCATCCCAGCCCCGGTGGCGTCGGCCTCGTCGGATCTCACGTTTGCCAGCCAGACCACCGGAACCACCTCGGGTCAGCAGTTCATCACGCTCACCAACACCGGAACTGCTCCCCTGGTCGTCACTGGCGCTTTGCTAGGCGGCACTGATCCCGGCCAGTTCAGCATCAACAGTGGCTGTGCATCGGTTTCCCCGGGCGGGGGCCAATGCACCATCAGCGTTCTGTTCTCACCCACATCTGCGGGTGCGAAGTCGGCAACAGTGACGATCAGCCACAACGCTGGTACAACTGTTGTCAACATCAGCGGCACTGGTGTCCTGGCTGCTCCGGTGGCGAACGTGACCGGGACCGGGGGCTTCGGCAACCAGAACACCGGGACTACTTCGGCGGCACGGACCATAACGGTGGCGAACACCGGCACGGCCGACCTCGTGGTGAGCTCTATCACGGTGGCCCCAGCTGGTCCGTTCGCAATCGTCGCCGGCAGTTCCTGCTTGACAGGGCCAATTGCCCCGACAGCGACTTGCACCATCGGTGTGACGTTCAGCCCAACCGCGGCAGGTGCTGCGGCAGCAACGTTGACCATCGCCCACAACGCCGGTGCGGCCTCAACGGTTGCACTGTCGGGCAACGGTGTTACTCCGGCTGTGGTCACAACGGCTACAGCCACCGTCGCTGACACCGCTTTCGGTGCCATCCGACGCGGGGTTGTCAAGACGAGGACTGCTCTGGTGACAAACACCGGAACAGCCAACCTCGTCATCACTGCGGCCACCACAACAGCACCGTTCAGCGTCACGCTGGGCACATGCAACGTTGCGGTCGCACCAGGCAGGACCTGCAAGCTGAACGTCTCGTTCAGCCCAACGACTGCAACGGGATCGACGACGCCGTTGACAATCACCAGCAATGCCACCAAC
>JANPGV010000038.1:0-11368 GCA_031424145.1 Ilumatobacteraceae bacterium
TGGATCGGCACCGCGCCATTTGTCGAAGATCACCACTTCTTCCAGAACATGGGCGACGGCACGTACTTCCACAGCGGTCAGCTGGCCGTTCAGGCGGCCATCGCCTCGGGCACGACCATGACGTTCAAGATCCTGTACAACGCCGCCGTAGCGATGACGGGAGGACAGGACGCCGCCGGTCTGCGCAGCGTGCCGGAGATGACCCAGATGCTCATGGCCGAAGGTGTCAAGCACATCACGATCACCACTGACGATCCCGGCAAGTACCGCGGCGTCGACCTTCCCGGTGGTGTCGACGTGGTCCATCGCGACTCCATCGTCGCCGCACAGGAGAAGCTCCGTGGCATGGACGGCGTCACTGTGCACATCCACGACCAGCAATGCGCTGCCGAGAAGCGTCGCGATCGCAAGCGCGGGATCGTTGCCCCCGCCACGTTCCGGGTCATGATCGACGAGCGGGTCTGCGAGGCTTGCGGCGACTGCGGCGTGCAGTCCAACTGCCTGTCGTTGCATTCCACCGAGACCGAGTTCGGTCGCAAGACCGTGGTCGACCAGGCCAGCTGCAACGTCGACGCCAGTTGCCTCAAGGGTGATTGCCCGGCGTTCATCACGGTGAAGCCTGGCAAGGCGAAGAAGTCGAAGCGGGTCACTGCCACCACGGGCGAACTGCCCGCGCCCACTCTGGTAGTGCCCAACGACGTCGCCATCCGTATGCCCGGCATCGGTGGCACCGGCGTGGTCACCGTCAGCCAGGTGCTGGCTGCCGCTGCGCAGATCGCGGGGATCGATGCCAAGACCGCCGACCAGACGGGGCTGTCGCAGAAGGCTGGCCCGGTTGTATCAACGGTGACGCTTGGCGATCCGACGCCCGGCCAAATCGGCGTGCTGCTGGCGTTCGACCCTCTGGCGTCGTCGACGCCTGCAAACCTCGCCGGTCTCGATGTCGAGCACAGCGTTGCGGTCGTGTCCACTGGCATCGCTCCGACTGGGCGGATGATCGGCAAGGTCGCCTCTCACGGCCTCGATCTCGGGCCCTTGCGTGCGGAGTTGGCCAAGCGAACAGACGCGACTCGCAACCTCTATGTCGACGCAGCGCACATCGTCACCGCCCTGTTGGGCAACGCGGTCACGGCCAACGTGTTCATGGTGGGAGTTGCCTATCAGGCTGGTTTCATCCCATTGCCCGGCGAAGCGATCGAGCGGGCGATCGAGCTCAACGGAACCGCTGTCGAGGCCAACCTCTCGGCGTTCCGCTGGGGCCGGCAGTGGACGGTCGACCCTGGCGAGGTCGAAGCTGCTGCCGGCGCCAGCCTTGCCTACGAGCTGCAGCCGTACGCCGTGGAGGGGATCGATGACCCGCTGCTCCGCGAACTGGTCGAGCGCCGCGCCGGCGATCTCGTCGGGTATCAAAGTCGTCGCTACGCAGCGCGCTACGTCGGTGTCGTGACCAAGGCCTATCGCGCAGAACAGCAGGCGGGCGGCGACAGTTCGTTCGCAACGATGTGCGCCCGGCAGCTGCACCACGTCATGGCCTACAAGGACGAATACGAAGTGGCCCGGTTGTTGCTGGCTGGGAGAGCCAAGGTTGCTGCTCAGTTCGGCGACGACGCCAAGATGACGTGGAATCTCTACCCGCCGATGTTGCGGTCGATGGGCCTCGGTCGCAAGCTCCGCTTCGGTGCCTGGTCGGTGCCGGTGCTCTCGACCTTGCGGCGCATGAAGGGGTTGCGTGGGACGGCACTGGATCCCTTCGGCCATTCCAAGGTTCGTCGCACCGAGCGGGCCATGGTCAGGGAGTACATCGGGCTGATCGACGAGGCTTCGACGATGTTGGCGACCGATCCCAGCACGGCTCTCGAGCTGGTCAGCCTGATCGACCAGGTTCGCGGTTACGAAGGGGTCAAGCTGGCCAACGTCGAGCGGTACCGTGACGCTTTGGCCACTGTGAGGCAATCTGAGCTAGTCGGCTAGCGCAGTTTGCGGCCAGCCAGTATCGGCGACAAACGACCTGACTCGCTCGACGCACTGGCCGCGGTCGTAGGTCCCGTAGAGGGCTTGTTTCATGCGCGGTGGGTCGCCGAAGAAGAACAGCTCGTAGTGCGACTGTCGGCCACCGAACGCGCTGATCGACATGTCCCACGCCAACCGGAAAAGGGCGACGCGTTCCTCGGCTGAGCTGTTGGCGCCTTGCAGGTACTTGGCGATGTCTGCTCCACGTGGCCCTTGAAAATCGGCTTCGGTGGGGATCGTGATCAGCCCGCTGGTCGTCACGAGTTGCATGATCTCGACGAGTCGCTTGTAGACACCGGGGTACCAGTTCCTCGCCGCATCGAGAGGCGGACGTGCCGGCGTCATCACTCCGTACTTGTTGAGGGAGGCTCCCGCCTCGCTGGCGATCTTCAGGCCCTTCATGATCTCGAGGATCATGATCACCTCGGCGACCATGTGCTGCACGTGCGGAGCGTCGCCGGATCCGATCGTGTCGATGGCTGCCTGAATCACGCCGAGGAACGCTTCGGTCTTCGCAATCTTCAGATTGACGACTTGGTGGGCCATGTGCAGGACAGCACCGGTCTCGGCGTAGGCCCGGTTCGCCAGGTCCACGTCGTTCATCAACAGGACCCGCTCCCACGGCACGAGGACATCGTCGAAGTACACCATCGCATCCATCTCGTCGAAGCGAGAGCCGAGCGGGTGGTCCTTGTGGCTTCGGCCGATGTCGAGCGGTTCGCGGCATTGGAAGGACAGACCAGGGGTGTTGTTGGGGATGCCGAAGGCCAATGCGTAGGGCTTCATCTCGTCGCCACCTTTGACCACGGTCGAGGGGAAGATCAGGATCTCGTCGCTGATCGGCAGGGTCGCCAACATGCGCGCACCGCGCACGATGATCCCGTCGGACGTTTCGCGCACGACACCGAGCGCGATGAACGGATCGTCCAACTCGTACGCCTGTTTGCGCCGATCGACCTGAGGGTTGGTCAGTGCATGTGTCAGGGCCAGATCGTTCTCGCGGACGTATTCGAAGTAGTTGCGAGCGTTGTCTGTGAACTCCGGCCGGCACTGACCGAAGTACTCGGCGGCCGTACCCGCACCCATCAGGTTGACGTTGAGGTAGTCGGGCATTCGTCCCATGAATCCGAGGCAGGCGTCGGCCCACACCTTGTGCATCTCCGACCGACGCTCGAGGTCTTCGCGCGTTCGCGGCACGATGAAGCTCATCCCCACACGATCTCCCGTGGTGGGTGATTCGAAGGTCATCGTGTCGATGAGATCCGGCCGGTGCTGCAACTCGTACAGCGCGGCGAGCGAGTGGGCGGCGTTCGCCGTGCGCGGATGCGTCGTCGGGTCGTGCACCAGTTCGCCGTCCACCCATAGCGCGGGCGGCCGCTCTCGCAATCGATCGAGGACCTGTTGGCCGGTTCGTGCTCCCATGTCACAACTCCAAACGTGGTTGTTCTATAATCGAATGAATGATTCGAATGTCGAACGAAAACGTAGCACTTTCTCAGACCCTTGATCGCGGCCTGGCGTGCCTCGACTTCGTTGCGACGGCCGATCGTGCGGTCTCGGTCGACACGACAGCGTCTGCACTAGGTCTGCACCGCTCCATCGTCTACCGCTTGCTCCGAACGCTCGAGGGCCGGCACCTCATCGAACGTGATTCCGACGGTGACTACTCGGCCGGTCCGTACCTCGCGGTGCTCAGCCGAGGTGTGCGCCGCTCGCTACGTGCTGCTGCCGCACCCGTGTTGGCGCACCTCGCCGAAGACCTGCGGATGACGGCCTTCCTCGTGGTCGCCGATCGCGACGAGGCTGTGACTGTCGACAGCGTCGAGCCCACTTCATTGGATGCCCACGTTGCGTATCGGCCCGGCACCAGGCATCCGATCGACCGGGGCGCGCCCGGACTTGCCCTGCTGGCCGGCCGCCCGCCGATCGCGGGCGAGCGCCCCGAGATCGGCAGAGCCCGCGCCGTCGGCTGGGCCGAGAGCGAGGCCGAAGTCATCCCAGGAATGGCGTCGATCGCGGTGCCGATCGCCGACCAAGGTGCGATCGCGGTGCTGTGGTTCGCCGGCAACCCGATTCGCACGACGGATGTTGCCGATCGCCTGATGGCCGCTGCCGCGGAGGTACGACGCCGGCTAGCGCCGTGACCCCGGTGGTGTGAGTCCGGTGTCGCGCCAGCGGAAAGCATCGGGCTCACACCGCTGCCCGGCAGTTTCGTCACTGACGATTCAGAAGGGGCCCGGCGGGCTAGTTGACTCCCCAGCCTCCGTCGACGCGGATGAGTTGGCCAGTGATGTGCTTCGACTCGTCACTGCACAGGAACAGCGCTGCCTGGGCGTGGTCGTCGGCCGACAATGGTCCGCCGGCGGAGACGGGCATGCGCGCCTTCACGATGTCGAGCGTCTCCGGATCCGCTGCGGCTCGCTTGGCCATCGGCGTCAGTGTGAGCGCCGGCAGTATCGCGTTGAAGCGGATGCCGGCTGCGCCGTACTGGCACGCCCCATTCAGCGTCAGCGAGTTGATCCCGCCTTTGGCCGCGGCGTAGGCAAGTGTGTTGAAGGCTCCGGCAACGGGGTTGGTGGCTGCCACGGACGAGACAAACACGACCGAACCACCGCCCGGCTGGTCGAGCATGATCTTGACCGCCTCGCGCGAACTGAGGAACGCGGTGTTGAGGTTCAGTGCAACAGTTGTGTTCCACGACTGCAGCGACGTGGAATGCAGTGGCCCGTCGCCGAACGGGCGTCCGCTGCCGCCGGCACACGCAAGCAGCGAGTCGAGCCGACCGAAAGCCTCCACGCAGCGGACGAACGCCTGCTCCGTCTCCGCTTCGTCGGTCAGGTCCGCCGCGACCCAGGTCAATTCGGCGCTGGATCCGATGCGGTCAGCCAACGCGCGGCAATCCTCTTCGCGCAACGCCACCACGAAGAGCCGGGCACCCTCGGCGGCGAAGCGTTCTGCGGCGGCCTCGGCGATGCCGGTCGCGCCAGTGATGGCGCATACCTTGCCCGCGAGCCGGCCGTTGACATTGGGTCGAACAGTCATGCCTTGCAGGCCTCCATGGCGATCTCGACGAAGTCGTGGACCGGCTTCGAATCATCGTCCACGCGCCATACGAGGTAGAACTCGTCGAACCGCTCCACGGGTCGCAACGGGCGGATCGCGACACCATCACGGCTCACGTGCGCAGCTTGCCACGCATTGAGCCAACCGATTCCGGAACCCACCGCCACCATGTCGAGCATTCGCTCGACCTGAGTGGCGGGGTGCATGACCCATGCCGGCCGCACGTCGAGCGCGGCGCAGTAGGCCAGCGTCGCGTCGTGGTACGTCGGTGCTTCCTCGCGTTCGACGAGCAGGACCGGTTGGCCCTCGAGATCCGTTGCATCGACAACCGCTTGCTGGGCCAGAGGGTGATTCTGGGGCACGGCAACATGATCGAACGCGACCCGAGCGAGCAACTGCGAGGCCAGCTGGTCCGGGTAGGGGACCGGCGGGTGGACGACCCCGACCGTCAGCCGGCCATCGCGCAGATCCTTGAAGATTCGCAGCGACGTCAATGCCGAAGGGTGCAGGGCTATGTGTGGGTGCTCGTCGTGAAACTTGCGCGCCGCGGCCAATGCCGCGTGCTCGCTGCCGTGGCAGTAGGCGAGTGTCAACGGTTGATTGGTCGACTCAGCGGCGCGCCGCAACGTGTCAGCGAGCACCGTCAATCGCTCGGCGGCTCGCAGCGTCGTGCGTGCCTCGTGCAACAGTCGCGAGCCAGCTGGCGTCAGGTGGACCTGCCTGGTCGAGCGCTCGAACAGCTTCAGGCCGAGCTCGTCCTCGAGCTCGCGGATGCGTTGCGACAGCGGGGGAGTCGTCATGTGCAGCCGAGCCGCGGCACGCCCGAAGTGCTGCTCCTCGGCGACCGTGACGAAGTAGGTCAACCGCCGCAAGTCCATCGCTGCGACCGTACCACCGATGGCTCCCATCATGACCAAGCAAGACATGATCCGTGTCGTAGCAGGTCGTGGACTTGATCGCCCATCGCTTGGGACAATCGTTGCGTGAAGATGATGTGGTTCCACTTGATGCCGTATCCGCAATTGCCGGACGATTTCAACACCAAGCACCGCAGCGTCTGGGTCGACATCGATCCGGCCCTGTTCGACCGCGATGTGATGGCCGAGACGTACGACACCTACATCGATCAACTGGTCTATGCGGAGGACTGCGGGTTCGACGGGATCTGCGTCAACGAGCACCACAACAACGGCTACGGGATGATGCCGTCACCGAACCTGATTGCAGCGATTCTTGCCAACCGCACATCGCAGGCCGCCATCACCGTGCTCGGTAACTCGGTCGCCCTGTACAACCCGCCGATCCGTGTCGCCGAGGAGTTCGCGATGCTCGATCTGTTCTCCCGAGGCCGCTTGATCGCCGGCTTCCCGGTGGGGACGGCGATGGACACCACCCACTCTTACGGCATGAACCCGGGCTCGCTGCGCCCTCGCTACTACGAAGGCATCGAACTGATCATGAAGGCGTGGCAGGCGACCGAGCCGTTTGCCTTCAACGGCCGGTTCAACCAACAGCGTTACGTCAATCCGGTCCCGCGGCCGTGGCAACAGCCACACCCACCGGTCTGGATACCGGGCGGCGGCTCGGTCGAGACGTGGGACTTCTGCGCCGAGAACGACTTCGTCTACGGCGCGCTGACGTACTACGGGTACAAGATGGTGCGCGAGACGGTCAACGGGTACTGGCAACGGGTCGAGGCTCACGGCAGGGACGACAACCCACACCGTTTGGCAGTCACCCAGTTCATCGGTGTAGCCGACACCGACGCCGAGGCCTACAAGCTGTACCGCGAGCCCGCCGAGTACTTTTTCAACCGGTCCCTGCACGTCTATCCGGGCTTCACCGACGCACCCGGCTATGTCACAGAAGGTTCGGTGCGTGCCCGATACAAGTCGCAGATCCGCCAAGTGGCCCGCAACAAACAGGCCAAGCACGATCTCACGTGGGACGAGATGGTCGACAACGGGTATGTCGTGATCGGCGGACCTGACACGGTTCGCGAACAGCTCGAAGAGGCGGCTCGCGAGCTTCGTATCGGACACCTCTGCGCGATGCTGCAGTTCGGCAACATGAGCGATGAGTTGACTCGTTACAACACCAGCATGTTCGGTGAGAAGGTCGCCCCGGGCCTCAAAACCCTGTTCTCCGGGTACGCCGATCCGTGGTGGCCCCAAAATGCCCGCTGAACCCATGCCCAAACGGCTCGTCTACCTCTTCGGCATCGCCGGTCACGCCGAGCTCTCGCCGGCGATGGGCGCCGTCGAGCAGGCTGGTTGGGAAATCGCCGTTCCATCGGTGCCCGGCTTCGACGGCGTGCCCGGCTTTCAACCGCGAGACGAGTACCTCGACTGGATCACGACGTTCTGGGATGCGATCGATGCCACCGGCGCGTTGCCGTGCCCGGTCGTCGGCGCGTCGGTAGGCGGATTGTTCGCGGCCGAGCTCGCAGCACTACGGCCGGAGATGGTAACCGGCGTGGCCTTGCTGGCTCCGTTCGGCATCGCCGACGCGGCGAATCCCGGTTTCAACATCTACGGCACACCGTCGGGCGAGCGCATGGCCCACCTGTTCGCCAAGGATGTGCCCGAAGCATTCGCCAAACGATTCGCCCATCTCGGTCCCGAAGAAGCACCCGTCGCCAGCTACCTCAGTGACGTCGCAGCGGCCAACATCCTGTGGCCGCTGGGTGATCGAGGCACTGCAAAGCGTCTGCACCGCATCAGCGCGCCGCGCCTTACACTGTGGGGTGACCTCGACGAGGTCAACCCGGTCACCAATGCCGCTGCGTGGGGAGGCGCCAACGTGATCGCCGGCGCCGGTCATCTCCTGGAATGGGATGCGCCGGAGGCGGTCTCAACAGTCCTGCTCGGCTTCCTCAACTCGCTTGCTCGATGATGCCGCGAACCGCCTCGACGTATCTCTCGCGTGAGCCGGGGAACGAATGAATTCCGTGGGGCGCGCCTTCGATCATTCTGATGTCGATCTCCGGATTGACGGCGTGTTGGCGCGCCGCATGATCGGGGAAGAACGCGGGACCCATCTGCGGATCGGCTTGCAGGATGATCATCGGCTTGGTGATGCGTGCCTCGGGGTCGTACCCGCTCAACGCGCCGCCATGGATCGCAGGCAACCACACGTCAGGATCACCGAGCATCAACGAGTCGACGCGACTCTGCAAGGCGCGCTCACTCATGTGATCGCCGGCTCGTCCCCACGGCATCACAGCATCGGCGACCATCGATTCGTAGAACTCGCGTGTTCTGTGTTCGGCTTGCGCGCTACGCATCATGGCCTCGAGGATCGGGAAGACGCCCGCCATGATGCTCTGCTCGAACAAGCTCTGGTCGCAGAAATACAACGGCGGGTCCTCGCACAACGCCGACAGAACGATGTCAGGTCGCGTCGCCGTTATGTGGTGTGTGATCACGCCACCGAGCGAGTGACCGACCAGCACAACCGGCTTCGTGATCACTTCCTCGATGAACGCGGTCACGTCTTCCGCGTAGAACGGAACCGAATATGTACCCGGTGCACGGTCGCTTCGACCGTGTCCGCGAAGATCGAGACGGAATACATCAGCACTGGCTCCGAGGTCGTCCACGACCTCGTCGTAGCCGCTGGAAATTCCCGACAGCCCGTGCAGCAGAAGCACCGCGACTGCACGCGACGAACCGTCGCGCGTCCAAGCAAAACCCATGTTCCGATGGTTGAAACGCATGGCGCCTCCGGTAGTTGTTCGTCGAAATGTTATGCACTATGGTGCCCATCGTCACAGGAGGTGTTCGCCGTCGCAACGGGACGACGCGAATCCACCGCGTGGCATCTCATACACACAAGGGGGAATTCATGGCTCGCCGATTCATGGCAGCCGCGGCCGTAGGAGCAATGCTCCTGGTGGCGTGCGGCAGCGACAAGAACTCTGGGGGAACGACCGCTGGATCTGCGGCGCCCGTCGGAACCACAGCCACAGCGGACACGGCGGCGACCGCTACGTCTGCGGCAACCGCGACATCGGTAGCGACCGCGACGTCGGCGGCGACATCCGACACAACCGCTTCCTCAGGTGACGGTCTCGTGGGTGACAAGCCGGCCACCGCTGGTCCTGATTGCGGACTCGGCAACGGCCAGAAGGCAACAGGCGATCCGATCAAGCTCGGCAACGTGACGACCTCGGTGCCAGGCATCGACTTCAGCACAGGCCCGGCCATGATGGATGCCTACTTCCAGTGCGTCAACGACAACGGCGGCATCAACGGCCGCCCCGTTCAGATGCTCGAGGAGAACGACAACCTCAAGCCGGAAGACGCCGCAGCGGCAGCCCGCAAGCTCATCGAGACCGACAAGGTCGTCGCGATGGTCGGCGGTTTCAGCATCATCGACTGCCCGGTCAACGCCGACTACTACAAGCAGCAGAACTTCTACGTCATGGTCGCCGGCGTGCCGGCAGAGTGCTTCAGCTCACCCAACATCTCCGCCGCAAACATGGGTCCCGGTTACAGCGCGCTCGGCGCTGCGCAGATCGTGGTCGAGAAAGGCGCCAAGGGCACGATGGTCACGATGACCAACAAGACGGCCACGTCGGACTACAACAACTCGCTCGCCGGCTTGTACGCCCAGTCCAAGGGGCTCAAGTGGATCGACATCCAGATCCCACCGCCAATCGAAGACGCTGATGGTGCTGTGCAGGATGCGGTCGCCAAGGCCGGCGAGGGTGGCGCAATCGTGCTGAACTACACGCCGCCGGAAGGGCTCAAGATCTTGAAGGCAGCCGAGAAGCTCGGTCTGATCGACAAGGTCATCTGGGGCTCGTCGACTCCGCTCAACGACAACTCTGTTGCTGCCGCTCTCGGTGCTGCATGGACCAAGAAGCTCAACGTCAACGCCGAGCTGAGCTTGCTCGACGATCCCCGTCCGGAGATGGAGCTGTACCGCACGGTCTCGGCGAAGTACAACCCAGACGCACCGCTGGGAAGCTTTCAGCAGATGGGCTTCATGCTCGGCCGCATCATCGTCAAGACCCTGATGGACATGCCGCCCGCAGACGTCGACGATCCGGTGAAGGTCAATGCCGCGATCAAGGGCATCAAGAACTTCAACACCCACATCGTCTGCAAGCCGTGGTACTTCGGTGGCTTGCCGGCGGGCAACGTTTCGAACAACTGGGACTACAACGTCGTACCTGACGGAACCGACACGATGGTGCTCGACAAGGACTGCTTCGCGATTGCTGAAGTCGAGCCGATTCTCACCGCCGTTCGCGCGGCAGAGGTTTCGCAAGGGCTCAACGTCGGTTAGTTAGGGTTACGGCCGACTACAAGACTCGACACCTAAGGAAGAAACCTCGATATGCCAGGTCTTGGTGAACTGTGGCCCTACATAGTTTCGGGCCTGGCCTTCGGGGCCATGTACGCGGTGACCGGTACGGGACTCGTCGTCCTGTACCGGACCACCGGTGTGGTCAACTTGGCGTTCGGTGCCATCGGGTGCATGGGTGCGCATATTGCCTGGTCGCTGTTGGGCGGCAGCCTCAAGCATCCGAACCCGCACGCCGTCGGATGGCGGATACTGGCGTACCCGGCTCTCGTCGCAGTCTGTGCAGGACTGACGCTGCTCTACGGGATGTGGATTGCTCCGAAGCTCGCTCGCCGGGATCCGCTCGTCAAGTCACTTGGAATGGTCGGCGTCGCTCTGTTCCTCCTCGGGATCATGAAGGAGCGTTGGGACACCTCGAAACCACGGTCCCTGGTGCTGCCGACCAAGCTCTTCAAGGTGGGCGGTGCGGTGGTCACGTCGACGCAGATCATCGCGTTGGCGTTCGCCGTAGTCGTGGTCGTGGTGGTCAGTGTGTTTCTCAAGCAAACGGCCACCGGCACAGCGATGCGGGCGATCGCCAACGACCGTGATGTGTCCTCGTTGCTGGGAGTACCGATCCGCAGAGTCGAGGCGCTCGCGTGGCTCGGCTCCGGGCTGATCTGCGGCTGCGTGTTCCTGTTGCTTCCCTCGTTCTTCAACAGCATCGATCAAGGCACCTTGACATGGTTCGTCATCGGCGCCTTGGGCGGGGCGATCGTCGGTCAGTTCCGATCCCTGCCGGTCACGTTCGTGGCCAGTCTCGTGATCGGTGTGCTGCAGTCCGTCCTGACTCCGTTCGACGGGAGGCTTCAGTTCCTGCACGACTTCCAGAGCACGACGCCGTTCGTGGTGTCGGTCGCCGCGATCGTGTGGATCAGCCGGAAGCGCACGGTCATCCTGTCCGGGAGGGAGATGCGATGACGGCCGTCGTCAGTGCTCCGGC
>JANPGV010000039.1:0-1550 GCA_031424145.1 Ilumatobacteraceae bacterium
GACAGTCCCGTGGGACCGGTAGTGTTTCCTGCTCGTAGCCAAGGGTCGCTGACCTGGCCGTTCGGTGGCTGAGAGGGTGTATGGACATCTGTGTTGTGGCGTTGGGAAAGATCGGGGTGCCGCTGGCTGTGCAGTTTGCGCGCGGTGGTCACCGGGTCGTCGGCGCAGATATCTCGGCCGGCACGGTGGACATGGTCAATGCGGGCGTTGCCCCGTTTCCCAACGAGACCGATCTGGATCGACTCCTGGCCGAGGTGGTCGCGTCAGGGCGGTTGACAGCAACTTGCGATGTCACCGAGGCGGTCAAGTCCGCCGAGGTCGTCGTGGTCGTCGTGCCTTTGGTCGTCGATGTCGACAAGCAACCTGACTTCGGTGCGCTCGACCATGCCACCGCGGCAATAGCTGCAGGGCTCCGACCTGGAACGTTGGTGGTCTACGAGACCACGTTGCCGGTTGGCACCACTCGCCGCCGCTTCGCGCCGACGCTGGCCGCAGGGTCCGGGCTGACAGTGGGCGACAACCTCTTCATCGCCTTCAGCCCGGAACGCGTGTACTCCGGTCGCGTGTTCGCCGATCTGGCCCGCTACCCGAAACTGGTCGGCGGGATCGATGACGCCAGCACCGATCTGGCAGTCAAGTTCTATGAGTCGGTGCTGCAGTTCGACCAGCGCGACGACTTGGCCCGGCCAAACGGCGTATGGAACCTCGGCAACAGCGAAGCGGCCGAGCTCGCCAAACTCGCCGAAACGACCTACCGCGATATCAACATCGGCTTCGCCAATGAACTCGCCCGCCACGCCGACCATCACGACATCGACATCTACCAAGTCATCGACGCGTGCAACAGCCAACCGTTCAGCCACATCCACCAGCCAGGTATCGCGGTCGGTGGCCATTGCATCCCCGTCTACCCGCACTTCTACCTGTCCGAGGACCCTTCCGCCCGCATCCCGGCGGCCGCCCGCCAAGTCAACGATGCCATGCCCGAATATGCGGTTCAACGGCTCGCCGAGCACCTCGGACCACTCGACAACCTCACCGTCGCAATCTTGGGTCTCGCCTACCGCGGCGGCGTGAAAGAGTCAGCCTTCTCGGGTGCCTTCGCCCTCGCCCAAGCACTGACGAACGCAAGCGCACACCCTGTCGTCCACGATCCGCTGTATTCGGACGACGAGATCACAAACCTCGGTTTCATCCCGTATCACCTCGGCCAGCGTTGCGACGCGGCCATCATCCAGGCAGACCACGTTCAATATCGCGCTCTCCAATCTTCTGATCTCGGGGGCGCAACCACCCTCCTCGATGGGCGTAACTGTCATACAGCTGCCACCGACCTCGGGATTGTCTCCCTCGGCAGAGGCGGCACGCGCGGATGAGGTAGGGGCCCTCCGCCACACGACGGGCATAGACTTTCCCGAATGGTCCGGTCATTGGCGTCACGCGATTGGGTGCTCTTGACGAGCCGCAAGTTGCAGAAATACGCCACTCTCGCGAGGATCCTGCTCGACATCGTCGCATGGTGTGCCGCGACGGCCACCGCGATATACCTC
>JANPGV010000040.1:0-1733 GCA_031424145.1 Ilumatobacteraceae bacterium
CAGGATCATGTCGTCGTTGCCCATGCCGGCCGGCACCATCGGGTACACCTTCTCGCGTGCGTCGACACGGAAGTCGACGACGACGGGACGGTCGTCGATCGCGTTGGCCTTGTCGATCGCCGGCTGAACTTCTTCCGGCGAATCCACTCGGATCCCGACGCAACCCATCGCCTCGGCCCACTTGACGAAGTCGGGTAGCTCGGGCGACAGGTAGACCTCGCTGTAGCGCTCGTCGTAGAACATCTCCTGCCACTGGCGAACCATGCCGAGATAGCTGTTGTTCAAGATGGCGACCTTGATCGGGATGCGCTCCACACTGGCGGTGACCAACTCTTGTGCAGTCATCTGGAAACACCCGTCACCGTCGATTGCCCACACAGTGCGATCGGGACGGCCGACCTTGGCACCAATTGCTGCCGGGACGCAGAAGCCCATGGTTCCGAGCCCGCCGGAGTTGACCCACGTGTACGGCTCGTTGAACTTCCAGTACTGCGATGACCACATCTGGTGCTGACCCACGCCGGCGATCAGGATGGTGCCTTCTGGCGCGCTGTCGCGGAGCTGCTCGAGGCAGAACTGCGGCTTCAACGCCTCGCCGGGCTCGCTGGCTTCGTAGGCCAGCGGGAACTGCTCGCGCCAACCACTGATGCGGCTCTTCCACGCGCCGATGTCGGCCTGCGTCGTGCCGCTTTCGCGCAGATCGCGGATGGCCTTGATCAGCTCCTCGATCACGAGGCGGCAGTCGCCGACGATCGGCACGTCCGGCCGGCGAACCTTGCCTTGCTCCGCCGGGTCGATGTCGACGTGGATGACCTTGGCATCGGGGGCAAAGGTAGACACCTTGCCCGTGATGCGATCGTCGAAGCGCGCACCGAGCGTGATGAGCAGATCGCTGCGCTGTAATGCGGTGATGGCCGTTGCGTTGCCGTGCATGCCCGGCATGCCGAGACACAACGGGTGATCGTCGGGGAAGGCGCCGCGGGCCATCAACGTGGTGACGACGTGGATGTCGGTCAGCTCGGCCAGTTCGCGCAATGCCTCGGCGGCACGCGCCTTGAGGATGCCGCCACCCACGTAGAGGATCGGCCGCTCCGCTGCGAGGATCAACTTCGCCGCCTCTTTGATCATCCGCGGGTGACCCTTCATGTTGGGGCGATACCCCGGCAGGCTGTCGATGACCTCTGCGTCGGTCGGCCAGTACCACTCCATCGAGTTCTGCAGCACGTCTTTGGGAACGTCGATCAGCGTCGGGCCGGGCCGGCCCGTCGTCGCGACGCGGAACGCCTGGCGCACGGCCATCGGCAGGTTCTGAGCCGACATGACCAACTCGTTGTGCTTGGTCACGCTGCGCGTGATGCCGACGGTGTCGCACTCCTGGAACGCGTCGGTGCCGATCGCGGTCGTGGGCACCTGACCCGTGATGCACACCATCGGGATCGAATCCATGTATGCGTCGCAGAGGGGGGTGACCATGTTGGTGGCCGCAGGGCCGCTGGTGACCATGGCGACACCTGGCCGCCCGGTGACGTGGGCGTACCCCTCGGCCATGTGCCCGGCGCCCTGCTCGTGGCGCACCAGGATGTGGCGGATCGACGAGTCGAGCAACGGATCGTAGGCAGGCAGGATGCAGCCACCGGGAAGGCCGAACATGACCTCGACGCCCTCCATCTCGAGGGATTTGATCAGGGCTTGGGCCCCTGTGATCTTCACGTTGTCGTCTCCTTAATCCGAAC
>JANPGV010000041.1:0-9889 GCA_031424145.1 Ilumatobacteraceae bacterium
CAGGCACGTTCACCATACGCGGGTTGTTCGAATGGGCCAACGATCCTTCGACGGGTCACACGGTGCTGCTGTGGGCAGCCGTCGCCCTGTTCATCGGATGCATCGGCAAGAGTGGCCAGTTCCCTCTGCACACCTGGCTGCCCGACGCCATGGCCGGACCAACACCGGTCAGTTCGCTCTTGCACTCATCGACCATGGTCGTCGCCGGCGTCTTCCTGGTGGCACGTCTGTATCCGGTGTTCCATGCAGGTCTGTTGATCAACGTCGTCGGCCAGCACTTCAACCTCATCGCCGTGATCGGTGGGATCACCATCCTGATCGCGGCCGGACTGGCGTTCGTGCAGAACGACATCAAGAGAGTCTTGGCGTACTCGACCGTCAGCCAGCTCGGCTACATGATGATGGGTCTCGGCGTCGGCGCGTGGATGCCGGCGGTGTTCCACATCTTCACCCACGCCTTCTTCAAATGCTGCCTGTTCCTGTGCGCCGGTTCGGTCTCGCACACGGCCAGCCATCACAGCTTCGACATGAAGAAAGACATGGGTGGCTTGGCAGGCAAGCTTCCAGTCACCTTCGCCACGTGGATCGCCGCGACCGCGGCTCTCTGTGGTGTGCCGTTCTTCAGTGGGTTCTTCTCCAAGGACGAGATCATCGACTCCGCCGGCCATTTCCACTACGGCGTGTTCATGATCATCGGTCTCATAGGTGCCTTCATGACCACCGCGTACATGACGCGAGCGACCTACCTCACCTTCTTCGGCGAGCCCCGCGGCGCCGCCGCCCACTTCGTTCACGAAGTCGACGGTCATCATGCTGTTGCCGCGCACGACGACCATCACGCTGTTGCTCACAATTCACACGACTCGCACGATCTCGAGCCCGCCCATGCCAGACCCCTGCCCTTCGCCCCGACCGATTCCTCGTGGCTCATCACCGTGCCGCTGCTGATGCTCGGTTTTCTCGCAGTGGTCTCCGGCTACCTCAATGCCGCTCCGTTCAAGATCCACTTCTTCGAACACTGGCTCGAGTCGTCGATCGGCGTGCAACTCCCAGAGGGGCCGACGTTCGAGTGGGTCAAGGCCTTGCCGTCGATCGCCATGGTCGTCGCCGGGTTCGCGATCAGTCTTGCTGTGTGCCAGCAGGTGTTCGGTCGGGCGACTTCGCCGTTGAAGGGCCTCACGCAACGCAATCCTGTGCTCGGTGCCGGTCATCGCTTTCTCGTCAACAAGTACTACCTCGACGACCTGTACGAGAAGGTCATCGTCCACGGCATTGCCCATCCCATCGCCGCAGCGGCGTACTGGACGAACCAACGCGTGCTCGACGGCGTCGTCAACGCGGTCGGCATTGGCGGTCGCAAGACCAGCGACTGGGTGTACAAGAACGTCGATCAACGATTGGTGGACGGCGCCGTAAACGGCAGCGGTGCCGTCGCTCGTGGCACTGGCGGCGCGCTGCAGCCCGTGCAGTCAGGCAAGGTCAGCATGTACGGCGCACTTCTGTTCGCCAGCGCGGCCGTCGGCGCGCTCGTACTCGTACTCGTCAACAGCTAGAGGGACCCATGGAAGTACTTCAAGACCAACAATGGCTGCTGAGCGTCGGCACGTTCCTGCCAATGGCCGGTGTGCTGGTGATGCTCTTCATCCCGAAGCGCGACGAGGCCTTGGTCAAAGGCACGGCAATCGTGGCCGCCGCGGCAACGCTGCTCGTCGGTGTGTACACAGTCATCCAGTTCGACTACGGCCAAGCCGCGAAGCAGCAGTTCTTCACCACCAACGACTGGATCCGTCCGATCAAGGCGACGTACACGATCGGCCTCGACGGCATCAGCCTGCCGCTCTATCTGCTGTCGATGGTCATCACGCTTCTCGTGATGATCTACTCGTGGGACCACATCCCGGCGCCCGGCAATCCGAAGGCCTTCTTCATCTTGATGCTGGTCCTGCAGGTTGGTATGGCCGGCACCTTCGTTGCCCAGGACCTGATCCTGTTCTTCGTCTTCTTCGAGTTGGTGCTGCTGCCGATGTACTTCATGATCGGCGTGTGGGGTGGCGAGAACCGTCAATACGCCTCGCTCAAGTTCTTCCTCTACACGATGTTCGGTTCGGCCTTGATGCTCGTTGCATTCATCGCATTGTTCGTCGTCACAAAGAACAACAGCGCGACGCCCGAGTTGGCGACCTTCAAGTTCCAATGGTTCTTGGAGAACGGCGGAGGCGTGGCCAAGAACACGGCGATCTGGATCTTCGCCGGCATGTTCATCGGGTTCGCGGTCAAGGTGCCGATGTTCCCGTTCCACACGTGGCTCCCCGACGCGCACACCGAGGCACCCACACAGGGCTCCGTCATCCTCGCCGCCATCCTGCTGAAGCTCGGCACATACGGATTCGTCCGCATCGCCTTGCCGTTCCTTCCGCAGGCAGCCGTGAAGTGGGCGCCTGTCATCGGCGTGCTCGCCGTGGTCGGGATCATCTACGGCGCACTCGGCTGCCTTGCCCAGACCGACATGAAGCGGCTCATCGCCTTTTCCTCGGTCGCCCACATGGGCTTCGTGATGCTCGGGATCTCGACATTGACCACGCTCGGCATCGACGCCGCCATCTTCGGGATGGTGGCGCACGGCCTGATCACCGGCATGTTGTTCTTCCTCGCCGGCTCGGTGAAGGAGCGCTACCACACGCTCCAGATCAGCCGGCTCAGCGGCATGCTCAAGCAGATGCCACGCCTCGGATGGATCCTCGGCTTCTGCGCGATGGCGTCCCTCGGCCTGCCCGGCCTCGCCGGGTTCTGGGGCGAGTTCCCCGCCATTCTCAGCGCGTACAGTCCGGCCGCAGGGCTGAGCCAAGCGCTGTTCCGCACACTGATGGTCATGGCCGCCGTGGGCACGGTGCTGGCCGCCAGCTACCTGCTGTGGCTGTACCAGCGGACGGCCTTCGGCGAGCCGAGCAAAGAGTTCCTGCCACATGGCGGCCCGGCGCACGCGGCCGGCGCAGCGTCGAATCCCGATCATCACGACGACATCCACGACGTGACGATCTTCGAGTGGATCGCGTGGACACCGCTGCTCATCGCCATCGTCGTGTTGGGCGTGTATCCGCAGTTGATGTTCAAGGTCATCGACCCTGCGGTCGAACAACTCACCGCGGTGTTCAGGAAGTAGCGCATGCTCTCGCTGTTGCTCGCCGCAGGCGGGTTCGTCTCGCCGAAGGTCGACTATCACGCGCTCGCGCCCGAGATGGTGCTCGGCGGTGGCATCTGCTTCGTGTTGCTCGTCGACCTCTTCATCGATGAGAGCAAGCAATGGGTGCTGGCGACACTGTCCGGGTTCGTCCTGTTGGGCGCCTTGCTCCCGGTGGTGACCCTCAGCGTGATCGGCAGCGACGTTCGAACGATGTTCGACGACCGCTACGTGATCGACAACTTCAGTTTGGTCTTGAAGGGGCTGTTCCTGCTCACTGGTTACGTCGTCGTGCTGTTGTCGACCAACGAGATCGAAGAGGGCGGCTATCACCAAGGCGAGTACTACGTGTTGCTGCTGAGCAGCATCCTCGGAATGGTGATGATGTGTTCGTCGCGCGATCTCATCAGCGTCTTCATCGCCCTCGAGTTCCTGTCGATTCCGGCCTACATGTTGGCCGCGTGGCGCAAGCGCGACCGGAAGAGCAACGAGGCCGGCGTCAAGTACTTCTTGTTGGGCGTGTTCGCCAGCGCGGTGATGTTGTACGGGATGAGCCTTCTATACGGTGCGACCGGAAGCACCAAGCTGATAACCATCGGTCAGACGATCACGGGCAAGGGCCAGCTCGGCGGTGTCGAGGTAATGGGCGTCGTCTTCGTGATCGTCGGCTTCGCGTTCAAGGTCAGCGCTGTCCCGTTCCACACGTGGGCACCCGACACGTACGAAGGAGCCCCGACACCCGTGACGGCATTCCTCAGCGTCGGCTCCAAGGCTGCGGGGTTCGTCGCTCTCGTATTGCTGGTGTATCTCGCGTTCCCGCTTGCTCCCGACGTGTACAGACCCTTCATCTGGGTGCTCGCCGCGCTGACCATGACGGTCGGCAACGTCATCGCGCTGCGCCAGACCAACATCGTCCGCCTCCTCGCATACTCGAGCATCAGCCAGGGTGGGTTCATCCTGATGCCGCTCGTTGTGGCGGGCACCACCCGTTCGAACGAGGCCTCGCTGCGAGCGATCGTCGTGTACCTAATCATCTACGCGGCCACCAACCTCGGCGCGTTTGCAGTGGTCATCGCGGTCAGCCGAAAGACCCGCAGTGGCGAGATCGCCAGCTTCGGCGGGTTGTTCGGCTACGCACCCGGGTTGGCGGTGCTGATGACCGCCTTCCTTGCATCGCTGGCCGGCATTCCACCGCTCGGCGGGTGGTATGCGAAGTTCGGCGTGTTCAACGCCGTCCTCACCGCACGAAGTGGCTGGGGTTACAGCATCGCTGTGATCGGCGCGGTCAACGCCGTGATCGCCACCGCGTACTACGTCACGATCATGCGTGAGATGTGGATGAAGCCGGCGATCGACGGCGATGTGACACCCGTGCGAATCCCGGGTTCCATCAAGGCGGCCCTCGCCATCACCGGTATCGCAACACTTGTGTTGGGCGTGTTGCCCGGGTTCACCGCTTACGGCGGCATCACCGAGCTCGCCGGTGCTTTCGGCCTCTGACGAAGTTCGTGCAGCCATCGATGCTGCGGGCGGCGCCATCCGATTCGACGAGTTCATGCACCTCGCGCTCTATGGCGAGCACGGCTTCTATTCAACCACCGGGCGGGCCGGCCGCCGCGGCGACTTCATCACCTCCCCCGAGGTCGGCCCGTTGTTCGGCACGGTGCTGGCGCGATGGATCGAGTCCGAACACAGACGCCTCGGCGAGCCCGACGACTTCACCATCATCGAGTGCGGCGCGGGGCCCGGTTCCCTCGCCCGCGCCGTCTTGGCTGCTGCGCCTCGGTGGCGCCACCACTACGTCGCGGTGGAGATCTCGGGGTCTCAACTTCAACAGCACCCTGAGGGTGTGGTGTCGCTGCCGATGTTGCCGACGGTCGCCGTAGGGAGTGGCGTCGTCGTCGCCAACGAGCTGCTCGACAACCTCCCCTTCCGCCTCGCTGTGTTCGACGGCGTGTGGCGTGAAGCACTGGTGTCCATCGGACGCGGCGGTGAGTTGGTCGAGGCCACGGAAGCCAGCGACCCGACATGGAGCTTCTTGCCAGAAACAGCACCGCACGGCGCACGCGTTCCTATCCAGGACCAAGCCAGCGATTGGGTGACATCGGCCCATCGGTTGCTTTTGCAGGGCACAGTGATCGTGTTCGACTACTGCACCGCACGCACCGCAGAACTGGTCGATCAGCCGTGGCGCAGTTGGCTGAGGACATACCGATCGCATGACCGAGGTGTCCACTACCTCCGCGATCCCGGTAGCCAAGACATCACTGCTCAGGTTTGCGTCGATCAGTTGCCTGCGCCGTCGAGTTTCGAATCCCAGAGCGACTTCTTGCGGCGTTTCGGAGTCAATGATCTCGTCAAAGAAGGACGATCCGCGTGGACGGCCGCAGCAGCGCGGCCGAACTTGGCGGCGATGACCATGCGCAGCCGAGTGCGCGAGGCCGAGGCGCTGCTCGACATGTCTGGACTAGGAATGTTTGGCGCGATTGCGTGGCGGGTACAGTCCGCCGACACCGCAGCGGGCCGCTGAGGGTTGCCACGAAAAGTATCAGTATGAGCGCACCCGGTGAGTGGGTCGAATGACCTGTTCTCGGGGTGATTTATTTGCATCTATTCTGACCCGAGCACAAGGCGGACGCGAGAAATCGGCCGCAATTTGGAAGGACAACAATGAGTCAGGTCATTCGTCGCCGCGGTTCTGTTCCAGCGCGTAGGAAGGACCGAACGCGAGTGGCTGCTCTCGTAGCTACGTTCCTCCTTGTGATCGCGGGAGCGATCGTGTCGTCGCCCGGCATGATGACTGCCAGCGCGACCGGTACCACCGTCGACCATTCGTCCGGTGACGGCCAGGACGACAACGGGCAAGACAACGGGAACAAGTGCAAGAACGAAGACGAGAACGAAGATCAGGAAGATCAGGACGAGAACGAAGACAGCCCTGACGACGCGAAGGAAGATCAGGGCGAGCACGAGACCGACAGCGCGGACGACAGTCCGAAGCATGGCGGCGACGATTCGAGCTCTTCCGATTCGACTGATTCGAATGGTTCGACTGACTCATCGGATTCGAGTGGTTCGTCTGACTCATCTGATTCGAGCGGCGCGACTGATTCGAGTGATTCGAGTGGTTCGTCTGATTCGAGTGCCGCGACTGACTCATCTGATTCGAGTGCGGCGACTGAATCATCTGATTCGAGCAGCGCGACGGATTCGACTGCCGCGACTGACTCGAGTGACGGAACTGCCACTCAGGTTGTCGACACCCAGAGCAACGACAACAGCGGTGACACCAACGGCGACGGCAAGGACGACGGCACCACCGACAACAACGGCGGCGCTAAGGACGACCAGGGTGCTAAGGACGACCAGGGTGCTAAGGACGACCAGGGTAAGGACGACCAGGGTAAGGACGACGAGGGCCATGACGACGAGGGCCATGACGACGAAGGCCCTGACGGCCCGTGCCCGGTGGTACCTCCGTGTTCTGTGCACGACGAGGGCCATGACGACGAGGGCCATAACGACGAAGGCCATAACGACGAAGGCCATGACGACGAAGGCCATAACGACGAAAGCCATATCGACGAAGGCAACGAGGACGAAGGCAACGAGAACGAGAACTGCCCCCCGGTCGCTGCGCCCAGCCTCACCGTGATCAAGCACGTTGTCACGAACAACGGAGGCAATGAAGTCGTCAGCGACTTCCCGCTCATGGTCAACGGTGCGGTCGTCACTTCCGGAACTGCTACTTCGTTCCATGCCGGAATGCCGCTGGCAATCACTGAGACTCAGAAGTCCGGATACGCCGCTACGAACATCACATGTGTCAGTTCAGTCGGCGCCTCGGCGAACAACTTCTCGACTACTCCTTCAGCGGCAACGTTGGGCACGGTCACGTTGGCGGCTGGTGAATCAGTGGTGTGCACGATCACCAACGACGACATCGCCCCGACGGTCACCGTTCACAAGGTGGTCCTCGGGGGCGCCAGGTCGGCCTCGAGCTTCCAGATGACGGTTGGCGGCACCAACGTCGCTCAGGACGTTGTTATCCCCGTCTCTGCAAACATGGCGAGCGAAGTCTCCGAGGTTGCTGACCCCAACTACGTCAAGTCCGTGGTCTGCACCGACACCTCCACCCTGCAGCCTGTGGGCAATCCTCTCGTCCTCGGCGAGGGACAGAATGTTCGGTGCGTCGTCACCAACACGTTCCAGCCTCCGGCGGTGCCGACGATCACCGTGGTCAAGAACGTGATCAACAACTCGGGCGGCACGCTCGCCATGGGTGACTTCAACTTGAAGATCGACAACGCCATCGTTGTTCAAGGGACGCCCATCACCGTGACTTCGGGTGTGGCTCACACCGTTTCCGAAGACACCAAGCCGGGTTACGTGCAAACCGGGATTGTCTGCGTCGACTCCACGACTCAAGCAGTCGTCGGTCAAGCGGGAAGCGTCACGCTCACTGCAACCCAACATGTGACGTGCACCGTTACCAACGACGACACCCCGGCGGGGTTGACCGTGGTGAAGCAATTGATCCAGAACAGCGGTGGCCAGGCCGACCCCTTGAGCTTCCACCTGAAGATCGACAACCTCGACGTTCCGCAATCCGTGCGGCAAACAGTCGGCGCAGGCCTGCACACCATTACTGAGGTCCCGGTCGCTGGCTGGCTCATGACCGGCATCACCTGCAACGACGATGATGCCAACGCCCATCCTTCGGTGAACTACGTCCCCAACGTCGGGATCACGTTGGCGCTCGGCCAGCACGTCACCTGCATCGTGTTCAACGACGACCTTCCAGTCGACCTCGTGATCACGAAGAGCGATGACGGTCAGGTCAAGGTGGCCGGCGGTGATCCCTTCAACTACACCATCACCGTCGACAACCTCGGACCCCGCGACGTCACGACCGGCGCACCGGTCACGGTGACCGATCAGCTTCCTGCCGGTCTTCACTTCGTGCTTCCCCTCCCGGCAGGCTGCACGGCAGCGGGTCAGACGCTGACGTGTTCCCTCTTGGCTGCCGACCTTCAGGTCGCCGACCCACCTGTCGTGATCGTGGTCGCCGTCGCCGCTGATGCCGATGCTGCCAGTGGCACGTACACCAACAAGGCATACGTCGACACGGCGGACGATCATCCATGTATCGGCCAGTGCGTGCCAGTGTGCGGTTCGAGCAACAGCGTCGCTTGCGAGAACACCGACGTGACACGCCAGTCCTCCGTGACGATCACGAAGGACGACGGAATCGATTCGATCAACCCGGGCGGTACCTTCTCGTACACCCTGACGGCAACCAACACGGGCCCGTCGACGATCTCCGATCTACATGTGACGGATGATCTCCCCATCGGGCTGTCGTTGGCCTCGGTGGCGCCCGTCAGCGCCGCTGCGCCATGGAGCTGCAACGCCGTCGATCCGGTGGACTGCACCTACGCCGGGACGCTGCAGCCCAATGCCAGTGCGCCGCCAATCACCATCACGGTCACGCTCGACGCTGGTTACCTCCTGAGCACCGTCGTCAACAGGGCCGACGTTACCGCTGTGGTCAATCCGCTCGTGCCGCCTACAACTCCAGGGGCAGTCGTGACCGGCACCGGCAGCGTGACGACCCCGATCGCGCGTAGTGCCGACGTCGAGATCACGAAGACGGCGTCTGTCACGACAGTCACGCCTGGTGGCAGTTTCAATTGGATCCTGACGGTCATCAATCACGGTCCCGACACGGCGTTGAACGTCGCGGTCGACGACACCGTCCCCGCAGGCGCGCTGTTCACATTGAATGGGACATTCACCGCGACTGGTGGATTTGTGTGCACCCTTACGGCGACCACTGCGCACTGCACGGCCGCCAGCTTGGCCAACGGCGCGAGCGCTGTGATCACCATTCCGGCGACCTTCGCTGCGACCGCGCTCGGCACCATCACCAACGTCGCTGTCGTGACGTCAGCTACGCCTGATGCAGTTCCGACTAACAACACTGGAACCGGCTCGGTTCCGCCCGCAGCGGCAAGCTTGCCTCCAGTGCCTCCGGTGCCACCTGCGGTCGCACCGGCACCTGTGCCACCGGCGGCCAGCTCGCCTCCGGTGCCCGCGGCCAATCCTCCTGTCGTGACGCCACAGCTGCCGCGCACAGGCAACCGCTCGTTGGCTGGGCCGCTGGACCTCGCAACCCTGCTGCTCGTGTCGGGCGTCCTCGCCGTTACGATCGCTCGTCGACGTCGTTCGGTGGTGGCTTAGTGGCTCAACCCATGTCAGCGTGACGTTGTCCGCCTGTCAGGGACGGTGGGCGGACAGCGTCATTGCTGCACAAGGTGCAGCGCGAGAGGTTTCGCTAACGTGCTCGTGGGGGTTACGACATGAGCGACAACCACAACACCATCGACGACCTGATGCTGGAGAACCGAAAGTTCCCACCGTCCGACGACTTCAAGCGCCAAGCGCTCGTCACCGACACGTCGTTGTACGACGAGTCCAACGAGGACTATCAGGGCTTCTGGGCCCGCCAGGCGGCTGATCTGCTGACGTGGGCCACTGACTGGAAGACGATCTGTGAGTGGGACCTTCCTTTCGCGAAGTGGTTCGTCGGTGGGCAGCTCAATGTCAGCTACAACTGCCTCGACCGGCACGTAGAGGCCGGCAAAGGGGACAAGGTTGCCTTCTACTGGGAGGGCGAGCCCGGCGACAGCAGAGTGCTGACGTACGCCG
>JANPGV010000042.1:0-24226 GCA_031424145.1 Ilumatobacteraceae bacterium
GGTGACCGGGATGAACTCGACATCGAACGGCCCGATCATCCGCCGCTCGCCGTCGCGGACGACGATGAGATTCGTCTTGCCCAACAATCCGGCTTCTTCGATGCGGTTGCGAGCCAGGCCGAGCGTGACGGCGGAGCCGAAGATCGGGAAGCTCAACTCGCGTAAGAGGTAGTGGAGCGCGCCGACGTGGTCTTCGTGACCGTGCGTCGCGACGACGCCTTCGATCCTGGCGGCGTTCTCGCGCAGCCAGGTGAAGTCCGGCAGCACCAGGTCGATGCCGTGCATGTCGGCGTCGGGGAACATCAACCCGCAATCGATCAACAACACCCGACCCTGCTGCTCGATGGCCATGCAATTTCGGCCGATCTCCCCGAGCCCGCCCAGGAAGACCACGCGAACGGGGTCAGCCATCAGCAGGCACGGCGATCACATCGGGCGGTCGGGAAATGCATCTCTCCATCGTTGCAGGTTGGCCCACACCTCTGGGGCACGCTCTTCGACGAAGGCGGGTGCATCGCCCATCGGAAGCCTTGCCTGCCCGACAGGTATGCCCAGGTGGCGCATCATCGTCTTGGTCGGGATCGGGTTGGGTGCGTCGTCGCCCGTTTCGAAGGCAAAGCTCTCCAACATCCGGCTGTTGACCAGGCGAGCGCCCTCGGTATCGCCCTTCTCCCAGAGGTCGAACATCTCTTGGTGATCCTCACCGGTCCAATGAGTCGCCACGCCGACGGTGCCGACGATTCCGCTGGCCAGCAACGGAAGGGTCATCACGTCGTCTCCGCTGTAGGCCTGGCATCCGGTGGGCATGGAGCTGATCAATGCGGCCGTCTCGCCCGGATTGGCCGCCGCGTCTTTGAGTGCCACGATGTTCGGAACCTCGCGGAACAGCTTCAGCAGGGTCGCGGTGTTGATCTTCCGCCCCGTTCGGATGGGGATGTCGTAGACCATGACCGGCAGGTCGGTGGCGGCGGCGATGGCGCGCATGTGGCCTTCGATGCCTGCCTGGGACGGCCGGTTGTAGTACGGGCACACGGCCAGGACGCCGGCGGCGCCCAACGCCATTGCCTCGCGCGTGAGGTGGACGGAATGGCGCGTGTCATTGGTTCCCGTGCCGGCGATGACCGGGATGGTCACCGCTTCGATGACCGCTGCGAACAACGACAGGCGCTCGTTGTCATCTAGCGTGGGCGCCTCGCCCGTCGTGCCGGCCAGCACGAGACCATCGTTGCCATGGTCTTGGAGGTATCGAGCGAGCACCTTGGCGGTGTCGAGATCGAGCGCACCATCGTTGTCG
The DNA here is from genome assembly GCA_031424145.1 of Ilumatobacteraceae bacterium. Lineage (GTDB taxonomy): Bacteria > Actinomycetota > Acidimicrobiia > Acidimicrobiales > Ilumatobacteraceae > JAENVT01. The sequence goes on from JANPGV010000042.1 coordinate 1,295, forward strand.
AATGGGGTGACCATCGCGCTGAGCACGCGTCCGAATCGAGCCATGAGCGCAATCGTAGATGACGTGCGCGGCCGGGTTACGGTCGGTTCATGAAGCTGTGGGCGTTGCGGTGCGGCGACTTGCGCACCGACATCGGTGGTCTGCTGGGCGCGGACCAACGCGGCGTGATAGGCGACGTTCCCGTGATGTGCTTCGCGATCGACTCGGGCGATGGCGTGCTGGTCTTCGACACCGGCATCCACGAAGCATGTTGCGGTCCGGATCCCGCGTCCCATTTCGGTTTCATGCTGTCGATGTTCGAGATCCGCTGCCCGCGCCACGCGTTGGTAGACGAGCGTCTGCGCCAGGCGGGCTACGCCGTCGACGACGTGCGCTGGGTGGTCAACTCGCATCTCCACTTCGACCACGCCGGCCGCAATGGTGCATTTCCTGCGGCGCGGCAATATGTGCGCGCACGCGAACTGGCATGGGCGGAAGGCGTGTCGAAGAAGCCCAGCGGAGTTCTTCCGGGCGACCTTGCCGAGCTCGTCGTCGAACCGTGGGACTACGAGGACCAGTTCGAGCTGATGCCGGGGTTGACGCTGATCTCGGCCCCGGGGCACACGCCAGGTCATCAGGCGCTGCTCGTGTCGTTCGCGGACGGTCGCAGGTTCGTCTGCGTGGGCGACGCCGCATACACGTTGCAAGCCGTGGTCGAGCACCGACCAACCGGCCGACCGTCCAACGTCGACCAGGCGGAAGCCAGCCTTCGATTGTTGACCTCACTCGACGCCGAGATCCTCACTTCTCACGACATCGAACAGTGGCGAGAGGTCAGCGACGCGGCTCTAGTTCACGCGGCCTGACCCGGCAATCTGGCCCACATGAGGATTCGGCGGAACGGGAAGAAGTGCGGCCGGTGGTCGCCGAGGACCTCGAGCAACTCCGTCTCGTAGGCGGCGACAAAGGGTTCGAACTCTGCGGGATGGAGGCACTTCTCGAAACGGGTCAGCGTCGTGCCGCGCACCCACTCGACCACGTCGCGGCTGGACGGCAGCACGTGCGGATAGACCTGCAGTCGAACATGCTGTCGTTCGAAGCCGAGGTCATAAAGGGCTTGGGCGTACTCCTCCGGCTCCAACACGTAGGCCTCGACAGGGTCGATCGGCGGACCACTCGGGCCGAACAACGAGCGATATGGCTCGCGCTCGGCGATGCGGCGGGCGACCACGTGCGCGGGCATCGCCGCATTTGCAGGAACCTGGATGGCGATCTGGCCGCCTGGGCGCAACGCAGCGGCCCATCTCGTCATCACGTCGATGTGATCAGGCACCCACTGCAAGCTGGCGGCCGCCAGGACGAGATCGAAGTCGGCAGGCGACTTCCATGCGCCGATGTCGCCATGCCGGAACGACACTGAATCAGAGGTGTGCTCGACGGCTCTGTCCAGCATCGCCTGCGAGTTGTCGATGCCGATCATCTCGCCGACGTCGAACTGCTGAGCCGCCAGCGCCGTCAACTCCCCTGGCCCGCACCCGAGATCTACGGCTCGTTCGATGGACCCCGGCTCGATCAACGCCAGCAGATCATGAAAGGGCTGGGCGCGTTCGGTGGCGAACCGGCGATATTGCTCGGGATTCCAGTCAGGCATGACTTGTATCGTACTTGTATCTAATCGTCCGCTGTCAAGGTTCTCCCCATGCGCTGACGCGTCTCGTCATCGCATATGGTCTGACAACCAGACCAGGCGCGAGGAGGCCACATGACGAGTATCCCGTTTGCGCCTGTCAAGCGGCGGACCGTCTCCTCGGAGATACGGGCCCAACTGCTCGAGGCGATACGCACCGGCGAGCTGGAACCCGGAAGCCCTGTGCCTGCGGAGCGGCAACTGTGCGAGCAGTTCGGTGTTGCTCGCACGTCGGTACGCGAGGCCATCCAGGGCCTGACCGCGTCGGGCTACCTCGAGCGGCGCGGCAACCGACCCGTCGTCGCCGAACGGCTTCCCGAGATCCGCCTCACGGGCAGTTCGGCCACGCTCGACGAACGAAAGGCCCTCGTGCGCCAACTGTTCGAAGTACGGCGCACGATCGAGCCAGCGATGTCGGAGCTCGCCGCCCGCCGCGCCTCACCCACCGAACGCGCCGACATCGCCCAATTAGCGGCACGATCGACAGACCAGCTCGACGAGTTCCGAACGATCGACCGCGGCTTTCACACGGCGATCTCCAGGGCTTGCGGCAACCCGTTGCTGCAGGAGGTCTATGGCAAGACGCTCGCCGCGTTGTTCGACTCGGGCGAGCTCGCCTCGCTGCTGTACGCCGAGATCAACAGACGTCAGGTCGCTGACATCATCGCTTCGTCAACAGCCGCCCACCGAGCCATCGCAGACGCGCTGGTCGCCGGCCGTCGGAAGGCCACCATCACTGCAGTGCAGGGCCACCTCGACGACGTCGAACGCCGCATGATCGACCAACTGTTGTGAGAGGACAGCCGATGGATCTGACCAACCAGTACTGCTACTTCTACGACGAGGCCGAGTTCAACGAGACCGACCGGCCGGGATTCCGCCGCAGGGTGATCACGGGCGATCTCCTGCAGCTCTGCTTCTGGCGGATCACCGGCGGGGCAACAGGGTCCTTCCTGCATCATCACGTCGATCAGGAGCAGCTCGGCATCGTCGTGCGCGGCAAGCTCGACTTCCGCATCGGCGAGCCCGATCACGACGCGCGAACGGTGCTCGGGCCTGGCGAGATCTATCTGGCGCCACGTGCGGTGTGGCACGGCGACAGCGTCTTCGTCGGTGACGACGAGCTGAACGAGGTCTGGATCCTCGACGTGTTCGCACCACCACGAGATGACCTGCGCAATGGCTGAGGATTCGGCATCGGCCGACTGGCGACTTGCGGTCGACATCGGCGGCACGTTCACCGACGTCGTCCTGATCAACGCCGCCACCGGTCGTGTGATCGTCGACAAGACGCTGACAACACCTGCCGCGCCACTCGACGGCGTTCGCACCGGAGTGCGCCAGCTCCTGCTGAAGGCCGGCGTTCGGCCCGCAGAGATCACAGCCCCCATCGTCCACGCCACCACGCTCATCACCAACTCGTTGATCGAGGGCAAGATCGGCCGGGCGGGGATGGTCACCACGCTCGGCTTCGGCGACACGATGCTGATCCGCGACGAGCACCGCTACGACATGTACGACTTGCAGATCGAGTTCCTGAGCCCTCCCATACCTCGCGACCGTGTCGTCGAGATCGCCGAACGCACGAACCCGCTGGGAGACGTGATCGAGGTCCCGTCGGCTGCCGAAATCGACGCGATCGCGACGGCGCTGCGCGAGGCCGAAGTCGAGTCCGTCGGCGTCTGCCTCATCAACGCCTACGCAAACCCTTCCAACGAGCGGATCATCGCCGAACACCTCCGTCGCGAGCTCGGCGTGCCGGTGTGCATCTCCGCGGAGATCTCGCCGCAGATCCGTGAATACCCGCGCATGATCACCACCGCCTGCAACGCAGCGACAATGCCGGTCATCGGCCCGTACCTCGACGAGCTGCAGAAGTGGTTGGCAGCGGAAGGGTTCGGCGGAGCGGTGCTGATGATGTTGTCGAACGGCGGTGTGGTCTCCGCCGACGACGCTGCACGCGCTCCGATTCGTCTTGTCGAGAGTGGGCCGGCCGCTGGCGCCCTGGCCGGCAGTTGGTTCGCCCGTCGTCTCGGCGAGGATCGCTTGCTCTGTTTCGACATGGGTGGCACCACGGCCAAGTCATGCCTCATCGTCAGAGGCGAGCCCGAGGTCACCAACACGTTCGAAGTGGCTCGGATCTACCGTTTCAAGAAGGGGTCCGGCTTCCCGGTCTCGGTTCCATCGGTCGACCTCGTCGAGATAGGCGCCGGCGGCGGCAGCCTTGCCCGCATCGACGAACTTGGTCTGTTGAAGGTGGGTCCCGAATCCTCCGGCGCCGACCCAGGCCCCGCCTGCTACGGACGTGGTGGCACCCGTGCTGCCGTCACCGACGCCGACCTCGCGCTCGGCATGCTCGACGCCGGTTACTTCCTGGGCGGCGACATGAAGCTCGATCTCGCCGCCAACGATGCGGCGCTGCAATCGATCGCTGGTCAACTCGGCCTGCCCGCCAGCGATACAGCGGCCGGCATCCACGAGCTCGTCAACCAGAACATGGCGGCGGCGGCACGCATGCACGCGGTCGAACAAGGCGAGGACCTTCGTGGTGTCACGCTGCTGGCGTTCGGTGGCGCAGGCCCGATCCATGCGTGCGGCGTCGCCGAGTTGCTCGATTCGCCGCGGGTGATCTTCCCGGTCAACGCCAGCGTGCTCAGCGCGTTCGGCACTCTCGTCTCGCCCGTGCGCATCGACCTCGCACGCTCCATGGTCAGGTCTCTCGCGGCCATCTCGCACGCGGAACGCGACGCGCTGCTCGACGACCTGCGCGAGGAAGGTCGACGCGTCCTGGCCGCGGCCGGCGTGCCGGCCGACCGCATCCGCTTCCGCTACGGGATCGACGCGCGCTACCTAGGGCAGGGCAACGAACTGACGATCTGGGTGGGCGACGGCGACCGATGGCCGGTCACGGACCAGGAGATCGTCGACCATTTCGAACGCGACTATCGGCGCACCTACGGCCTCACCATTCCCGACGTCACCGTCGAGGCGGTCACCTGGCGCCTTTCTGCATATGCCAACGCCGACACAGTCGAGCCCGTCGTCGAAGTGGGCGCCGATCACGGGCGCCCGCACACGATTCGATCCGTCCGCTTCGACCGGATGGCTGCGGCTCTAGAGACGCCCGTCTACCGCCGCGTCGATCTCGGCAAGGGTCAGCGCCTGGTTGGCCCGGCAATCGTGGAAGAACGAGAGACCACTGCGGTGATCCGGCCGGGCTGGGCCGTCGAGGTAGCCGACGACGGTTCGTTGGTTGCCGAGAGGAGCTTGTGATGGCATTCGATCCGATCGAGCTGGAAGTGCTGTGGCAGAGCCTCATTGCCACGGTCAACGAACAGGCCAGGGCGCTGCAACGGGCCGCCTTCTCGCCGATCGTGCGCGAAGCCGGAGACCTTGCCAACGCCGTCTTCGATCAGCGCGGCCGGATGGTCGCCCAGGCCGTCACGGGCACACCGGGCCACATCAACTCACTGGCCCGCGCTGCAACCGCGGTACTCGACGAGTACCCGCCGGACTCGCTTGTCGAAGGCGACGTATTGATCACCAATGATCCGTACAAGACCGCCGGCCAACTGCTCGACGTGACCGTGCTCTATCCAGTGTTCCGCGGCGGCAAGGCGATCGCGTTCTTCGGTTCCACCATCCACCACACCGACGTCGGTGGCTACGGCATCGGTGCCGGCGCGCGCGACGTGTTCGAAGAGGGGCTGTGGATCCCGATCTGCAAGCTGATGAAGGCCGGCGCGCGCAACGACGACGTCTGGCGGTTCATCCTCAGCAACGTCCGCCAGCCTGACCACATGTCCGGCGACCTTCACGCCCAGATGGCGTCGGGAGAGGTCGGCGCACAACGGTTGCTCAGCTTGTGCACGCAGCACGGTCTCGACGACATCGAGGCCCTCGCCGATGAGATCATCGAGCGCAGCGAACTGGCCACACGCGCAACGATTCGGGAGCTACCTGCGGGCACCTATCGGGCCAGTGCCGAGCTCGATCTCGCAGACGGCAGCCGCATCGACATCGTCTGCGCCATCACGGTCGATCCCGAGCTCGGAGAGATCCTGGTCGACTACGAAGGCTCATCGGGCGCAAGCCCGTACGGCATCAACGTCGTCAAGAACTACACCCACGCATACACCACGTTCGCGGTGCGATCGGTGCTGAACCCTGAGCTGCCGAACAACCACGGGAGCCTGGCGCCGATCAAGGTGGAGGCACCAATCGGGTCGATCGTGAATGCAGTGTCGCCGCAGCCATGCACCGCACGGCATGTCGTGGGCATGTTCCTTCCCAATGCGCTCCTCAAGGCGCTTGCCCAGATCAAGCCGGAGCAGGCGATGGCCGAGGGCAGTGGGGCGGTCTGGACGATGCAGGTTTCGGGCAACCACGACGACGGCCGACCGTTCATCACCGCGATGTTCACGTATGCCGGCGGCGTCGGCGCCCGAGCCCACAAGCCGGGCCTCTCGGCATGTTCCTACCCGACCGGCGTGGCCGCGGTCCCCGTCGAGGTCGTCGAGGCATCGGCACCGATCCGTTTCCACCGCAAATCGCTGCGCGCAGGAAGCGGGGGCGCGGGCCGGCAGATCGGCGGGATGGGTCAGACGGTCGAGTTCAGTGTCGACACGACGCGCCCGTGGCAGTTGAATGCGGTCACGTCACGACTGGCCATTCCACCGGAGGGCATCTTCGGTGGAGACGCCGGCGCCGCAGGATCCTTCACCGTCAACGGCGAGCCGGTGCGCACCCAGCAACGAATCACGCTGCAGCCCGACGACCGTGTCAGCCTGGAGCTGCCGGGGGGCGGCGGCTACGGCGCCGTCGAAGAACCACAACCAACGTGAGCATTTGGCCCGACGCGCGTTGCTTCGGCGATGTGTGGGCCGACGCCGTCACCGCGAACCCCGACGGTGTGTTTCTGCGGTTCGAGGGACCATCGGGCGCGGTTCGCGAGTGGAGCTACGCCGAGTTCGACGTGTTGGTCAGCCGCATGGCCGGCCGACTCGTCGAGCGTGGCGCGCAGCACGGATGTGCAGTTCACCTCGCCTTGACCAACAGCCCGGCCTTCGTCGCCGCGTGGATCGCGACGATCCGGCTCGGCGCCTGGGTGGTGCCCAGTGATCCGATGGCCCGCACACCTGAGCTGACAGCGCACATCGAACGCACCCAGCCGACAGTCGGTCTGTACGCGATCTCGCGGGCGCAGGAATACGGCGCCGCGGCAGGAAACATGGCCACGCTCGCGGTCGACGAGGCGGACACCGAGTTGGAGAATCTCGGTAGCTGCCAGAACGCAGATTGGCCGGCTCTCGACCTTCGCGATCGCGCAGCGGTGATGTTCACCTCCGGCACCACGGGTCGCCCGAAAGGTGTCGAGATCACACAGGCCAACTACGCATTTGCCGGCAAGGTGATGGCCGAAGCAGCGTGCCTTCGCGTGGATCACCGTCAACTCGTCGTGCTCCCGTTGTTCCACGCAAACGCCCAGTACTACTCATTCGCTTCTGCGATCTGGGCGCGCGCCTCGGTGGCGTTGATGCACACCTTCTCCGCCAGCCGGTTCCTCACCCAGGCGGCAGAGCATCGGACCACGCATGCCAGCTTGTTCGCCGCGCCGATACGGATGATCCTCGCTCGTGGCGGCACCCCAGTCGACGGCGTCGAACTGCAACATTGCTGGTACGCCATGAACATCAGCGAAGATCAGTACGAAGTCCTCGCCGGGCTGCTCGGCTGCAGGCCGCGTCAGCTCTACGGCATGACGGAAACGATTCCTGCGGTCCTGACGGACGCAGCTGTCGATCCGGTCCCTTCGACGATGGGATTCGTCACAACCGGGTGTCTCGTCGAGGTCCGCGACGCAAACGGGTTGACCACCGCCCCGGGCGAGGTCGGCGAGATCGTTGTCGGTGGAGAGCGTGGCATCACATTGTTCGCCGGTTACCTCGACGATCCCCCGACCACCAACGCGAGCTTCGACAACGGATGGTTCCGCACCGGCGACCGCGCCCGCCGCGATGCAGATGGTCGCCACTACTTCGACGGCCGTCGCGCCGACGTGCTGAAGGTTGCGGGCGAGAACGTCTCGACCGTCGAGGTGGAGCAGGTGCTCGCTGCTCATCCGGCGATACTCGAAGCCGCTGTGGTGGGGATGCCCGATCCCGTGCGCGACGAAGTTCCGGTGGCCTTCGTGGTTGCCGCGGATCCGTCCCAGCCGCCAACCGTGGAACAGCTGTTGGCGTGGTGCACGGACCGGCTGGCAAAATCGAAGCTGCCGCGCGACATCACCTTCGTGGACGAGTTGCCCCGTACCAGTGTTGGCAAGATCCGAAAGTTCCTGCTGCGAGACCCAACTGCCGAAAAGGGTGGCCCACGATGACCGAACAACCTGTTCTCACCACTGAGCTGCTGACCTCGTTCGATCAGTCGGTGCTCGACGTTGATCAGGCGTGCACGCTGCCGGCCGACTGTTACACCACCGACGAGTTCCTCGACTTCGAGCGGCACGCGCTCTTCGATCACGAATGGCTTTGCGTCGGCCGCGCCGACACCATCGCCAACCCCGGCGACTACTTCACCGCGACGGTCAACGGCGAGCGGCTGATCATCGCCCGTGCCAAGGACGGCATGATCCATGCGTTCTCGGCCATCTGTCAGCACCGCGGGATGCAGATCGTCGATGACTGCGGCACCTGTGGCACGTTCACATGTCCGTACCACCAGTGGGTGTATGGCCTCGACGGCCGGTTGCTTGGTGCGCCGGCGATGGAACGCACTGCAAACTTCAACAAATCTGAATGGGGGCTCCCGAACCTGGAGGTCGAGGAATGGCTCGGGTTCCTTTTCGTCAACTTCGACGCAGCGGCTCAGCCGCTGGCGCCATCGCTCGCCGCCTACGAGCCGTTCTTGGAGCACTACGACCTCACCAACGCGGCATCGGCGGGCAGTTTCACGTTGACCGATCTGCCCTGGAACTGGAAGGTCATGTTCGAGAACTTCAACGACGGCTACCACGCCAACCGCTTGCATCACACCATTCAGGATTTCTGCCCCAGCAACCTTGCGGCGTTTCCTGTGCCTTGGCACGACGCCTCGAACGTGATCTTCCGCACCAACGGCTACACCCACATCGACGGCGGGTTCAACGCGACCACCAAGGCACTGCTGCCTGTCTTCCCCGACCTGACGGAGGAGGAGCGGTGGCGGTCGACCTTTGCGCTCATTCCGCCGACGCTGTGTCTGGGCACCGCGCCTGATCAGGCGTTCTACTTCATCGTCACCCCCAAAACCAGCGAGACCATCGATGTCGAGATCGGCTACCTGCTGCATCCAAGCGCGCTGAAACACCCCATGTTCGAGCACCTCTTCGCGATGAGCGATGCAGGGGTGCAGGTCTTCGTCAAACAGGACCAGGACGCGACCACCAAGGTGCAACGGGGGATGCACTCGCGGTTCGCGGCCAGGGGCCGCTACTCGTGGCAGGAAGAGAGCCACGTGCAGTTCAACCGCTGGCTGGTGCAGCGCTATCGCAAGCACTGGCCGGCGTCGTCGCAGTGACGTGTTGAGTGTGGTCGCTCGACCGACCACCCAAGGACTGGCGGGTTCGGCCAACTATCTTGCTCCGATGCGCATCCTCGCTACGTCGACGCCGGGAATGGGCCACCTCAACGTGTTGCTGCCGCTGATGCGGTCGGCTCGAGATGCCGGTCACGACGTGCTGTTCGTCGTCGCCACCGAGTCGTGCGACCTCGTGAGCCGGCATGGATTCGCGGTCAAGCAAGGAGGCATGGCCTCCGCGGACCGCCGCAAGGCGCTCGAGCCGCGCATGCCCGAGATACAAGCGTTGCCACCCCGACAACGCCGCGGCTTGTTCTTCGCCGGCTTCTTCGCCGAGGCCGCGGCGCCAGTGATGCGCAACGATCTCGAACCCGTCTTCGGTGAGTTCCGGCCGGACATCGTTGTTCACGAGGCGGCCGAGTTGGCCGGTGGGCCGATGGCTGTCTCGCGCGGTATCCCGCACGTCTACGTTTCGTTCAGCGGGTGCCTGCCGGTCTGGTCGGAACAGGTCGTCACGGACTGCGTCACGCCCCTGTGGATCGCAGAAGCGTTGCCCGCACCGTCGATAGAGGACCTTTACGGCGACCTCTACTTACACCCATTCCCACCGAGTTTCGATCAAGCCCCGGTAGCCGGGGTCGTGCGGCCGATGCGTGTTGAACCTGTTGAAATGGATTCGCAGGTCGCGCCGCCGTGGCTCGACGATCTCGGGCGGGACAGACCATTGATCTACCTGACCTCCGGCACCGAGCCCGCGGCAACAATGGCACCCTGGGCCGCATCGATCGAGGCGTTGGCGGACTTCGACGCTGACGTGGTCGCCACGATCGGGAACCACGTCGATCCCTCCATGCTCGGAGTCGTCCCGTCCAATGTTCACGTCGAGCGGTTCGTCCCGCAGCGCTTCGTTCTCGATCGTGCGACGCTCGTGATCTCGCACGCCGGCGCCGGTTCGTTGCTCGGCGCCGCTGGCCGGAGCCTGCCCCAGCTGCTGTTCCCCCTCGCGGCCGATCAGTGGCAGAACGCCGACGCGGCCACAGGCGCGGGTGTCGCGATCACGTGCGAGATGGAACAACGCTCGGCCGCTGACATCGGCGCGGCGGTCGGTCGGCTGCTCGACGATCCGCTGTTCCGAGAGGCATCGCAGCGTGTCGAGGCGGAGATCGCAGCGATGCCGGCGCCCGTCGACCACGTCGCCACGCTCGAGGCCGTGTGCAGCGGTGCGCTCTGAGCCGTAAAATTCGATCATGGTTGCACAGCTGAATCACACAATCGTCGCAGCTCGCGACAAGTACGAATCGGCGACGTTCTTTTCCGAGATCCTCGGACTGCCGGCACCCGTTGCGTTCGGACACTTTGTGGTCGTGCCCACAGGCAACGATGTCTCATTGGACTTCGCCGACAGCGACGACGAGATCACCTCACAGCACTATGCGTTCCTGATCACCGAAGAAGAGTTCGACGAGGTCTTCGCCCGCGTTGAGGAACGGGGTATCACCTACTGGCCGAACCCGTGGCGAGGCAACGAGGGCCAGATCAACCACAACGACGGCGGCCGCGGCTTTTACTTCGAGGACCCCAGCGGCCACTATCTCGAGGTGTTGACCCGTCCGTACGGCAGCGGCGCCTAGAACTGTCGTCGCCCGACGCGAGCCTGTGAGACTGCGACATATGCCGTCGAAGAGTCAGCACGCTGCCGAGAGCGTCACTGCTGTCGCCGGCGAAGGTGGCGTTGCAGTCTCCTATGTTCCCGCCGGTTCACCCATCTCCCCCGGCGCTGTGTTGTTGCTGGCAACCTCGGCGTTGATCTTCAGCACCGGTGGACTTTTCATTCGTGAGATCGATCATCCTCACGCGTGGCAAACCGTGTTCTGGCGTTCGTTGTCGGCCTGCGTCAGCTTGTCGCTGTTGATCATCTGGCGCGAGCGATCGAACCCGCTGCGAGCCGTCGTCAGGATCGGGCGACCGGGTTGGGCAGTGGCCGGCGCGTTCTGCCTTTCCTCGATCAGCATGGTCGTCGCCCTCACCAAGACCAGCGTGGCAATCGTGTTGGTGATCTTCGCGCTCAGTCCTTTGGCTGCGGCCGTCATCGCCTGGATCCTGATCGGCGAGCGGGTGCGCAACTACACGTGGGTCGCGATCGGCACGACGGTGGCCGGCGTTGCCTTCATGGTGTCGGGACCCGGCGTCGGCGGCTCGACATCGGGCGCACTGATCGCGTTGGTCATTCCGTTGGCATTCGGCTTCGGGACCGTGATGATCCGTCGCCACTCGGAGATCGCGATGGCCCCGGCGATGCTCCTCTCGGCGGCGATCAGCTCGTTGGTGTCGTTGCCGTTCGCCCATCCCTTCGACATCAGCCGGCACGACCTGCTGTTGCTGCTGACGTTCGGGTTCGCCCAACTCGGCATCGGCTTGGCGATGTTCAGCGTCGGCGCGGCACGTGCTCCAGCCACCGACGTCGCCCTGCTGTCCATGCTCGAGCCGATCATGGGACCCGTCTGGGTGTGGATCTTCGTCAGCGAGTATCCGGGGGTACCGGCGCTCATCGGCGGTGGCATCGTGTTCGTCGCACTTGCACTGCACACCATCTACGCCGCGTCGAAGAGCGGAACCCCCGACGGGCTCCACGACGAGCTGATCACAGACACGGTCCGGGCTGGGTCCAGCGCCGGTTGACTCAGCCGTTGTCGACGGGGTTGATGGTCACGCCCGGCGAGACGATGGCGTCGACTTCGGCCAGCACCTCCTCGGGCACGACCACGTCTGCAGCAGTGAGCAGGGAAGCCAGCTGCTCCGGCGTCCGTGGCCCGATCAGCGCCGACGTGACCGGTGGATGGGCGAGGACGAAGCCGATTGCCAACTGGATCAGGGTCAGGTCTGCGGATGCCGCCGCGGCAGCAAGCTGATCGACGAGCTCGCGCTTGCGAGTTCTGATGACCTCGTCACGGTGATCGAAGTGATCCGGTTCGCGGGCTGCACGCGATCCGCCGTCGACCGATTCGGTCTGATACTTGCCCGTCAGCCAGCCGCCGTTCAGAGGAGCCCACACGAGCACACCGACATCGTGCTTCTGGCACCACGGCAGGACCTCGCCTTCAGCTGCGCGGACGAGCATGGAATACGGCGGCTGCTCACTGCACGGCGCGCCGGCGCCCAGGTTCTCGGCGGTTGTGCGCGCCTCGGCGAGTTGCGCCGGCGAAAAGGTCGAGGTACCGATAGCACGTACCTTGCCCGCTTGCACCAACTCGTCGAAGGCCTGAAGCGTCTCGTCGATCGGTGTGCTCGGGTCGGGCCGGTGCATCTGGTAGATGTCGATGTAGTCGGTGCCGAGCCGGCGAAGGCTGGCGTCGCACGATTGCAGGATCCAACGCCGCGAGAGCCCTCGTTCTTGCGGGTCGTCGCTCATCGCATTGCCGACCTTGGTAGCGAGAACGATCCGATTGCGGCGACCGGCGATGGCTCGACCGAGGATCTCCTCGGAGACGCCAAAGTCGTAGATGTCGGCGGTGTCGAACAGGGTCACGCCTGCGGCAAAGGCAGCGTCGACCATCTGCCGGCATGATTCTTCGTCAGGATTACCCCACCGCCCGAACATCATGGTCCCCAACGCCAGTGTGCTGACGTCGATGCCGCTCGACCCGAGCCGCCGGTACTGCATTCGTCAGGCCAGCCCGGCTTGGCGCTGGAACACCAGGCTGTCCCAGTAGTCCGTGCGGTGCGCAATGCGACCGTCTCGAACGACGAATCGCATCACCCCGCGCACGGCGATCGGGCGATCGTTGGCGACGGTTCGCAAGGTGTAGGCGGCGAACACCCGGTCGCCGTCGGCGATGACATCTTCGATCTCGTAGCGCAGCCCGGGCATCGACTCGAGGAACCCGGGAAGGCGACGGCGGTACTCGTCGATGCCCACGCAACCACTTCCGAGTGCGGCGGTGTGCTCGTTGACGAAGTCGTCGGTGACGAATGCGGCCACTGCATCCGGCTGCCCGGTCGAGAAGGATTCGAGATAACCGATGCAGACGGCGGTCGGCGACCGATCCTCGGCTGTCACGTGCCGGTACCCCAGACCTCCTGCACGGTCGCGTACACGCCCTGGTCGTACGAGAACTCGATCATGTTGCCGTCGGGATCGGTGAGGGCGCAGATGTAACCGATCGGCGGTGGCATCTCGGTGGGCGGCCACGCCAGACAACCTTCGGCCTCACCGCGCTTGGCGATTGCATCGACCTCGGCTCTGCTGGTGACTTCGATGCCGATGTGGGCGAACGGCGCCATGATCGTTTGCGGACCCTTGTCCTGATCGCGAATGAAGCTGACCAGCACGAGGATGAACGGCTTGTCGACCTGGTCGCGGTGGCCGAGCCATGCACCCTGACCGTCGGCGTCTTCGCGGCGGTCCAGCAGCTCTAGTGGGGTGTACCGCTCGTACCACGCAATGGTCTTGTCGATGTCGGTGGCGGGCAGGGCGATGTGGGTCCACCGCATGGACGGGGGATGAACTGAGTACTTGTCGGCGACTTCACTCACGGGTCCAGCCTTCCGGAACGATGGGATCCGAACCGCCCTTCGTCCACAGGATGAGCGTGTTGCCCCACGGATCCATGAAGGCGCTGTTGAACCCGTTGAACTCGGCCCAATAGTGGCGCCGCCACAACTCGGTGGCACCCAGCCGCACCGCCGTGTCGAGCATCCGCTCGTCACTGTCATCGTCGGAGACCAATATCCACACACGTGCTGTGCGCGCCGGCGCGTTGAGGGAACGAGGCTCGACCCCTTCAGGATCGGGATGCGGGCGGGCGTTGGCGACGTTGAAGATGCCCATGTGCAGATTGCCGATTTCCGACGGCGTGCCGTCGGGAAGCGGGAAGTGCCCGCCCGGCACGATGCGGTGGAACACGCCGGATGGCCGCCCCTCGACCTCCCACCCGAACACTTCCGCGTAGAACCGCCCGGAGGCCTCTGGATCGTCGCTCGGCAGATCGACGAAGATCAAGGTGTTGGGTTGGGTCATAGGGCACGAACGTAGCATCGTTGGACTGATGGTCAGACCGTCGAAGCGACGGGCCGCAAGGGAATTCGCTCCACTTTTTCCGCCATTGTGGGTTCCCGTGTCACAAGCAACGGCACGGCGAGACTATGGTTCGTCGGCAACGGAATGGTCTGACCATCAGTCCGCGACACAAGGGGGAGATCGACGTGAACAGTCGGAGATTTGGCAACGGCGCAGGCCGAGCGATCGTGCTGATGGCTGCGATATCAATCGTCGCCGCAGCGTGCGGTAGCGACACGAAGTCCAGCGACGCCACCACGGCCGCTGGGTCTTCAGCGGGAACGCAAGCGGTCACGACCGAGGCCGCGTCGACGACACCCGCGACCCAACCTGCGTCCACCGAAGCGGCGCCGACATCGGCAGCCGCAGCGAGCGAACTCGACACGAACGGCGACGGCAAGGTCGTGTTCGGTATCGCGGCTGCAGGTCCGGCCGACGATGGCGCGTACTACCAAGCTGTCGTCGACGCCGCCAAGCAACTCTCGACCGACAACGGCTTCGAGGCGCCGATCGTCGTCGACAACATCCAGGCCGCGGATGCGTCGACCGTCATCGGCGACCTCGCCCAGCAGGGCGTCGATGTCATCATCGTCGGCGCCTCCGAGATCGCCGAACCACTCCCCGATCTCATCGCCAAGTATCCCGACGTGTTCTGGTACTGCAACTGCGGTGCCGGGTTCCCGGCCAACCCCGGCCTGGCGCAGAGCCTCGACAAAGGCAGCGAGATCGGCTACACCGC
Source organism: Ilumatobacteraceae bacterium (assembly GCA_031424145.1). Lineage (GTDB taxonomy): Bacteria > Actinomycetota > Acidimicrobiia > Acidimicrobiales > Ilumatobacteraceae > JAENVT01. Next base: position 16,313 of record JANPGV010000042.1, read on the forward strand.
CGGCTACGCCACCGGTTTGAAGCTGAAGGAGAAGGGCGGCGACTCCGTCGTCATCATCGGTTGCTGCGATCTCGGGTTCGAGAAGCAGGCAGTCATGTCGTTCGATCTCGGACTGAAGGCAGTCGATCCTGCCTACACGCAGACATACGTCCCCAGCGGCGACTTCCCGTTCGACTTCGACAACAGCGCCAACGCAACGGCTGCATTGCAAACTGCCATCGACAACGGTGTCGACGCGGTCTACCCGTATCTCGGCGGCGCACTTCGGCCGGTGGTCCAGGCGGCCAACACCGCCGGCATCATCACGATGAGCGCGGGTTCGTCGAAGGTCTGCGATGCCGGCCAGGACTTGAAGTACGACATCGCCGTGAAGTTCGACGCTGGTGACTACGTGAAGGCCGTGATGAAAGAGATAATCGCCGGCACGTTCCACGAAGGCGACACCAAGACCTTCAGGGTCGGTGTCGACCCGGAACCTGGCGCGGTCATCTGCAACGCCACGTCGGACCAAAAGGCAGCGATGGACGCGGTCTACAAGTCGATAGCAGCCGGTGACCTCACCGCTGAGTTCGACAAGATCGATGCTGCCGCGTTTGCACAGGGCTGACCGCTACCCGTGACCTCGGCACCTGCTGCGGAGTTCATCGACATCTCCAAGCGATTCGGGCGAGTCATCGCCTGCGACCGCGTCAACCTTGCATTGCACCGCGGCCGGGTCCACGGCATCCTCGGCGAGAATGGCGCGGGTAAGTCGACGCTGATGAAGATGCTCATCGGACTGGTCCTGCCCGACTCCGGCGAGATCCGGGTGCATGGGAACACCGTGAAGATCTTGGATCCGATCGAAGCGGCGCGCCTCGGCATCGCGATGGTCCACCAGCACTTCAGTCTCGTCGAACAACTGACGGTTTGGGAGAACGTCGCCCTCGGCGATGCCGGCAGGCTCGATCCCGCCCGCACCCGCCGACGCGTTGCCGAGATCAGCGAACAGTACGGCCTCGAGATCGACGCTGACGATCGCATTCGTGAGCTGACAGCAGGGATGCGTCAACGGGTCGAGATCATCAAGTGTCTGCGCCGCGACCCGCAGATCCTTGTGTTCGACGAGCCGACTTCAGTGCTGTCCCCCGCCGAATCCGAGTTCCTCTTCGCCGCTCTGCGACGAGTTGTCGAGGACGAGGGCAAGGCCGTGGCGCTGGTCAGCCACAAGCTGGCCGAGGTGATCTCGGCCAGCGACGAGATCACGATCATGCGCGATGGGAGGGTGGTGGACTCTCGGCCGACGGCCGGCAGCGACCCCGCCGGCCTGGCCCGGGCGATGGTCGGCCGTGAAGTCGTGTTGCGCCGCGAACACGCGGCGTTCGGGGTAGTCGATGAGTCCGCACCGGTCACTGTGGCCAACATGAGATCGGGGCGGCCCGTGCTCAGCATCCGCGACGCTACGGTCGCCGGCCGGGACGGGCGGGTGCTGCTCGATCATCTCGACCTCGAAGTGCACGCGGGAGAGATCGTGGGCGTCGCCGGCGTCGAGGGAAACGGGCAACGACCGTTGGGTGACGTGCTTTCCAGCCTGTGCAGGCTGGACGAAGGACATGTCGAGGTCAACGGTCAGCGCGTGCCCACCGGCGTAGCCGGAGCGATGGCCGCCGCCGGCATCGCCGTGATCCCCGAGGATCGCCACGACAGTGGGTGCGTGCTCGACTTCACCGTTGCCGAGAACATCTTCATCGCCGACCCACAACGTGTGTCCCGCCTCGGTCTGATGGAACAGACGGTCATGAACGCGCGTGCCTCGGAACTGATCTCGAAGTTCGGCATCATCTGCACCGGACCTCGCGCCCCGATGTGGTCACTCAGCGGTGGCAATCAGCAGCGAGTGGTGCTGGCCCGAGAACTGTCACACGATCCACTGGTACTGGTCGCTGCGCAACCAACGCGTGGCCTCGATGTCGGAGCCATCGAATACATGTCGTCGCAACTGCGTGCGGCTGCAGCCGAGGGCGTGGCTGTGCTGTTGATCTCGACCGAACTGGAAGAGATCCTCGACCTCGCCGATCGCATCGTCGTGATATCGGACGGACGCATCGTCGGCGAGATGGGGCGGGGCGAGGTCGATATCGCCGCGCTCGGCTTGATGATGAGCGGCGCCAGTGGGTGACGCCGGCGGACAGGTCGTCGTCGACAGCGAGCCGCCAGACCCCGCGCCGCTCCCGGCGCGAGGTTCGAGATTCGCGTCGACACGCGAGGTCGTCGCGCTCTACGCCATCTGCCTGTTCGTCGCCCTTGCACTCGCCGCCATATGCGTCGCCGCCACCGGGGGTTCATGGACCAACGTGTACACAGCGATGCTCGACGGCAGCATTCGCAAACCCGGCCGATGGGGCGTGACACTGGGCGTCTCCGCACCGATTCTTCTCGTCGCCCTCGGCACCATCGTCAACGGTCGTGCCGGCCTGGTCAACATCGGCCAGGAGGGTCAACTGGTGGTCGGCTCATGCTTCGCCGCCTATCTCGGTGTGCGCCTCGGCGGGCCCGGTCCGTTCGTGCTCGTCGTCGCCATGCTGTTCGGGATCATCGGTGGGGCGATCTGGGCAGGCATCGCCGGCGCATTGCGCTACTACCGCAACGTCCCGGAGGTGCTCAGCACCCTCCTGATGGGAACGGTCGCGGCGAACCTGATGGGATGGGGCCTGCGAAACCAGTCTCTTCTCTTGGCACCCTCGGCGGGGCGCGCCAACCGCAACCAGGTCAGTGAATCGCTGGCCACCGACACCAGGATTCCCCGCGTGACCTGGTTCGGCAACGAGTTCCCGATCAGTGTGCTATTGGCCCTCGGCCTGTCTCTCCTGGTCTGGATCGTCATGGACCGATCCGTGGTCGGCTTCCGGTTGCGCATGCTCGGCAGCAACTCACGCACGGCACAACGCGCAGGTGTGCCGGAACGTCGTTACGGGATCGGTGCCATGCTGGTCTCCGGTAGCTTCGCCGGTCTGGCCGGCGGGATCATGCTGGCCGGCGGCGATTTCGGCAACTATCAACTCGTCGCCAACTTCGGCGCGGGCATCGGTTTCGCCGGCTTGTTGGCCGCGCTGGTGGCTCGCCAACGCGTGATCGTATTGATCTTCGTGGCCTTCTTGTTCGGATGCATGCGCACAGGCTCCGGGTTCCTTCGGGCTACCGGCGTTTCGGGTCGTATCGCCGATGTCGTTCAAGGATTGCTCGTGCTGGCCATGCTCTTGCCGCCGGCGATCCTCTACATCCGCGAACGTCGCCGGGCGCTGTCCGCGACGAGCACGAGGGTATGACGATGAGCAACTTCTGGTCAGCCCTCGGCGACATCGCCAGCAATGAGAGCGCCTATCGCAATGCTGTGATCGCCGCCGTGGTACTGCTGTTCGCTGCCTCAGGCGAGCTGATCGCCGAGAAGGCCGGGACGATCAACATCTCGCTCGAAGCCATGATGCTCGGCGGTGCGTTCTCGGCAGCCATCGGGGTGAACCTGGCGGGCTCGACCTGGATCGGGTTGATCTTTGCAGCAGTCGCCGGTCTTGTGGTCGCTGCTATCCAGGCCAACATGAGCCATCGCCTGCCTGCGGATCAATTCGTCGTCGGTCTGGTGCTCAATGTTCTGGTGCTCGGTCTCGTCGGGTTCCTCACCGGTTCGATCCAACCGAAGTCCGACGTCGTCCGCCGCGTCAGCATTCCCCTTGTCTCGCGCATCCCATTGCTCGGTCCTGCGCTGTTCGACCAGCCGTGGGTCCTCTACCTCGTCTATCCCTTGGTGCCGTTCGTGTGGTGGCTCGTCTACCGGACCCGCTGGGGTCTCGAGATCCGCGCGGTCGGCGAGGACCCGAACGCTGCCGACGTCTCCGGCCTGGATGTCAACAGACTTCGCCGACAAGCCATCTACCTCACCGGGGTCGTGGCGGGGATCGGCGGCGGGTACTTCCTGTTCGCTCGTGCCGGGAAGTTCGAGGATTCCCTGATCGGCGGACGCGGTTTCATCGCCATCGCTGCCGTCATCTTCGGAGGCTGGACCCTGAAGGGCACTGTTGCGGGTTGCATCACGTTCGGCCTCGTCGGCTCGTTCGTCTTGACGATCCCGTCGCTCGGCTACAAGTCGATCGATCCCTCGTTCCTCGCCATGGCCCCCAACGTGGTCACAGTCGTGGCGATGGCGGTGTTCGCAAAGCGGGTTCGCCAACCCGCCGCGCTCGCGCGACCGTTCATCCGCGGTCTGAAGTAGCCCGCGCCACAGCCGTAGTGTTCAGCCGAGTACCTGTTCGACCGAGAACTCGATGTTGTTGCCATCCGGATCGGTGACGATGCAGATGTATCCGACGACTTCATTGCGGTACATCGGGCCCAGCAACAGACACCATCGGCTTTCGCCGTCGCACACCGAACGCAATCCCAATTCGGGATCGATACGTTCGTGGATGTTGACCAGCGTCGTGAACCGTTCGTAGAACGCGAGCGTGGCGTCGAGATCGCGAACTGACAAGGCGATGTGAGTGAGCAACGAAGGCGGAGCGGCGTTGCTCTCCATCGCCTCAGCCTATGTGAACTACGGTCTGACCATCAGTCCAAGAGCATCGACGATGATCATCGCCGGCGGCGATGTCGTGACCATGAACGGGTCGCGCCAGGTCCTGCTCGGTGGATCGGTTGTTGTCGTCGACGGCCTGATCACCGCGGTCGGCTCGACACGCGAGCTGCGCGCCGCGCATCCGCAGGCAACCGTGCTCGACGCGACTGATTGCGTCGTCACACCGGGGATGATCAACGCCCACCAACACCTCACGGGCGATCCCTTGGTGCGCAGCTGCATCCCCGATCTCCTCGCGCCGGGCGCTTCGATCTTCGAGTGGGCGGTTCCGATCCACGGCGAACACACTGCAGACGACGACGACGTATCCGCACGTCTCAGCGCGGTCGAGTGCGCCCGAAACGGTGTCACCACCGTGATCGAAGCCGGTACGGTCGCCCATCCCCTTCAGGTTGCCGCAGCAATGACCAGTGTCGGGATCCGCGGCACTGTGGGAACGTGGGGATGGGACATCGAGGATGGCCCTTTCGTCGGTACGGTCGCAGAGGTGCTCGATCGTCAGCGCGCCGTCGTCGAAGCATTTCCGTCGGGCGGTCTGGTCGAGGGCTGGGTCACACTCGTCGGCCACGACCTGGCCAGCGATGAGTTGCTCGCTGGCGCAGCGGAGCTAGCCCGTGAGATGAACACCGGGATCACGATGCACATGTCGCCGACATGGTCCGACCCCGAGAGCTACGTCACACGAACCGGGCGTCGACCGATCACTCACCTCCAGCACCTCGGGGTACTCGGTGAGAACTTGCTTCTGGCCCACGGCGTCTGGCTCGACGACGAGGAGATCGACCTCGTGCTGTCGACCCGCACTGCCATCGCCTACTGCCCGTGGGCCTACCTGCGGCTCGGCCAGGGAGTCACCCGAGTGGGTCGGCACGCCGAGATCGTCGAACGTGGCGGGCGTGTCGCGCTCGGCTGCGATGCCGCAAACGCCGGCGATGTGGCCGACATCCTTCGTGCCGCGGCCTTGGCCGCGGGAATCGCCCGCGACGGTCGGCTCGAGCCGCAGAAGTTCGGTGCACATCAAGCGTTCGAGTTGGCCACGATCGCGGGCGCCGAGGCAATCGGCATGGCGGATCGCATCGGTTCGCTCGAGGCCGGCAAGCAGGCCGACATCGTCGTTCATGACGCGACGGATTGGGGTTGGACACCGAGGGGCGACGTGGGGCTGCAGCTTATCTGGGGCACCGACGGTCGCACGGTTCGCGACGTGTTCGTCGCCGGCAACGAGGTCATCCGCGACGGCCGGTGCGTCACCGTCGACCTGCCCACACTGCGGCGCGAGGCGCAAGCACACCAGGGTTCGCTGCTCGATCGCGCCGGCATCACCATTCCCCACGTCTGGCCCCAGGTCGATGGCAGCTGACCCGTTTCACCATCGAGAGCGATCGATAAGGTCGTGCCCATGACCGGGATCCTTTGTTCCAGCGCGGCGTTGGCAGACTCGTGGCACCCCGTTGCACGTTCGGTCGAAGTGATTGCTGAACCCGTCGCCGTGACCCTGCTCGGCCGCGCCGTCGTGCTGTGGCGAACCCCGTCGGGAGAGGTCTTTGCTGCGCCCGACAGATGCCCACACCGCGAAGCACCGCTGTCCGCCGGCGTCATCGCCGACGGCTGCCTGACATGTGCCTACCACGGCTGGACGTATGGCGACGAGGGTCGTTGCGTGCTCGTGCCATCGGCCAACGAAGGAGTCCCGCCCCCGCCACGCGCCCACCTCGTTGCGTACGGGTGCGAGGAGCGTTACGGCCTCGTGTGGGTCTGTCTCGGCACGCCGCGCGCGCCGATTCCCGACATCGTTCAGGAGAGCGATCCGTCGTTCCGCCGGATCAACACGCCCGTCGAAGTGTGGCGCGTCTCGGCCACAAGGATGGTCGACAACTTCCTCGACATCACCCACTTCCCGTTCGTGCACATCGGCACGTTCGGCCTCGGCCAAGACACTCATGTACCGCGGTTCGAACTGCAGTCGCTCGACGACGAGTTCTGCGGTTATCGGTACCAGGTGATGGCCAACAACACCACTGGGGCGCTCGCCAGCGGCCAAACCGAGCAGGTCGTGCACCGCGAGATGTCGTCGGGGTTCAGCCTGCCGTTCCTCGTCCGCAGCACCATTCGCTACGACTCGGGTCTAGAGCACATCCTGCTGCTGCTGTCGACACCCATCGACGACGTGACGTCCTACTTCACATTCGTCGTCTGGCGAAACGACGACTTCTCGATATCGGCCGAAGAGGTCATTCGCTTCGACATGGCGATCGGTGCCGAAGACAAGCGAATGCTCGAGAAACTCGACGGCGTCCTGCCCCTCGACCAGACCACGTTGGTCAGCGTCCAGGCCGACAAGTGCTCCGTCGAATGGCGCCGCCAACTCGCCGACCTCATCAGTCCCTGACCGAGTGTTTCCGCCCCGCGACCGGTCAAACGAGTGTCTCGCGCCCGCCCGGGGTGGACGCAAACACTCCGATGGCCAGCTGCGCGCCAGAAACACTCGGTTGGATTGATGTTCAGGGGGTGAAGCGCACCGTCATGATGTCTGTGTTGCCGAACTGGCTTCCACAGTCAACGGCAGGCGCAGGCTTCACCGAAGGATCGGCCAACGCCGGGTTCACACCGGTCCTGCGCTGGTTGAAGACGTCCTCGCCGTCTTCGCGCACAACCAAGCCGTTGTCGCTCAAGAACTTCTGATAGGCGTCCACCGCCGGGCAGCCGACGCCATGGCGGCTGTCGATGAAGATGTACCATGCTCCGCCCGCATCGCTGACCAACGTGTTGTAGTCGCCCCAGAACTGGAGCTGCAGGTTGTTCTGCGCGCTGGCAGCGGGGTCGGACGAGACGTGGGTGAGCGGCACAGGTGCACTCCAGGCGCCGTTCGCCGACTTGTGTGCTCCGTACGCATTGATCGCTGCGTTGCCCGTGCCGGCGATCGCCGGGTTCTGGGCGACGAGGGCCTGGTAGGCAAGGTCGACGCGTCCGTTGGGCGCGACATCAAGACCTTGGAAGAACGCGTAGCCTTCGTTTCCACTGACCTGTACCGGCGTGCCCCAGTGTGCGCCTCCATCTGTCGAGGTGGCCACCACGATGCGCCCGCCGGCCGAGGTGCGGTTTGCCCAGGCGACGTACACGGTGGTGCTGCCGAGGCGTGGATCCGCGGCGATCGTCGCGAAGCTGTCGGTGCGGAAGTTGGCGCCGGGGATCGGGTCGGCGATATCGGTAATGGGCGCAATGGTGATGGGGCGTGTCCAACTCTTTCCGCCGTCTCGTGAGATGACCACGACCTGGGCGGGACCCTGCTCGAATGCGATGTAGGC
>JANPGV010000043.1:0-12422 GCA_031424145.1 Ilumatobacteraceae bacterium
AACATCACCAACGAAGAGCAGTTGCTGACCATCACGCTCGACCAAGCTCTCGAGATCTTCTCGCAACCGAAGGTCTTCCGGCGCGGCGGGGCGACCAACATGGCGGCGAAGGGCCCGTTGCGCGAGTTCGGCAACGACCCTGCCAGCGGCAAGCCCGTCGTCGCCAAGGATGGCAAGTTCGGTGTTTACGTCACCGACGGCGAGACCAACGCGTCGCTCTCCAAGGGCGACCGGCTGGAGGCGATGCCGCCGGAGCGGGCCTACGAGCTGCTGGCCGTGCGCCGCGAGGCCATCATCGAAAAGGGTGGCGCGCCCGCCAAGAAGGCCCGCGCCACCAAGAAGGCCGCGGCGAAGAAGGCAGCGCCGCGCAAGACGCCCGCCAAGAAGAAGTCCTGAAGCCTCCCGGCTCTACCCGGCGATGATCACGCCGAGGACTCCGGTCAGCACGAGCGCTGCGCCCGCGTAGTCGCGGCGGGTGTTGCGTTCGTGCAGCCACCAATGGGCAACGGCAAACGTGAACAGCAACTCGATCTGACCGAACGTGCGAACCTTCGCAGCGTTCTGAAGGGCGAAGGCCCACGCCCAACACGCGGAGCCGCACACGCTGAGCACTCCGACAACGGAGCTGGACCGCCAGTGGTGAAAAGCCAGACCGATCTGTTCGCGTTCGCGGACGGCGAGATATCCGCCATGGATGACGGTCTGCATGGTGTTCATCACAGCCAGCGCAACGATGGCGCGCACCAGCGCCGGCGTGTCGCCGAGCGACTGCGTGGCAGCGCGAATGGCCACCGCAGCCAGCCCGAACCCGGTCCCCGCGAACAGACCAAGCACCGCGGCCCTGTCGGCGTGGCGCAAGATCGTGCGCCCGCCGGCCAACAGCACGATTCCGGCCATGCACAGCCCGGTCGACAGCCAGCCGAGCGGGCGAAGAGTCTCGTCGAGCAGCACTGCGGAGAACACCGCAACCTGCACCACCTCGGTCTTTGAATAGACAGTGCCGACCGCGAACCCTCTGGCATCGAACGCACTGATCAACAGGACGGTCGCCACGATCTGGGCGAGGCCGCCTCCGGCGATCAACGGCCAGAACCGCGGTGGGGGCATCGGCAGGTGTTGGCCGCCGATGGCCATGCCGGCCACTGCTGCGAAGGCGATGGGTGCACCCCAGACGTATCGGACGAAGCCCGCCCCACTGATCGACAGCAGGGCGCGCAACCGCTGCTGCATCGCCGTTCGCCAGGTTTGGAAGATCGCCGCAGCGACCGTCACCGCCATCCACATCGTGCGTCGACCGGTTCTCTCGTGGATCTCAACATTTAAGATTGAATTCTCAAACACAGCCTAGCCTGTCCGGATGGATATGGTGCGCCGAGTATGAGTACGGCTCGCTACATCGCCCTCGAAGGTGCCGAGGGCACCGGCAAGAGCACGCACGCCGCCCGGCTCGCCGCTCACCTCGATGCCGTCCTGACCCGTGAGACCGGAGGGACCGACATCGGGGCGCGCATCCGCAGCATCCTTCACGACACCTCATTGACCCATCTCTCCCACCGCGCCGAAGCCCTGCTGACCGCCGCTGACAGAGCTCAGCACATCGACGAGATCGTCGCGCCTGCGCTGGCCGCCGGACACCACGTCGTCAGCGATCGCAGCGTCTATTCGACCCTGGCCTATCAGGGCTACGGACGACTGCTGCCGATCGACGAGCTGCGCGAGATCAATCAGTGGGCGCTGAACTCACACTGGCCCGATCTGGTCGTGTTGATCGACACTCCGACCGAGGTGCTTGAACGAAGGATGCGCGGGCGCCAGCTCGACAGGTTCGAACGCGAAGGCGACGCCTTCCACGCTCGCGTCCGCGAAGGTTTTCACAAGATGGCTGTCGAGGATCCACTGCGTTGGGTCGTCATCGACGGCGCACCCGGCATGGACGAGGTGGGCGCCAACATTCGCCGCTGCGTAGCAGAACGCTTGCAGCTATGAGCCAGTCGGTCTGGTCGGAAGTCGTTGGTCAGCCTCAGGCGGTCGGCAAGCTGTCCTACGCGGCGCACGACCCGGTGCATGCCTACCTCTTCGTCGGCCCGTCGGGTTCCACAAAGGCAGAAGCAAGTCGCGCGTTCGCCGCGTTGTTGATGGCAGGCACCGACGATCCAACGCACCGTGACGCTCGATTGGCGCTCGCCGGTGAGCACCCGGATGTGCGCGAGATCGAACGCCATGGCGCGCGGATCTCTGCCGATCAGGTAGCCGACATCATTCGCAACGCGTCGCTGGCCCCGGTCGAGGGGACGCGCAAGGTGATGATCCTTCACGACTTCCACCTGCTCGACGCTCCAGCGGCTGCTCGGCTGTTGAAGACACTTGAGGAACCACCGGCCAGCACCATCTTCATCGTGCTCGCCGACCAGGTCACACCGGAGTTGGTCACCATCGCCTCACGATGCGTGCGAATCACGTTCGCGGCGTTGTCGAACGAAGCGGTCGCGGGCCGTCTCGTCGAGTCGGGCATCGATGCCGAAACGGCCGAGCTCGTCGCCGACGCAGCGCAGGGCAACCTCACCAGGGCACTCGTACTCGCGACGGATACCGGGCTGATGGCTCGCCGTGATGCGTTCGCCGGTTTGGCAGCGCGCCTCGACGGCACCGGTACGACGGTCGTGACGTTGTGCACGGAGCTGCTCGCCCTGATCGACGCAGCCGCGATGCCGCTTGCGGCGCGACAGGCCCAAGAGGTCGCCGAGCTCGAAGCAAGGGTGGCCGCCACGGGCGAACGCGGGAGCGGTCGCAAGCAGATCGAGGAGCACCACAAGCGCGAGCTGCGGCGTCATCGCGTCGACGAGCTACGCAGCGGGCTCGGTGTGCTCGCCGGCGCCTATCGGGATGCGCTCGTTCGCGGCCAGTTGCCGCGGCCGGAGGCGGGCGTCACCGCAGTCACACGGATCCACGCAGCACTCGAGTCGATGGACCGCAACCCGAACGAGACGCTCTTGCTTCAGTCGCTGCTTCTCGACCTGCCGTCGCTCTAGCGCTGGTTCCTCAGCAGGGGGCGCAGCAGGTGCTTGATCTCGCGTGTCGGTTCATCGTGCGACGGCTGCTCGATCGTCGACTGCTGCCCCGACGGCAGCGGTGGAATCGCCTCGAAGGCGGGCATCTGACAACTAGGCGGAGGCAGAGCGGGCGCCTGCTGAGATGAAAGCTCGCCCGTCGGAGCGGCGAACGCTGACACCAGTGAGCGCTTCCCGGAGGGGTGCTGCATGTGCGTTTCTGCTTCTGCGTAGCCATCCGGAGCTGATCCAGAGACCTCGATGGGCCGGTGCTCGAACTCGGAGAGCGCTGTCATTGCGACGGCCGAGAGGGGCTTGAAGAACAGGTAGCCCTGAGCAAACTCGCACCCCAGCCTGTTGAGCTCGAACGCCTGACTTTCACTCTCGATACCTTCGGCAACCGTCCGCAATCCGAGGTTTCGAGCCATGTTGACGATTGTGTTGGCCAGTGCCTTGCTGCGCGGCTCGTGGACCGACTGGACGAATTCCTTGTCGATCTTGATGATGTCGAGCGGCAACCGCTGCACGTAGGCGAGGGAGCTGTAACCGGTACCGAAGTCGTCCAACGCGGTACGGATACCGTTCGAGCGCAGTTCCCTGAGCTGATCCGTGGCAAGGTCGCTGTCGTCGATCATTGTCGATTCGGTGATCTCCAGTACGAGGCGCTCCGGCGCCAACCCGCTGAGCTTCAAGCTGCGCCGTACGCCGTCGACGAACGTCGTCTCGCGGAGTTGCACGCCCGACACGTTGACGGTCACGAACATCGACTCGTCGGCCCAACCGACGGCCGACATGCACGCCTGCTCGATCGCCCATGCGCCGATCGGGATGATCACGCCGGTCTGCTCGGCGAGGGGGATGAAGTCGTTCGGCGGAACGTTGCCGTAGATGTGATGGTCCCAGCGCAGCAAAGCCTCGGCGCCGACCGACTTGCCATCAGAGAGGCGCACGATGGGTTGGTACACGAGGTACAGCTGATCGCGGCCGAGGGCGGCCATCAGATCGCGCTTGTATTCGTTGCGGCGTTCGGTCTGACGGCCGAGGTCGGCGTCGAAGCCTTCGACCTGACCTTTGCCCAACTGCTTGGCGCGATACATCGCCAGGTCGGCGTGACGCATCAGGTCGGACGCGGTGTTCTTCGGCTCCGCAACGGCAATGCCGATGCAACCACTGACAGAGACCGACTGGAAGTCGTTGACCTGGATCGAATCCTTTAGGTCAGCGATGGCCTCGTGAGCCAGCACGCTCGCCTCGGCAGTCGAAGAATCGAGCAACAACACCCCGAACTCGTCGCCACCGAGTCGGGCGACAAGGGTCGTCGAGTTCGCAAAGCGGATCTTCAACCGGTCGGCAACGGCTCGCAAGAGCACATCGCCCGCTGAGTGCCCGAGACCGTCGTTGATCGCCTTGAAGTCGTCGAGATCGAGGAACAAGACCGTCGGGAGTTGACCGCGCTGCAGTTCTTCGCTGACCCTCGTCAAGAAGATGGCACGGTTCGCAAGACCGGTCAACGAATCGTGGTCAGCGCGGTAGCTGAGCTGCCGTTCGAGCGTGCGGTTGGCCGTGACATCTCGCAGTGTCAAGACGATCCCAGCAACAGCGATGTTCGACATCAGATTGACCGCCGACAGCTCCATCGTGCGTCGCTCGCCGTCGGCGTGCAACGCCGAGACTTCGACGGTCAGCGATGCGTCCGCAGCGAGATCTTTGACATCGGTCCATAGATCGGCGCGCACGGCACCGGTGACTCGGATGTCGATGTTTTCGATCCGTCGACCCACCCATTCGCCCGTGGGGTAGCCCAGTACTGTCTGCAGTGCCGGACTTGCGTAGGACACATGCCCGTCCGCGTCGACGAGCACGACGACGTCGGAGGATCGCTCGACCAGAGATGCCAGCCGGTCGTTGCCCCGACGCTCGGTCAGGTTTCGGACACTGACGGCCAGGCCCCAGAGGCGGGTCAGTGCCAACAGCGACACGACGCCGGCGATGGCGGCAGCGAACAACACCGTCGAGCGCTTCGTCGTGCCATCCATCAGCACCGCGATCAACACGACCTGAGGCGCAACAGCCGACAGCACGATCGAGATCAACCGAACGCGGCTCAGACGCACTGCTTGAGGGGCGACGTGCGCGCGTTCGCTGTGGTGACGGTCGAGCGCTGCCCAAACCAGGAACCCAAACGAGAGCGCACTGATGCTGTTGGCAACGGCGGGCGAACCGTGGCCGTTGCCGACCTCTCCCCAGTAGTTCATCATGTTGGCCGCGAACCGGGCTACGAGCGCCAATTGCAGGGCGAGGAACGATCGGCTCCGAGCCCGGTAGCCGAGGGACAGACGGGCGCCGAGCGCCACGAGGACCAGGTCAGAGGCGGGAAGACTGAGCGACAGCAGCCGACCCGACTGGTCGAGCGGCGACCTCGTGAGAGCCGGCTCGACGACGGCGACCCACATCACCAGAGCGGTGGCCAGGGCGACGATGCTCGCTTCGATGGCGAGGTAGCGATCACGGATCGGCGAGCGATCGGCGATCATCGCCAGCAGTGCGAGCGCGACGAGCGTCCGATCAGGCGCGCGCATGACGCTGGCCAGGTCGGCCAAATCGTGAAGGCCGAACGCGGACCTCCATAGCATCAGCGCATAGGAACCGGCGGTCATCGCGCACGAGCCGGCGATCGCGATCCACGCGACCCTGTCGCCGTTCTGCCGATAACGCGCGCCGAACGCTGCCGCGATCGCCCCGAGTACAGGCGGACCGATCATCCAATGTTCTGCGGGGACCCAGATCGTTCGAACTTGCCAGCCGTAAAGAAGGACAGCAATGCCGAGGCACGCTATGAGTCCAACCCGCCACCACTTCACACAGGGAATGATCGGCAAGATCTCTTCAAGGTTTAGCAAGTCACACGAACGTAGTTCGCGCCGATCCGCTGGTTGAGCGGGCATTGGATAAGCGATGACATCGTCAGCGGCCTCCCGCTACGATGCACGCCGCGCCCAGGTAGCTCAGTCGGTAGAGCAACGCACTCGTAATGCGTAGGTCGTGGGTTCGATTCCCACCTTGGGCTCCGAATACCCTTGCTGTCCTCATGGAACCGACGGTCGATCTGCACCAGCGCGAGATGTACGAACTGGCTGTACAGATAGGGAGATCATGGGTGCAGATCCGCCGCGGAGCGGCAATGGGCTCATTGCGCGAGTACTTGCTCGGCAGCGGCGACCAAGCACTCGAGCAAGGTCAAATGGACTCGCTCGACCTCCTCGCCCGTCACCCGTCGTGGCGCATGAGCGACCTTGCCGAGGCGCTGCGCATCGACCCGTCGACTGCCACACGAGCAGTGCAGCGTCTGGTCAGTTCGGGCCTTGCCGTGCGAACCCCCAACGAGGACGACGGCAGAGTCGTGATGGTCGAGATCACTGACGCCGGCCGCTCGAGGCACGCCGATGTCAATGCGCGGCGTGGACAGCTGATGACGCACATGCTCGGCGCGTTCACACCCGAAGAGCGACCTGTCCTCGCCGACATGCTGGCTCGGTTCGTGGCGGCCGTCGATTCCTTCGTCGAAGAGTTGCCGACCCCGCTCGCCGACGTTCCTGCCTGACCAGCTGGTCCAGGGTCGCGGCTAGGGTCGACGACGTGGCAGATCGGGCCGAGTTCACCAAAGAGGCGATGCAATACGCGCCCCAGTTGTACAGCGCCGCACTGCGCATGACGCGAAATCCGTCCGACGCGGAAGACCTCGTGCAGGAGACTTACCTGCGCGCTTATCGAAGCTACGGGGGATTCGAGGAAGGCACCAACCTTCGCGCCTGGTTGTACCGCATCATGACCAACCAGTACATCAATTCGTACCGATCCAAACAGCGCCGTCCCGTCGAGACCGATCTCGATGATGTCGAGGATCTCTACCTCTATCGACGTGTCGGCAACGTCGGCACGACAAGTCACAGCGCCGAAGACACACTCTTCGACCTGTTCACCGACGAGGAGGTGAAGACGGCACTCGAGGAGCTGCCCGACGCGTTCCGCGTGCCTGTCTTGCTTGCCGACGTGGAAGGATTTTCCTACAAAGAGATCGCTGAAATGGTCGACGTCCCAATTGGAACCGTGATGTCTCGTCTACATCGGGGAAGAAAAGCGATGCATAAGAAGTTGTACGACTTTGCCGAGCAGCGTGGCCTCATCACCGCTGACGACCACGAGCCTGCGAAAGAACCGACCAATGGATAACTGCGACGACACGATCCGGGAACTCGAGGCGTTTCTCGACGGGGCGCTCTCCGAAGACGGACACCAGGCAATACACGCTCACCTCGGAGGTTGCAGGGACTGCCTTCAGGCCTTCGATTTCCAGGCCGAGCTCCGCACCGTGATCGCCACGAAGTGTCGCAACGACGAGATGCCACCAGGCCTTCTGTCCCGAATCGAGCAGTGCTTCAACGAGGACTTCGACGGCGACGGTCGCATCGGTTGAGGCTTGATCACCCGGTGGCCGCAGAACACGCAGAGTTCACGGGTCAACCGGGTGCTGGCTACGCTGGCCGATATGACAGCGGTCATCTTCCACTTCTGGCTCGGCGTCATCCTGCTCGCAGTGTCGGTCCTGGCCGTCGTTGGTTTGATCGGTGGCTATCTGAAGAAGGTCACTGCAACGCAGTTCCCTTCGAAGCGAAACCGGGAAGACTAAGTCGGTCACCGTGGCACCCGCTGAGTCGCCGATCGACTGGCGACGCGCCGAGCAGATCGCCGTTCGGATCGCCGGCCGCCAGAGCTCGATCGATTCCGCTGCATCCGTCGACCTCTCAACTTCGATCCCGCAACTCGAGGACCAGATCGAGGCAACGACTGGCTTGCGGTCTCTTGCCGGTCCTGCGGTAGTGCAGGTCATCGACCGGCCCGCCTGGATCCGCGCCAACATCGACTCGTTCCAACACCTCCTTGCACCGGCCATCGAGGAATGGTCGGTGAAGTTGCCGACGAAAGGGATCGCTGCGACCATCAGCAGTCAGCTCGTCGGGGCCGAGCTCGGTGCACTGCTCGGCTGGATGGGCACACGCGTGCTCGGTCAGTACGACCTGCTTGTCGGGCGCGACACCGACGACGACGCCGTGTACATGGTGGGCCCGAACCTGTCGACGCTGGAGCGACGGTTCGGCTTCGACCCGACCGAGTTCCGGACCTGGGTGCTGCTTCATGAGCTCACCCACCGTGCCCAATTCACCGGGGTGCCATGGATGCGCCAGCACTTCACGGACCTGGTCGAAAAGAGCGTGCGACTCGCCAACCCCGACCCTCGGCGGATAGCCGAATCGGTGCGCGAGGCGTTCAGCGATCGCGATAGAGCCAGAGAGCGTGTTCGCGACAGCGGAGTCCTCGGCCTCATCGCCTCGCCGGAGCAACGCGAGGTGATCCAACAGATCGCCGGATTGATGTCGCTGTTGGAAGGGCACGGCGACGTCACGATGAGCCGCGCCGTCGGCGACCTGGTGCCGTCGGCCGGGCGCTTCAGCGCTGTGCTCCAAGACAGGCGACGCCGATCCAATCCACTGACCCGGTTGGTGCTGAGGCTCACAGGCATCGAGGGCAAGCTCAACCAGTACGCGGCCGGCGAGCGGTTCATCGCCGCGATCGAGGCCGAGGGTGGGCTGCGAGCCGTCGACGTGTGTTGGACAGATCCGGCCAACTTGCCGTCGCTCGACGAGATCCGCAACCCGCAGAAATGGCTCGACCGTGTCGGGGCGCTCGTTGGCTGACGGCGACCCGGCCACGCTCAATCTGCTCGACAAATGCACGTTCCCAACGGCTGGCACAACCGTCACCTGTGCCGTCTCGGGCGGCGCGGACTCGATGGCACTCATGGTGCTGGCGGTGGCGGCCGGATGCAGGGTGACCGCAGTTCATGTCGACCACGGGCTGCGACCTGGGTCCGACGCCGAAGCGGCCATCGTTGCTGCCGCGGCTGACAGGTTCGGTGCAGAGTTTCGCGCCGAATCGCTCAACGTTCCCCCGGGTCCCAATCTCGAGGCCCGTGCTCGTGATGGCCGGTACGCGGTGCTGCCGGACGACGTCATGACGGGACATACCGCCGACGATCAGGCCCAGACGGTGCTGATCAACCTGATGCGGGGCGCCTCCAACAGCGGGTTGGGGGCGATGCGCCCAGGAACTCGGCGGCCGATCCTGTCGTTACGCCGTGCCGCCACGGTCACATTGTGCGATGCCTTGGCGATTGCGACGGTCGACGATCCGTCCAACCGCGACCCGGCATTCCTGCGCAATCGAGTCCGCCACGAACTGCTGCCCGCCATGAACGAGCTTGCCGGGCGAGATCTGGTGCCGGTCCTGGTCCGCCAAGCCGCGCTGATGCGCGACGATGGAGACCTGCTGGACGAACTGGCGGCCTCGATCGATCCGACCGACGCCAAAGCGCTGAGCGCCGCGCCATTGCCGCTGGCCAGGCGGGCGGTGCGGCGATGGTTGACCACCCAGCACCCGCCCGACGCGGCGACGGTCGAACGGGTCCTGCGGGTGGCCGGCGGGCGGGCCAGTGGCTGCGATCTGGGCGCGGGGCGGCGCGTCGAGCGATCGAGGCAACGATTACGGCTCCTCGGCGAACCAACGGTGACGTCGACCCTGTAACCTCGCCTTCCGAATGTTTGCGCTCGATGGAGGGAATTGCTGATGCCGCCGCGGCTCCGGGGCAAGTGGGCACTGGGCATCACCCCCCGCAACTTCACATGGATCATGAAGGACAAGCTCGCTGTTTGCGAGCGTCCGGGCGGGTACGGCGACAACCATCGCCGCGTCCGTCGGCAAGAAGAGATCATCTGGCTGCGTGAGAACGGTTTCGGCTGCCTGATCAGCATCATCCCTGCCCCTCACAACCTGCACAACTACGACGAACTGGCCCTTCCGTACTTGCACCGACCGTTCACAGGGGTCGAGGACCTCGGTCAGTGGCTGCACAACTTCTATGTCGAACTGGGCGCCCTGCTGGAGGGAAGCACCAAGGTCATCGTTCACAACGAGCCCGTCGACGACCGTCTCATCGGCATCATGGGCGGCTACATCCGCTGGAGCGGCCTGGTCGACGACGCGTCGCAGGCAATTGCCATCACCGAGCGGATCGCCGGTCGGCAACTCGATCCGTTCGCCCGCGAAGTCATCCTGATGGTGCACGAGCTTCGTTAGGTACCGGGCGGCGCCCCATATGCTGGCGCCATGAGTGAGAACCCCGCCAGTTGGCATCCGGACCCCATGGGGCGTCATCAATTGCGGTACTGGGACGGCAAGGTCTGGACCGATCACGTCAGCAACAACGGCGTTCAGTCCACCGATGCCTTGCAGCCCCGAGGCCTCGACAAGGTCGACTCGGCCCTGACGCTCGGCAATGAGGGCGACCCGACGAAGATCCAGACGCAGTTGCACGGTGAATCGAAATATCGCAGCGCAAACGTCGGCGAGTCGGCGTTCGTCGGCGGAGGAACGATCTTCACCGAGCCGATCCTGGTCGTCAACCAGAAGGCCAAGTTGATCGAGCTCAACAACCAGTACAGCGTGTACAACCAGAGTGGCCAGCAGATCGCAGGGGTCAACCAGGTCGGCCAGAGCACCGCTAAGAAGGCCATGCGCCTGCTGACCAGCTTCGATCAGTTCATGACCCACAAGCTGGAGATCGCCGATACGTCAGGACGTGTCTTGTTGAAGATCACTCGCCCGGCGAAGGTGATGAAGAGCACGGTGATCGTCAGCGACGGCAACGATCAAGAGATTGGCCGAATCGTGCAGGACAACGTGTTCGGCAAGATCCACTTCACGTTGCAGGCCGGCGGGCACACGTATGGTGCGATCAAGGCTGAGAACTGGCGGGCGTGGAACTTCCGGATCGAAGATCACACCGGTGTCGAGGTTGCTCGCATCACCAAGACCTTCGAAGGCGTCGCCAAGACGCTGTTCACGACGGCCGACAACTACGTCGTGCAGATCCACACTCAGATTCCGCAGCCGCTGAACTCGCTCGTCGTGGCCGCTGCGCTTTCCGTCGATACTGCCCTCAAGCAGGACTCACGGGGCTTCGGCTGAGTCCCAGTGGAGTCTCAGCTGACGGGAACGTCCCGTCGGCCGCGCACCGCTGTGTCGGTCAGGCCGGATATGTCGCGACGGTGGGCGATCGGCACATAGACGGCAGTGGGTGGTGCTGTGGTCGGGGGCACCGTGGCGGCGGGGACGGTTACAGCAGGCACGGTCGCGCCCGGAACCGTGGCGGGGGTCGTGGGTGTGGTCACCGGCGTCGTGGGTGTGGTCACCGGCGTCGGGGTTGCCGGCGCAGCAACCGGAATGCCGTTCGGTTGAGGTGGCACAGCGCTGGTCTTGCAACCGTCGACGGCTTTGACGACTGGGGTCGGGTTGATGGAAGCGCCACCCAACGGGTGCACCTCGAAGTGGAGGTGCGGAATGGAAGCGTCGCCCGTCATCCCCACCTGACCGATGATCTGACCGGCTTTCACTACCGACCCGACCGCGAGGCCCGGCGCGAAGGCGCCGAGGTGGGCGTAGAAGAAGTACGTGCCATCGGCAGTGGTCAACCGCCAGCCGTTGCCCGACAGCGAACCGGGTGCATCCAGGTACCGCTTCGTCAGGATGCCATCCTTCACGGCGTAGAGCCACTGCCCGGCCTTGGCGATGACGTCGACACCTTCGTGTACCCGCCCTCCCGACCGCGGCGCGCCGTAGGTGTCGGTGAACGAACACGGCCCCTGCGCAGGGAACACATCGATCGAGACGACCCCGGTGACCGCAGCGGCGGGTGCGGGCGGCGTGACGGGGGTTGGTGTTGGTGTTGGGGTTGGTGTTGGGGTTGGCGTTGTCGTGGTGGTCACCGCGACAAGTGCGCTGCCGGATGGGAGGCAGAGGGTCTGGCCGGGGTGGATCACCGTGGCGGTCGTCGCGCCATTGGCGTTCATCAGAGCAGTCATCGAGACCTTCGACTGCGAAGCGATCCGGCTCCATCCGTCGCCGCTGACGACGGAGTACGTCGCCCCCGGACAGGCCGGCTTCGCTGGTCCGACTGCCTTCGCGATCTGGGTTACAGGGACGATGCCGATCAAGAACATCACGATGGCGAAGAGCCAGCGGGCGCGCGGGGATGCGACGTGCGCGCCACTTTCGCTGTGCTGTTCGGACACTGGCGGCATCCGCTCCTCCCTTCCTGATCGGTATCGGTCGACTTGACAAAGCCCTTGAGGAGACGAACGACCCGATAGCGTTCTGCAGATGCGCGGGCAAAGAGTGCTCGTCAGCGGGATGGGCGGAGAACTGGGTTCACTCGTCGCGTCACTGCTCGAAGCCGAGCCCTGGGTGGGCTCGATCCTCGGC
>JANPGV010000044.1:0-41391 GCA_031424145.1 Ilumatobacteraceae bacterium
AGCCTTTGGATCTCGACGGTGCGCCCGCTCTGCTTGCCCTTCGCTGCCTCGCGGTCGATCCGTTCCGGCGAAGCGCCGGGCAACATCGAATACTCGGCGGTGACCCAACCCTTCCCGCTGTTCTTCATCCATCGCGGCACGCTCTCGTCGATCGATGCGGTGCACAGCACACGCGTCTTCCCGAACGAGACCAGGACGCTGCCCGCGGCCATCTCCGTGTAGTCCCGTTCGAACGTGATGAGACGGAGTTCGTCGTCGGCGCGGCCGTCGAAGCGGGTCATTGAATTGCTCCTTGATCTCTGCGGATACATGAACGCGTCATTCCGGTGGATGCCACTGGTCAGCCGCGCCGAGCTCGGGACCGAGCAGACGGCCGCCGAGATCGGCGAACCAGGAGATGTCGCCACTCGAGTAGAACCGGTGCTCGACAGGCTGACCCGGCGAACCAGTTCGCAGCAGGTCGAGCCGCTCCAACATCTCGCGGGTGGCGAACGCTGTCTCATCCGCGCTCGATACCAGGGTGACGTCGGGACCCATGACATCGCCGATGACGCGAGCCAGGTATGGGTAGTGAGTACAGCCGAGCAAGAGCGCGTCGACGCCGGCCGCCTTCACCGGAGCCAGCAGTCGCTCGGCGAGGATGATGATCTCGTCGCCCGTTGTCTGGCCTCGCTCGACGAACTCGACGAAACCGGGGCACGCAGCCGATGTCAGCTCGACGTCGGCACCCGTTGACGCCACGGCTCGTTCGTACGCCCCAGAGCCAATCGCGCCAACCGTGCCGATCACCGCCACGCGGCCGGAAAGACTGGCCTTGACAAGTGCTCGCGCCCCGGGCTCGACGACGTCGACCACGAGAACGGGAAGCTCCTGTTGCAACACGTCGAGGGCGGCCGCAGACGCCGTGTTGCACGCAACCACAACCGCCTTCACGTCGTGCTGCTTGACCAAGCTCCAGGCCAGTTGCCGGGCGAACTCGCGCACTTCGCTCTGCTGACGCGGCCCGTAGGGGTACCGCCCGGTGTCGCCGATGTAGACCAGGTGCTCCGCCGGCAACAGGTCGATGACGGCACGGGCCACGGTGAGCCCGCCGAAGCCACTGTCGAACATCCCGATCGGTCGGTCCACCTCGCCACACATATCGATGGGCCAGGTTACGGCAGCGGCGACGTTCTACGCTCGACCATCACATGCTGACGGCAACCGTTCTGGCGCTCGTGGCCGCGGTGCTGCATGCGGCGTGGAACCTCTCGGTCAAGC
Organism: Ilumatobacteraceae bacterium; assembly: GCA_031424145.1. Taxonomy (GTDB): domain Bacteria; phylum Actinomycetota; class Acidimicrobiia; order Acidimicrobiales; family Ilumatobacteraceae; genus JAENVT01. The sequence goes on from JANPGV010000044.1 coordinate 1,261, forward strand.
AATCGGTCAGTGATCGGTTCCTGGCTCTGTGGGGCCAGTTCTTCTTCGCCGGTTTGCTCGCAGCCGTGATCTTGATCATCGGCGGCGGTATTCCGGCACGGGGATACCCCTGGGCGTTGATGTCTGGGCTCATCCACCTCCCGTATTGCCTGTTCCTGGCCAAGGCGTACAACGTCGGTGACTTCTCACGGGCGTACCCCATCGCGCGAGGTGGAGGGGCGTTGCTCGCCGGTCTTGGCGGCATTGCCTTGCTGGGCGACACGTTCACGCCGACGGGCGTCATCGGGATGGTGGTCGTCGCGATCGGCCTCATCACCCTCGCCGGACGGGGTTCGTCAGCGCAGGTTGTTGTCGCATTGGCGGTGGCCGCGACAATCGGCGTCTACTCCGTCGTCGACGCAAAGGGCATTCGCAGCATCGACACGCCGATGTACGCGGCGGCATCGTTCGTCTTCACCATGCTGACGACCACGACGTACGCGCTGTCAACCGGTCGGTCGAGCGAGATGGTCGCCGCGGTTCGCGCCTACTGGCGGCGTTTCATGGTCATGGGCGTTGCGTCGGGCGTGACCTACGCGCTCGTGCAGATCGCCTTCCAGCGCGCACCGGTTGGGTACGTCACCTGCCTGCGCGAGTCGAGCGTGGTCATCGCCGCGTTCGTCGGGGCTCGATACCTGGGCGAAGGGCACGTGCTCAAGCGCAGCATCGCTGCTGTGGTCGTCGTTGTCGGGCTGCTGCTGCTGGTGCTTGGCCAGTAGCAGGCGGAGTCACGTGACGCTGATGAGTCGCGCTGTCGTGACCAAGCGGAAGGTGACGGAGTGCGGCGGCGTGCATGCCACCAACTGCACCGTGGCCAGCCCTGACCGGGTGCCGATGTTGTTGATCACGTTGAAGTTCGGAACCGTCACGTCGATCCGCACGACCATGTAGTTGTAGGAATGGCCGTCAGTGCCGATCAGGCTGATCACACTTCCGGGGTCGAGCAGGTTGATGTTGAGGAACGGCGCGCCGTGTGTGGTGCGGTGCCCGAACAGCACGATGTTGCCAGGCATGGCGACCTGGGCTGCGCCATTCCAAGTGGCGGCAATACCGAGGTTGGCGACCGCGTCGAGATTCGTGCCGGTGCCCACCGGTAGCGACATGCCGATACGAGCCGCATCGACTTCCAGCGCCTGTGATGGCTGGTACGACGGGTTCTTCGGCGCAGTGAGCACAGCGATTGTCGGCGCCCCGAGATACCAACCATTGAGGTCGGCAATGAGGCTGAGGCCGTTCTGTGTGAACAGGCTGAGGCCCCGCGTGCTGACACGGACGATCGCGTGATTGGCGATCGTCTCGTCCCACGTGTCGACGTTGAGGTTCGACGCCTTAGGTCTAGCGACACCAGAGGGGAAGGCCGTCACGAAGCCGCTGAACATCGACTCTGTGCCGGTGACGTTGACCGCAACCGCGGATACTTGGCCGGCCGGCCCGCCGACACCGAACTCGAGGGTGCTGCCGCCCCACGTTGGCATCCCAGAGGGTCCGCGAGAGTCGAGCAGACGCGTCGGATTTGAAGGAACGAACAGTCCGTCGGTCGTCGGCGTCTCTGTCTTGCCGGTGAACCATCCGGCAACGTCGACGATGAGATGTCCACCGCCTTGGCTGAACACGTTGAACGAGGGCACGCCCGACAGCAGAACGATCGCCTGTCCGGCGCGGGTCTGGCCGAAGTGGTCGATGTTGAGGTTGCTCGCCGCGGGAGGTGCCTGCCCGATCGGGTAGGCCGTCCAGAACCCGACACCCGCTTCGGTAGCCGTCAGGTTGACGACAACGGCCACGGCGTCTGCAGGAACGCCTGCCGCACTGACATCGACGGGCTCGGACGACAAGCCTGCGAAGCCGGCGCCTCGATCGCGGGTGTCGAGCACTCGGAACGCGCCATCCGGACGGGTGACCAGACGGCCGTTAGGAACGGCGCCGCTGACCGGCACATATGCCCCGGAGACGTCGACGGCCACATCCATTGGTCGCTGCATGTAGACGTCGACCGATCCACCGGTGCCGAGCTTGACCGTGACCATATTGGCCAGCACCTGGCCCGGGCCGTCGAAGTTGACGTTGGAAGCGGTGGGGATGTCAGTGCCCGATGGATAGACGGTGACGAAGCCCGCCGCTGTCGTGTTGACGCCGGTGACGTTGAGGACCGCAGCCGTCGCGTTTGCAGGCACGCCGCCGCGGCCGGCGACCTGGACGCGGATGACGGAGGCTGAGGGCCGGCTGAACCCGGACGCCCCTTGGTCAGGACGTGTATCGGCGAGCCGGGACGGCGGAACCGCCTGATACTGGGACGAGCCCAAGGGCAACGCAAGTGCCTGGACCGACGCCATCGGCGCACCGAGACCGGGGCTGAGCACGGGGCCCGTGGTCACGAGCAGACTGAGGACAAGGAGCTTGGGGCCGGTCAGCTTCATTCGTTACAGCTTAATGACAATCCCCCGGCGGTCAGGGTGCTCAGAAGTAAATGGTTCGTTCGGCCTGCTTTTCGGCCGAGTCCAGATCGTCGGTGTACGCGCCGGTCGAGAGGTACTTCCATCCACCGTCACTGACGATGAAAACGATGACACCATCAGTGATCTCGGTGGCGACCTTGGCGGCGCCCGCTAGGGCAGCGCCGGATGAGATCCCGGCAAAGACGCCGCACTCCTTCACCAGCCGGCGAGTCCACTCGAGGCTCTCCCGCGGCCGCACGACGCGCTTGCGATCGAGCAATTCGAAGCCATACCACTGCTCGAAGACCGGCGGAATGTACCCATCCTCGATGTTGCGCAGACCCTCGACGCGCTCCCCGAGCGGAGGCTCGATGGCGATCACCTTGATCGCCGGGTTCTGCTCCTTCAGGTACCGGCCGGTGCCCATCAGCGTGCCGCTGGTTCCGAGGCCGGCGACGAAGTGGGTGATCTCTGGGCAGTCGCGCCAGATCTCCGGACCGGTTCCCTCGTAGTGCGCCAGCTGGTTGGCGTCGTTGCCGTACTGGTACAGGAAGCACCAGTCCGGGTTGGCCGCGGCCATCTCCTGGGCACGGCGCACAGCGCCATTGCTGCCTTCCTCGCCCGGCGTCAGGATCACTTCGGCGCCGAACACCTCGAGCATCTGCCGACGCTCGATGGAGACGCTGGAGGGCATGAGGATCTTGATCGGGTAGCCCTTCATCTGGGCGATTGCCGCCAGGGCGATGCCGGTGTTGCCGCTCGAGGGCTCGAGGATCGTCTGGCCGGGCAGCAACCGGCCGCTCTTCTCGGCATGTTCGATCATCGACTTGGCGATGCGATCCTTCACCGAACCGAACGGGTTCTGTCCTTCGAGTTTGGCGACGATGCGCACGTCGGGGTTCGGCGAGAGCCGGCTGACGTCGACCATCGGAGTGTTGCCGATCATGTCGAGCACGTTTTCGAATGGAACCATCACCACCCCCAACAACCGGTGGCTGACCGTCTATTCCGATCAACCTGATCAATCCTGTCGGGATTCTATCTCAGCCGACGGCGACGCGCTCCTCGGAGATCGTCCCGTCGACGATCTTGTAGCTGCGGGTCTCCGGCGCCTCACGCTTGAGCCCGACGATCACATAGTGCCAGCCGGGGTCCGGCGCCTGTTCGACGTCTGTCGGGCTCGGGAACGGTTCCGAGTGTGTGTGGCTGTGGAACACGCCGATGATCTCCGACCCTTCGTCCTCCGCTGCCCTCTCAGCGACGAGCAGCTCCTTCGCCGGGATCGAGTAGATGCGCGCCGACGCGGCCTCATTGGTACACGCGACGAAACGATCGACGTGCTCGCCACGACCGACCAGCAGGCCGCATGCCTCCAGCGGGTACCCGTCGTACGCGTGGCCGATCATCTCGGCGAAGGCGCGGTTGGCGAAGACCAGCATCGGCCGAAGGGTAGCCAGGCGCTCGTCGGCGAGGCGACCGCTACCCTCACCTGCCATGTCTCCTGCTGCGTCCGAGGATCGCAAGCTCATCGCCAGCAATCGCAAGGCGCGGCACGACTACTCGATCGTCGACACCATCGAGACCGGGATCGTGCTGCAGGGCAGTGAAGTGAAGAGCCTGCGCCTGGGTCACTTGCAAATGGCCGACGCATATGCGCGTGTGCTCAACGGTGCGATATGGCTCGACGGCATCCACATACCGCCCTATCAGTTCGCCCATGGCGTCGGAGCTCACGACCCCAACCGATCACGCAAGTTGTTGCTGCACAGCCGTGAGATCGACCGCATCGCCGCAGAGGTCGCCCAGGAGCGGCTGTCGCTGGTGCCGTTGGCGTTCTACTTCAAGGACGGCAAGGTCAAAGTCGAGCTGGCGTTGGCACGCGGTAGGCGCAAGGCCGACAAGCGCAACGCGATGGCCGAACGCGACGCGCAGCGCGACATGCAGCGGGCGATGGGTCGGCAAGCGAAGGGCCGCACCGACTGACAATCACAGCGTGATGGCCTGCAGCGTGGCTGCTGCGTGCAGGGCGACCATCCGCGGTGTCACCGCGTCGTTGCCGGGAAGCTCGACGATGAAGGCAGTGCCGCCTTTGACTTCGTGATTGACGTATTGGGTGGCAGTACCTGTGCAGCCCGCTGTACACGGCGTCGACGCGGTGGACAGTCCGACGATCGACGCAAACCTCATCGGGATCTCGAGGCGTGCGCCTGCTGGTGAGACCCGATTCGCGTCCTGGTGCCAGAAGATGGTGATCTGCGGTTGGATCTCGGCGACGAACGCCTCGAGGGCCTGGGTCTCCGGCTGATCCGCCGGGGCTTCACCCGAGTACTGCCCGTTGTCGGCGGATCGCGGAATGTAGTTCCACCTGTACGAGACGTTGCGGTTGAGATCTACGCCGTTGGCGTTCTGACGAGTGTTCGCCGCCTGACCATCGGGGTTGATGCTGTCGATGAGCCACAGGTCGATGCCGGGCGGTGTCGGCATTGTTCTAATCAGTTGTGTGACGTCGTAGCCCTTGGCCTCATCGCCGTGGATCACGCCGATCAGCAGTACCGGTCGGCCGCCCGGCGTGCCCATGCGATATGCGGTGATGTCGCGACCCTGCACCGACTGGCCGATGACGCGGGTCTGGGTGACCAACGATGACGCAACGGTCGTGGTCGTCGTCGAGGTGGTGATTGTCGTCGAGGTGGTGACGGCAGCGGTGGTCGTTGTGGCTGCGGTCGTTGTCGTGGTCGTGGTGGACACCGACGAAGAAGTGGATGGTTCATCGGTCGACGTGGTCACCGCTGCCGATGTAAGCGACGATGAGGTTGTTCGCCCGTCCGACGAACAGGCGAGCACGAGTTGCGACGCGACGAGCACCGCCGACCACCACGATCGGGGGGTCACAGCAATTATGAGTTCGGCGTGATCACGACGCCGCGGTCGCCGTACGGAATCCTTTTGCGTTTCACGATTCCGCCTACCTTCGCCAGGAACTTGGTGATGGAGCACACGAATCCGTACTTCGCTCTGATCCGGGTACGGATCCCTTCGAGCTGCGGGCCGGTGACCAACACTGCAGTCGCCTCCGTCGGCGACGTACCGGGCTTGACGCGACCTCTGGCGTCGGACGGCTGGACGATCACCTTCGAGGTGTGAGCGAGTCGCTTGGCCTTGCCCGAGCCTGACGACGTCCAGAAGCCGATCTTGCCCTCGTCGATCGGTGCCGCCCATACCGGTGTCGTCACGGGCGTTCCGTCGCGCTTGAAGGTGGTCAGTGCTAGGTACTTCTCATCGCCGAGGCTCATGGCGCAGAGGCTAACGCCGTCGTTCATGGTCTATCGCCGCGGTCAGCGGCCTGGGCGAGCACGCGCAGGGCATCCGGCCGCGTCCGAAAACGCAACGGCACGCGCAGGTCCGTCGGCTCGCCGTCGAGGGCGATCGCCAGTGATTGCTCATCCGAGTCGACGGTCAAGTGCTCGCCGGAATATTGCATCATCAACGGAGCCGCGGCGACTCCGCCGATCCGCGCCCGTATCGCATTGACGACCAGGCGCCAACGACTCGTGGTGGCGATCACGTACGCGCAGAGTCGGTGATCGTCCAACGAGGTCCTCCGGCCCACGCGAACGCCGTGGTCATCGAACGAACCGTTTCCGACGAACAGCAACGGCGTGTCGATCGTCAGGGGCGGAGATTCGTCGACGGTCAAACGCAGGTGATGCACCGGAAGACGTCGCAGCGTGCGTGCGATTGCCACCGGTGCGGCGCGGATCTTCCCCCATCCCCGACGATTGCGAATCTCGTCCCTGTTGGTGACCATCTCCGGGTACACACCGATAGAAGCGTTGTTGACGAAGATCCTGTCGTTCACATCGCCCACGTCGACCGCTGTCACTTCCGCTGCGGCCAAGAAGGCCACAGCCTCGTCAAGATCTGCGGGTATGCCGAGATCCTTGGCGAAGTGGTTGAACGTCCCCATCGGCAAGACACCGAGGACCATGTCCTCGGCCACTGCGACGGCGGCCGCGCAGTTCGTCGTACCGTCCCCACCTCCGACGACGATCGCATCGATCCCGGATCGCCACGCTGCGCGCATCGAGTCTGGAAGGAGGTCAGCGTCGACCGCGACGACCGCTGCATCAACTCCCGCTTTGCGAAACGCGGCCTCGAGATCCTTCGGCCTGGCGTCGCCTTCGCGGGCGCTGCCGGCAAAGGCGTTGATGAACACGTGATACCGGCGACCCACCGCCGGACCCTACCCATCCCGGAGCCAGCTCTAACGGCTTGCGACCATGGTCACAACGTAGTCACGAGAGACGAGGGCGGAGCGAACAGACCTCCTGTTTCATGCTCTGTCGGATTCGACCCGCCGGGACATCGTCCGTCTTGTGCTGCAAGGCGAGCACTCCGTCTCCGACCTGGCTCGCCGATACCCGATGAGCTTTGCCGCGGTGCAGAAGCACGTCGCTGTCCTCGAGCGGGCCGACCTCATCACCAAGCACCGGCGAGGCCGTGAGCGGATCGTGGGGGGCGGATCGACTCCGTGCGCGACGTCACCGCTTGCTCGACGACCTCGAGGCCAATTGGCGTGAACGAATACAACGATTCGGCCACGTGCTCGCCGGACACGACGAAGGAGAACAGCCATGACCCTGACCGACGTCCGCAAGGACCCGAGACCTGGCGGGACGGTCAGCTACTTCATGACCGACCCCGACGGCGACCAGCAACACGGATGGTGGAAGGTCACGGCCGTCGAGGAGCCTCATCGCCTCGTCGTCGAAGACGGCTTTGCCGACAAGGAGGGCACCCCCGACGTCACATTGCCGACAATGCGGTTCACCGTCACAGATGCCGGGTAGGCTGCTCGAACAATCAAACATGGGGCTGACAGGTTTCGACATCAGTATCTGTGTTCGTGCGTGCGACCCGAGTTGCTCAGACTCGTAAAACGGGGCAAAAAATAGAATTGCCAACGAGCAGTTCACTCTCGCCGCCTAATTTTTAGGTGAGCGAAGAGACATCGTGACCAGAAATGGCGCACGGGGCCGATCCACCGCAGCCCGGCAACAGAAGCGGGGGATGACGGCGAGAAAGACCGCTGGCCGCAGGAAAGTCTGCTGACACTCGGCAAAGACCGGGCGTGGACCGCCGCTTGCGACGGTCAGCCGACCCGCCGGTCTCGCTGCGTCAGCGAGTGAGTCGGGAATGGTCGTAGCGCGAACGTTCACTGCCTGATGGACGGGGGTTCGATTCCCCCCAGCTCCACCTTTTGTGCCATCTACCAGGGACTTTGCGACAAGTGGACGGGGGAACACTCCCCCGTCCATCACACCAGGTCACCAAGCCCTTCACGATGGGAAACCGGCCGTGGCCAGGCCGGAGTAACCTGCACGCCGAAGTTGGCCGGAGCCGGTTCGCGGAATCAGGACGGAACTCGGACGGATCACGACGCGAATTGCGCTAGCCGTCGCTCTCGCAGAGCGACTCGTCGGCGCAAGAGTCTCGACTCGCCGATATTGAACGCCCCGTGGACCAGCTGCGTACGCCAAATCCAGCGGGTCCCCCATCGGATGAGACCAGCAGGGCGGGTTCCAGCTCCACTCCGATTGGTGTGTCCCGAAAGGCCGGCTGGGGGGCCGGCCGCCGGCGCTGGATCGCCTGGTCATCTGCGTCCTCGGATCGGTCTTAATGGGGCAGTCTGGCCCTGCAGCTCGCCAGGTATGTGACGTGTCTCCAGGCTGGCGCATGCTGTGATACCGGGTGCTTCGCGTGCACGTTCGCTCCGCAAGTTCGGGGATTGATCGGGTTCGTGCGCTTGGCTCGGTGCACAAGACGGTTGTGGGTGGTAGCCACACTTGGGTCCACTAGCCCGCACGGTGGTCCCCTGGGCGGGGCGGCGTTATATAGAGGGTATGTGGCGTGTCAGCATCCAGGATCTGCTCCATCGGCGACGTCGCTTCTTGCTCGCGGTGGCCGCAACCGGGCTCGCATTCGGCATGTCGCTGTTGATGCAGGGCTTCGTCACCCACCTCGGCTGGGAAAGCCGTCACATGGTGGGTTTGTTCGGTGCCGACGAATGGGTGGTGGCCGACGGTGGGACCGGACCGTTCACGACGATGACCTTTGTCGACGCTTCGGTGGTCAACGAACTTCGCACGCAGCCCGGTGTCCGACGGGCCGACCCGTTCGTTCAGGCACGTGAGATCCTGCATGGCCTCGATACGTTCGTCATCGGTGTCGAGTCCGGCGGTCTCGGTATTCCCGTCGCCGCGGACGGGCGTGCGCCGGCGAGCCCGGGTGAGGTCATGACGGCCACGATGCTCGGCTATCACCCGGGCGACCAGATCCAGTTGGCGGGCCGCTCGGCCACGGTGGTCGGGACGGTGGCCGACGCCAGTTACTACTTCGGTCAACCCACCGTCTTCGCGCTGTTGTCGGACGTTCAGGATCGCTACTTTTCTGGTCAGCGCGTGGCCAACGGCGTTGCGGTGTCCGGAGCAATCGACCCACCTGCCGGTATGCGCGTGCTGACCAACAGGCAGGCGATCGCCGATATTGACCGACCGCAGAAGTCGGGGCGCCAGAGCGTCGTGATCCTGGATATGTTGCTGTGGATCATGGCCGCCGGGATTGTGGCGACGATGGTGTACCTGATCGCCCTCGAACGGACTCGTGATGTCGCCGTGATGAAGGCGATGGGCGTCGCCAGTCGAACCCTGTTCGGCAGCGTCGCTCTGCATGGCCTCGTGCTGTCGGCGGCTGCTCTAGTGGTCGGGGTCGCCGCCGCACTCTTGCTCGCCCCCGTGTTTCCGTTCACGATGCGCCTCGAGGTCACTGCGGTCTTCAAGGTCGGTCTCGTCGCCGGCGCTGTGGGGCTTCTGGCCTCGCTGATCGGGTATCGGCGAGCTGTGGGCGTCGACCCCGCCGTGGCCTTCGGCAGGTCGGCATGAGCGCGTTGACAGTGAGGGACGTGACGTTGAGGTACGACACCGGCGGGTACGAGGTCACGCCCGTGCGGGACCTGTCCTTTGAGGCAGATGATGGCGAACTCGTCCTCTTGCTCGGTGCGAGTGGATGTGGCAAGACGACCCTGTTGTCGGCGCTGGCCTCGCTGCTGGCGCCCGCCGCTGGCTCGATCCGCTTGGGCGACGTCGAGGTCACCACGTTGCGGGGTTCTGCGCTTGCCGACTACCGGCGACGATCGATCGGCGTGGTCTTCCAGTCGTTCAACCTCTTGGCGAGCTTGACCGCCGTGGACAACGTGGCGATGGCGCTCTGGAACGACGGTCGCACCGGTCGCCAGGGGCGAGCTCGGGCTGCCGAACTACTGGGACGGCTCGGTCTGGAGGACCGGCTGCACCATCGACCGGCGCAGTTGTCTGGTGGGCAGCAGCAGCGTGTTTCAATCGCCCGAGCCCTTGCACTCGACCCGTTGATGCTCCTGGCTGACGAGCCGACGGCGCACCTCGACTACGTACAAGTGGAGGCGGTGCTGCACTTGTTGCGCACCATCGCCGCCCCTGGCCGCATCGTCGTGGTTGCCACCCACGACGAGAGACTCCTGCCGTTGGCCGATCGGGTCGTGGAACTGTCGTCTCGTACGTTGGCACGGCCTATTGAGCCGGTTCGACGCGAGCTGGCCGAGGGCGACCTGTTGTTCTCCGAAGGAGATTCTGGTGACTACGTGTACGTCGTCGAGCGTGGAGAGGTGGCGTTGGTGCGTCGCCGCGGTGAGGGGACCGACGAGGTCTTCACCCGGGTTGGCCCCGGCAGCTACTTCGGCGAACTGGCCCCACTGTACGGCACCCTTCGCTCGGCATCGGCGCAGGCGACCGCGCCGACTGTCGTCGTTGGCTACGGCGTACAGGAGTTCCGTCGTCTCGGCGGAGCGGCACGGCTCGAAAACCACTTCGGTCAAGCGGCCCAGCATGTCGGCTTATCAGTGCCCCCTGTGATCGTGAAATCTTAGCCTCGATGCACCGATTTGATGGATGGTTTCAGCGCGTTTCTGTGGTTTCTACACCCATCGACGTTGACGCGCGCTGAGGGTTGACAAGAGTTGGACCGAGGGGTGTTCGATTTCCTGGTGCGCCGGGGCGCATCTGAGATCGGGGACTTGCGATGATTGCAGTAGACACATCGGCGACGAGAACGATCAATGCGTTCGACACGCGCAACGGGCACTCCGAGGCACGGTCAGCGACGCGCAGGGCGAACCCATCGTCAACCCGGGTCTCTGGGGTCTGGCGTTCGGGAATGGCACGATCGGCACGCACGATACGTTGTTGTTCGCTGCGGGCATCGGCTAGCTCCCGGCGGGTTCGGTGACGAGATACGCCCACGGCCTCGTCGGCCTGATCGAACCCGTCGATCACGATCACGAGGGCGATGGCGACTAGGCCGGAGAGCGTCACTTCGACAAACCTTGGACATCGAAACACATGGACGACGTTGGTTCCGACGCCTGGTTCAGAACCGATCCACAGGTACCTGACGCCGCGTGGTTCGAACCTGATCCGCCAAACAGACATGCCCCCAATCGCCGCTGCTGGGCCAGCGCCAGCCGATCGGATTCCGAATCGACGCACGAGGTTGGGGTGCTGACACCAGTATCGAGACTCTGGATGCCCCCCTTTCGGTGACCGCCCTACGAGAGGAACATGGCGCGTGATGTCGGCCGTGTGGATGATTGCTCGCAGTCAGCTGCGGCGGCGCCGTGGAGCGACCGTCGTGCTCGCAATGCTCGTGGGGCTGGCGGGCGCGGTCGTCATCGCTGCCGTGGCCGGTGCCAGCCGCACGGACACGGCGATGGGGCGCTTCGTGGCCTACAGCCGGCCCGAGGACCTGTTCGCCGTCGTAAACGGGGCCCAGGGTGACCCATCGGATCCGGCCGTGGTCGCCCAGGCCCTGGCCACCCGTGCCCGGGTGCTCGCCCTCCCGCAGATCGCAGAGGTCGGTCGGTCCCCGTACCTACTCTTGTCGCCTGACAAGGCCGGTAAGGAGGTCGGCGCCATCAACCCCTTCGGCGCCGCTGACGACCACGTCTTTCGCACGATGGACCGGCCCCTCCTCCTCCACGGCCGCTTCGCCCGCCCCGACCGGCCCGACGAAGTGGTCGTCGACGACTTCACCGCCGCCGAGCGCCAGCTGCAGGTCGGCAGCCGGGTGACGATGTGGGCATTCTCCTTCGAGCAGACGATTGACACCGCCAGGGCCGGCTTTGGGAAGATACCTGCCCCCGAGGGACCGTCGTACACCTTCAGCGTCGTGGGCGTGGTACGGCTTCCCAACACGGTGAACGCCCCGCCCGCCGCCGTCGCCCGTGACGCGAACTTTATCGGCCAGGGAGCGATGATCCTCACGCCCGCTTTCTTGCGCCAGTTCGCCAGGGACCAGGGCGTGCCCGAGGAGGTGCTGGGCGGAATGGAAGGATTCCGCATCCGCCTTCGTCACGGCCTGGCCGACCTGCCCGCCTTCGAACAGGCGCTCCGCGGCGTCGTCAGTCCCGGCGACGGTCAGGTCCATGTCGGCTCAGACATCCAGAACGCAGCTGACAAGGCCCACCGGGCCATCCACTTGGAGGCGCTCGCCCTTCTCCTGTTCGCCGGCCTGGCGGGACTGGCCGCCCTGCTCGTGCTCGGCCAAGCGCTGAGCCGCCAGGTGGCCGCTGACGCCGCCGACAACCCGACGCTCGCTGCCTTAGGCCTGAGCCGCCGCGCGCTGGTTCTGGCCCCCCTTGTACGCGCCGGCCTCATCGGCCTCGTGGGCGCCGCCGCCGCCGTGGCGGTCGCCGTGGCCCTCTCGCCGCTCGCACCGATCGGCCTCGCCCGCCGAGCCGAGAGCCACCCGGGCTTGTCGATCAACGTCGCCGTGCTTGGCCTCGGCTTCGTCTCCGTCGCCGCCCTCGCCGTCGTGCGGAGCCTCGTGCCGGCGTGGCGTGCTGCCCGCACCCTGCCCAAGGACCACCTCGAGCGAGCGCCAGCCCGACCCGGTCCCCTTGGCGCGGTCGTGGCCGGCGTGGGTCTAGGCCCGGCGGCTGTGGTTGGGGTGCGGATGTCGTTCGAGCGCGGCCGCGGGCTCGCCGTCCGCGCCTCCCTGTTGGGCACTTCGTTGGCCGTGGCGGGCGTGGTGGCGGCGATGACCTTCGCAGTCAGCCTTCAGTACCTCGTCGACACGCCCCGCCAACAGGGGTGGAACTGGGACGTGGTCGTCGGCAATCCGAACACCCAGGCCCTCGCCGGGGACCCAGCTGCGGAGACGCTCCACACCGAGATGACCCGGCTGCTGGCCACGAACAAGAACGTGAGCGCCTTTTCGGGATTCGCCCTCACCGACGGGATCACCGTCGACGGGCATCCGGTCGACATCGCCGGCGTCGAGATGGTCAAGGGTTCGGTGTTCCCGGTGGTCGTGGAGGGACGCGCCCCGGTTGCGGCCGACGAGATCGTGCTGGGCCGGGACGCCCTCGCCCAGGTGCACAAGGGCATCGGCCAGAGCGTCACCGCCAGCGCCGGCGCGCAACGCACCACCATGAGGATCGTCGGCCAGATATTGGCGCCCACCGCCGGGGACTTGTCGTCACGCCTGTCGCGTGGCGGCGCCACCACGCTGGCCGGCTTGCGGAGCCTGCTCCCCGACACGCCGGTCCTCCAGTTCGCCGTCCGGTACCAACCCGGAATCGACGGCCAAGTTGCGTTGCGCTCGCTCTTGGACGACTTCGGCCGCGTGGTGCTGCGCCCCTACCCGGGCGGCGAGGTCGGCGACCTCGCTCAGGTGGACTTCCTGCCCTATGTGCTGGCGGGGTTCCTGGTGGTGCTGGCTGTCGGCGCGCTGGGGCTGACGCTTGTGGGCTCGGTGCGACGGCACCGCCGCGACCTTGCCGTGCTCAGGACCATAGGCTTCGTGCGCCTGCAGGTGTGGGAAACCGTTTCGTGGCAGGCGACGACTCTGGCCGTCGGCGCTGTCGTGATTGGCGTCCCATGCGGCGTCGCCCTCGGGCGCTGGACCTGGCATCTCGTCGCCAGCGGCATCGGCAGCGTTTCTCCCCCGATCGTGCCGCTGGCCGCGGTACTCCTTGTCGTTCCCGTCACGGTCTTGCTCGCCAACTTGCTAGCCGGGGGCCCGGCCTGGGCAGCCGGTCACGACCGCCCGGCGGAGGCGCTCCGGACCGAGTAACAGGAGCCACCGTTGAGATCGACGAACAGCAACAAGCACGCTTAGGCTGCGCGCTTGGGTGCTGGCTTCGCGGCGCACTCGTCGGTTGCCCTTTCGACTCGACGGTTAGTTGTGCTCGTGGCGGATGGAGCTCGTCGCCGCTCTCGTTGATCTGATCGATGCATCGATCGCTGACTGGAACGCCGAGTTCGAGGTGCTGCTGTTCAACAGTGCCGATCCGGCCGTGATCGCGCAACTGATCAGCGAGCGCGTGACGCAAACGATGCCGCGGCCGTGTCGGCCACGTTCACCGACCGGTGTTGGCATCGTGGTCGGTCTCGACCTCGACGACGGGAGTCGCGACGTGCTGAATGTCGCGCGTTCTGTGCGCGTAGCGATGTTGACTCCGCATGTTGAGCGAGGGGAACCTAATGCGCTGGCTCGACCGCGCTGTTCGAACAGGCAGCAAGATCACCTAGACGCCTGAGATCGTCGACTAGGGCTGCGGTGCGTTCGCGGTGTGCTGGTAGCAGGAAGCCGTACGCGAGTGCTAGCAGCTTCGGGCCACGTACGACCATGAACGATTGCTCGATCTCAGTCGTATTGCCCGTTCGCTGGAGCCGGATCTTCCACTCGGTGCTGTCGGGGTAAAGCGCGGTGGGCACGGTACGCCACACCAGCTCGTATGGCTTGGCCGTGACGATCTCGCACACGCGACCCCAGCGGAAAGCTCCTTGCTTGTTCCGGCCGCGAAACCGCGCTCCCGGCGTGGCCGCCGTCGCCCCGTCGAGCCAGGCGACGCCAACGCACTCGTGGCTCCACTCGCCAACCCGGGTCACGTCACGCACAACATCCCATACCGCGTCGAGATCGGCGTCGACACTGACTTGGCACTGACCACTCATCTGAACGCCGCGACCCCGTCGATTGGGCATACCCCAGCAGGCGGCCGCTCTGCGCCGATATGACCCCACGAATCCATGGACGAGGATGAATCGAGGAATGGCCGAAACGAGGCCAACGACGCGCTGTCGATCCTCGGGACTGGCGCCGTCGATGAGCCAGTGACCCTCGAACCCGAGTTCGGCCGACGACTTCCCCTTGAGGTTGTACTGCTCCTCCAGCTTTCGCCACTCGGAGTCGGTGACCACCGACGAGACCACAGGCATCATCTCGTTCTCTTCACGCTCGAGGTGCGGCAGCAGCACGTTCGAGAGACTCGCCACCGCGGCAATCAATCGCTGGTCCGGGCCGTCTCGGCCTGATGACTCGCCCGCGGCGGCCTCGACTTCCGCGATTGCCGACGCGACCGCTCGATGGTCCGCGTCGATCGCGTCGAGTAGCTCGGCTGCAGCTGGATCTCGATCGCGCACGAGCGGGTACAGGCCATCGTCCTCTGATCGGTGGTGCGCGTGAAGGAACGACATCATCCATTCCAGGTGACGGGCAATAGCGAGCTGTTGCGCCGGCGGTCGGGGCGGACTGTCGTTGAGTGCAATCTCAGCGCGATGCAGATCACGCCGCAAAGCGCTATGCACGATGCGCATCATGTTTGTATCGGCGGGTGCTTCCGGTTTGGTCGTCATCGACGAGCCCTCCCTTCGCTCGGCGAGCGCGGCACGGCTCGCTCCAACATTTCGCTCATCCACGCGCCGTACTGATCGACGGTCCAACCGGAGGCCTCGACGAGCAGCAGGTAGATCTCCGGACTTGTGAGCGCCCACACGCCGTCGCGGTCGGTCTCACCCACCTCACCACCAATGATCAGTTCGACTGCGGATGTCACGTCGCGCCGCTGACGTTCGCGAGTGGCCTTGAGGAGGGCGGCGATCTCCTGATCATTGTTCGCCGCCTCGCGGAGCACCTTGGCAAAGGCCGCAGTGCGAACATGAACGCCCGTCAACAGCCGCGCCGCCGCATTGATCCGCTCCTCGCGAGCGCCCTGTCCGATCGCAGCAAACTCAGCGCGTTCGGCCAACGCGATGGGCTGGTCGTCACCGACGACGGCCAGGTCGACGACCGCCTCCAACAAATCGCGCTTAGACGGAAAGTGTGCATACACAGTCTCGGTGGCAACGCCCGCCTCCGCGGCGACATCACGCATACCGGTACCCGTCCACCCTGACGTGGTGAACAGCCGACGCGCCGCGTCCAGCAATGCCAACCGAGTTTCCGCAGCCCGCCGGGCCCGAAGCGGCGACCGATACTCGCGCCGCGAGGACCCAGATTCGGTCTTCTCGACGTTTTGGTGAGCACGGCTCATTCGATGAAGTTAGTACAAACCGATATTGATTACAAGCCTGTCCTAGCCATTGCCAATTGCGCGCCTTGGAATCGTCACCCTGGCAACGCCAGGGACCGGTCTCGTCAGTGCAGAACCGTCACGCCGAGAAGCGCAGAATTGTGCTGTGGGGATCAAGAACGGACACTGTCCCGGCGATCTGAGCGCATCGGAAGTCATAGACCGCGCGACCTGTGGTTGCGTGCTGACGAGGACGGGGGGCCGACATAGATCTTCTTCGTGCGCCTCACCATCTGTGACGTGATCGATGACGTCACTGGTGGACGATGGAATGAGGAAACCCCACCAACGTCGTCGCTGGTTCAGGACGGAAGAAGGACGGACGGGACGGAAACAGGACGGGTCACACCGGTCATTCCCGGTCACTTGCGGCTAACAACGGTCACTCGAAGACCTAGCCTGAACAGCGCCGCAAGCCTCTGAGCAGGTATGACGGGGTCGGATGCAAGTGGGTTCGATTCCCCCCAGCTCCACTTTTTGTGCCATCTACCAGGCACTTTTAACAAATGGACGGGGGAACACTCCCCCGCCATCACGCCAGGTCTGGAAGCCCTAGACGATGAGGAAATCCGGCATGGTCCGGGACGCCGAGCCAACCCATCGACGTTCGCCGTTCCCGGATCGCTGGATTAGGACGGAACCCAGACGGATCACGACGTGAATTGCGCTAGCCGTAAGGGGTTTCTGGCGAAGCGGTCGGAACAGCGATTCGTATTTGCCGTCGCCGTTTGGCAGGCTGTTCAGGGTGAGCCACGAGCTTGTTGGTGATGCTGCGACGGAGCTGCTCGACATGCGGGCGAGGCGTCGAGTGGTGTCCGATTTGCCGCTTGCTCTGCGGCCCGAGACGCTGAGCGACGCGTACGCGATCCAACGCCGTGTAGTTGCTGGCCTAGTGGCGCAGGGTGGTGGCCGGTGCATTGGCTTCAAGGTGGCGTGTACCAACGAGATCGCGCAGACTGCGTTGCAGATCGATCGACCGGTCTTCGGTCGGTTGATGTCGCACACCACCTCGCCTAGCGGCGCGACGCTCGCGGCCGACCAGTTCACGCATCGCGTCATCGAGGCCGAGTTCGCCTTCCGCGTCGGTGTTGATGTCGAAGCGGTCGATGGTGGCCATACACACGCCACGATCTCAGAACACATCCACGCGCTGATACCGGGCATCGAGATAGTCGACTACCGGTTCGAGTCGTGGGCAGTTGGTGCGTTGCGCATCGCCGCCGACAACGCAATCCATGGTTGGTGGCTCCGTGGCGAACCGGTCACAGACTGGCGTGGCCACGACCTGGCGGCGTCGGCGGTGTCGGTCACCCGTGACGACGAGCTCGTCACGACCGGTTCGGGGGCAGCGGTGCTCGGGCATCCGCTCAACGTGATGGCTTGGCTCGCCGATGAGTTGCCCCGCTTCGGCTTACGACTGTGTCGCGGCGACGTGGTCACGACCGGCGTCGCCACCGACGTGTTCGAGGTCGGCGCCGGTGACTCGTGCGTGGCCGACTTCGGACCGTTCGGCACCGTCACGGTGACGTTCAGCTGACGACGGGCTTGACCTCCGACGCCGATCCAATCGAGTGTTGCGGCGGACCGACTCGCAAGGAAGTCCGACCTTAGAAGACCACTCGGCGTGCTCCGTCAATCGGCGGGGCGGCGTCCCATGAGCAAGTTGTGCACGCTGCTGAGCACGATCTGACCGTCCTGATTCAGGACCTCGACCTTGTTCCGCACTACGCCTCGGTCAGGCTTGCTCTCCGATGGGCGCGTCTCAAGACACGTGAACCGAACAGAAAGCGTGTCTCCAACACGTACAGGATTGCGGAACCTCACCTCGTCCCAGCCAAGGCCGGCAATGACCGCCGCGCCTGCCTCAGGAGAGGAGTGCATCAACGCACCCTGAATTGCCACTGTGTGAAACCCCGACGCCGTCAACCCGCCGAAAACGCTCGCTGCTGCGGCTGCCAGATCGACATGGAACGGCTGTGGATCGTATTGGCGAGCAAACGCCATGATCTCCTCGGCACCGACCGCGTACGCACCATGCTCGAACGATTCGCCTACCTCGTAGTCCTCGAAGTACTTCACCGCCCGATCATCGCAGACGCGGGACAGTGGTCCGCCCGACCGGCAGCTGCAATCGCCAGATAGTCGAGCGAACCCGCACGGAACACACGCCCGGCGGGCAGAATGCCGATGGCCGTCGACATGCCATCCATTCGCCGGTATGGGCGTGCTTGCGAAGCCCCTGCCGCGACGCGGCGAGGGCTCACCATTCGCCTGTCCGCTATTGCCAGAGCAGATCGATCGGGGCGGCGGCGACTGGCGGGCTCGGTCGCGATCACCCGCTCCGGTCCGAACGCAGCCCGATGCTCGGCGACCCCTGCAACGAGCGCATCCGCCATCGCCGCCAAGGCCATGTTCAACTGGTCACCCAGCACCCACACCGTGATCATCTGGCAACCATCATGTATCAGTCCGCCCTCGCGATCTTCTCGTACCAGGCAATCCTGACGTCGACACCCGTTGAGTAGCGGGCGTGCGGTGCACCGTCGGGCGTCCGCAGCCCGGCAGCTTCGATCAGGGTCTGGTCGATCTCGACGCCGTCGACCCGGTGCAACGGCCACCGCGGGTGATCCACCCTGCCGTGCCACAACTGCTGACGACGCTCGGCAACCATTCCCCAACGGGCATACAAGAAGTGCTCGAGCGCACCGGTCTCGTAGTCGGGGAGCTGAGCCGCCACCCGGAAGCGGATGTCGGCGCCGGCCTGCTGATCCGCCGGCCAGCGCCGCTCCGTCCGGTAGTGATGTCGATCGCCGACGATCGAGTGCTCGGCGTGCGCCCAGCAATACGGCAGCCCGAACACAGATCGCGCCACGACAACAGCCGCCGATCGCGGGATGTCGAGCGAGAAGAACCAGACCGCTCGCCGACCGAGCGCATCGATGACGTACGTCCGCACGTTGACCTCGATGAACGTCCCAAGCCGGCGCATCGGCGGTGTGCGACCGAACTGTACGTTGCGCATCTCGAACGGGATCAGGCCGACCCATGCCGCGCCGTCGAACGTGTCGACGCGCACCCCGGCAGGGAGCAGCCTCTGCACGGCGGCCGGCTCGTACGGCCAGTGGAAGTAGGCCAGCTCACTCCAGCGCTGGCGGAGGACCGTACGCCGGTCCCACGGTGGGGGGTCCGGTGAGACCGGCTCGACGCTGCGATCGGTGATCGGTTGCATGGCCGGCACGATCAGGCGAACGCCGCTGCACGGAGCAGGTGACGATCGGCAGCGGCCACCGGCGACGGCGGTTCGACGACGAGGAGGGCGGCGACCATGGCGGCCAGGTCGACGGAGGTGGCGTCGTTCGCTGATGCGACCGCCGCCGCACCGGTGCGCTCGAGGTCGGTGGCGTTGGCGAACTGATCCGTCGACATGGGAACGACGAGCTGGCGAACACCCGCGGCGAGCGATTCCTGGACGCTGTTGTTACCACCGTGGTGGATAGCCACGTCCGCCCCCCGAAGCATCGCCACCTGCGGCAGCGTCGGCGCGACGATCCAGTCGTCGGGTATCGGTCCGAGTTGGTGGGTCGCGGTCGCGCCGACAGCGATCGCAGCACGGGCGCCGAGGTGGCGCAGCGCGCCGGCGATGCGGGCGAGGACGTCTGCCCGGTGCGATAAGAAGGTGCCGAGCGCGACGTACACGTGTGGCCGCTCGTCGGTTCGCTCGAGCCATGACTGCAGCGCGTCCGGCAGTTCCTCCGCACGCGCGAGCGGCCCGACGAAGCGATGATCGCTCGGCAATAGTTTGTTGCGCGCTGGCAACTGCAGGCCGGCGACGCTGTTGTACAGCACCCGCCGACCGTGCACGCGAAAAGCGTCGTCGACCGGACGCTTCCGCGGGGCCACCGCTGCGAGCGCATCGTTCCAACGATCGGTGAACGCCCTCGTGACCCGGTCGACGAGCCGCTCCAGTTCGTCGAGCTCGAGCGCGTCGGGAGCGAGGCATGAAGGCCAATGGGCTGGGATCCCGTACCTCTCGGCGCCCACGGGAAGCTGACTCGGATGCCCGGGGACGAGCGTGATGTACGGACGGCCGATCGCGTGCATCGCCAGAGTCGACCCGAACGAGACGTGGTCGACGAGCACATCGTCAGGATCGAGCTCGGCGCACAGCTCACCGATCTCGCTGGCGACTCGTTCCGGGTTCCACAGCAGATCGCGCTCGCGATCGAGCGCCTGCCGCCGGATCGTGGCCACCGGACCGGCGCGGGTCGCGGCGATGAAGCTGTGGATCCCAGGACCGTCGGCGTCGACACCGTTGTTCGAGCCGCCACCCAGCCGCAACGGCCTCCAATTGAAGCCGTCGGCTTCGACCCGGGCGCGCAGGCTCGGACCGGTCGCGACTACAACCCGCCCACCCTCCGCCCTGGCCTCGCCGGCGAGCACTGCCAGTGGCCCGTAGTGCGACGCGTACTCGGGGCTGATGACGAGCAGACTCATCGCACGACCGCCAGCGGACTGTAGAGCGCTGCCAGGCGTTCGGCCATC
This sequence comes from Ilumatobacteraceae bacterium, assembly GCA_031424145.1. Classification (GTDB taxonomy): domain Bacteria; phylum Actinomycetota; class Acidimicrobiia; order Acidimicrobiales; family Ilumatobacteraceae; genus JAENVT01. The sequence continues at coordinate 21,721 of JANPGV010000044.1, forward strand.
GTCTCGACCGAGTAACGCTGCTCGATCAGCCGGCGAGCGCGACCTGCCCGACCGGGCCGGTCAACTAGGCCGAACGCCCGGGTGATCGCATCGCCGAGGTCCGCATTGGGATCGACCAGGACGCCGACGTCCCCGTCGTCGATGTAGGTCGGCGGACCCCCGGTGCTCGGGGCGACCACCACGAGCCCGGCAGCCAGCGCTTCGATCACGGCCAGGCCGAACTCCTCCTTCCATGCACCGTCGACGTAGATGCCGCCGGCGGCCCAGCATCCGGCACGACCTCGGGCAGCCGACACCAGCAGCCGGGCAACGTCGGCGTGCGGCCGACCGCCGAGCAGCTGCAGTCCGGGGCGCCGCGCATCGCCGGCGGGCACGAGGCGGTCGATCGTCTCGAGCACGGATCGTTCGGTCGCTGACGGGTCCTCGAGATCGCCGCCGACGATCACCAGGTTGAAGCGTTCGTGCAGAAACGGATCAGCCGCCCACGCGGTGACGACGCGGTCCATCCCCTTCACCGGGTTGAGGCGGCCGACGCTGACGAGCAGCGGCAGATCGCGCCGATCGTTAGAGATGCCAGAGGCGAGGTCGGCGAGCACGTCGCCGCGCGGCGCGCTGGTCCGCGGTGCGAGCCCGTCGGCCGCCTCGGCGCGGCGGATCAGACCGATGTCGATGCCCTCGGCGACGACGGCGCGACGCTGATCGAACCGGTCCGGCGAAGCATCGGTCCCGGTGAAGAAGTCGATGGTCTGCGAGCGCGGGAACAGCGCAATCCGATCGGACTCGCGTGCGAGACGCTCGACCAGGCGGGCACGGAACCAGATGTGACCCTCGGTTGCGAGCCGCAGGACCGCATCCCGATCGGCTTCGCCGCGCGCCCGCAGCGAAGAGAGCACGTTGTGTGGGTCGGGCGCGAGGCTGAAGCAGGTGGGGATACCCTCCGCCGCGGCGGTCTGCGCACCGGCGAGGGTGCCGGCATCGGCCATACGCAAGTGGAGCAGGTCGATGCCGCCGGCGCGGCGGATGGTGCGGCGGATGCCACGCTCGATCGAAGGCAGGTGCTCCCAGAGGTCGTCGGTCGTCTCTGCCGGTCGGCCGTCGTCGCCGATTGCAATCGTCGCGAACGACAGCGGCGCCTCGTTGGAATGACTGGAACCGAGGATCGCGTCGGTGACCGTGCCTCGCCCGATTGTCAGCACATGATCGATCTCCGGCCGGCAGGCGAGGGCCTCTCCGAGCGAGACGAGCAGGCTCGCCACGCCTCCGGTGTCACCACGGCCACCGAGGCTGAGCTGTCCGTCGAGACCAGCTGCCATGGTCAGCTGGGCGATGTGCAGACCGCTTCCGGAAGTGCGACCGCCGACCGCGGCGGCGCGGGCCCGGTCGCACACGGCCAACGTGGCATGGGTTCCGACTTCGTCGTCGCCCGCTGCTATGCGACGTAGCGCTGCGTCATCGGCGCCGTACCGGTCGGCCAGCGCGCCGATTGCGGCGATGCGCGCCGAGGCGAACTCGGCAGGATCAGCGGCGAGGTCGACCAGGAGCCCGGTGGTGCGCGGATCGTCGACGGCGCCGAGCAGATCAATCAGACGGGCGCGCTGGCGGCTGTCGCCCGTCGCGCACAAGCGGGCGATGGCGAGACCGACGATCGCAGGATCGGACGCCGCCCAGCGGCGTAAGGTCCGGTGCGAGTGCATGGTGTCGATGCCGCCGACGACGAGCATGTCAAGCAGGCGCGGCACCGCCGCCGCGACGACCGGCCGGCGCCGCAACCGCCAGGCGGCATGACGACGGAGCAACGTGTCCGGTGCCGACAGCAGCGCGGTCAACGACTCAACGGCGGCCCCGTGGTCGAGAGCTCCCAGCACCTCGATCGCCAGGACACCAGCGAATGGGCCGTCGTCGACGAGGTCGTTCAGCTCGTCGACCAACTCGACCGACTGGCCGAAACGCCCGGCCTCAGCCGCGAGTTGCGCCGAGCGCAGCAGAGTACCGACGAAGTCGTCCGATTCGGCGAGGTCGCGGAGCTCGTCGACCAACGCCAATCGGTCGCGCCCAAGTACGTCTGTCGTCATCCGAGTCGAGGGCGGACGGCGACGGCCGGAGTTTCGTTCACCCAGTCGGCGGGGACCGCCGTCGGCGAATCGGCGGTCTCGCCGCCCAACAGGTAAGCGCCGACCATGATCACGCCCCACACGGTGAGGAACGCCACTGCGATCCCGACGTAGAGCACCAACGTGGTCATACCGTCACCTCTTCGCGGGCGCGGCGAGCCGGCTCGGCGACCTGACCGACGAGGAGCGTGCCGAGCGAGTGGATCGACGGCACCCAGAGGCCGACGAAGATCCCGGCAGTGGTTTCGTCCTTGACGAAGTACAGCCAGACCGAGAAGAGAAACGACAGGAAGCCGGCGATGACAAACGGCAGTTTCAACCGGAGTGAGGTGGGAAGTGACTTCATGGGAGGCCTTTCAACGGGGCGACGGGACAAGCTGTTTAACATCATTTAGTTGTATTTATTCCACCGCTGCGCAAAGCATCGTCAAGATGCAGGTGATTTGAGCATTGATCAGCTTCAATTTCTGTCAGCTCAGCTATGGTTTGTCCCTGTGAGCGACGCCAACGACGGGCAACTGGACTTGCAGGAGGCCGCCGACGCGCTCGGTGTGCACTACCAGACCGCCTATCGATGGGTGAGGAACGGGCGCCTGCCGGCTCAGATCGTCGGCGGTCGGTACCGAGTCGCACGTGGCGACCTCATACACGTCGACGCCGAACGGCGGGCACCATCGGCTCCCAAGCCGCCCAGCGACAAGCGTCTGCACAGCCAGGCCGAGCGGATGTACGACGCGCTCGTCAGCGGCGACGAGGCGCGAGCGCAGTTGATCTCACACCACCTCATCGGCGACGGCACCAACGTCGTGGTGTTCGTCCAGCGCGTGCTCGTGCCGGCGCTGCGTCAGATCGGCGACGCCTGGCACCACGGCGCGCTGCCGATCTGGTCGGAGCACCGCGCCTCGGTAATCGCCGAACACATCCTGGCCGAGCTCTCCCCGAACCCGCGAGGACGGCGACGCGGGATCGTCGCCGTCGCCGCGGTCAGCGGCGACCACCACTCCCTGCCGACAATGATGGCCACCGTCGCACTCCGCGACGCCAACTGGCAGGTCCACCACCTCGGCGCCGACACGCCCTCGGCCGAGCTCGTGCGGTTCTGCACGGAGCAGCCGGTCGACCTCGCCGTGCTCACGGTGACCAACCCCGACTCGATCGAAGTCGCCCAGCACACGGCCGACACCCTGCGCGAAGCCGGCACCCGGACCATAGTCGGCAGCCCCGGACGAACGCTCGACGACCTGCTGGACCAGGCGCGCGGCCAGCGCCCGCCTTCGTCTCGCTGACCCCGCCGGGTTCGCGCGCGGAGCGCAGCTCAGCCGCGAGGTCGCCGCGGCAGGAATGGGCTGGTGCGCTCCACGTAGTCCTCGTAGCCGGGACGGCGCTTGACCAGTGAGCGTTCCAGCAGGGTCACCCCCGACACGCGCCGCAAGAGAATCGTCATCACCAGCGCGCCGACCAGACCGATCGCACCGATGCCGGTCTCCGCAGCGATGAGAGCGATGCCCCACCACACGCACGCGTCGCCGAAGTAGTTTGGATGACGCGTGTATCGCCACAGCCCTCGGTCCATCACCTTGCCCGCGTTCGCAGGATCGCGTTTGAAGCGCGCCAGCTGCCAGTCGCCAACGGCTTCGAAGTACATCCCGAACGCCCACACGGCGATCCCGATCCCGCCGATGAAGCCGACGTCGGGAGCCTGTCGTGTCTGGCCAAGCTGCAGCGGCAGCGACACGATCCACATCAGCACGCCCTGCAGCCCGAACACGAGATAGAGGCTCACGACTGCGAACTGCTCGCCATAGCGTCGGCGCATCGCTTGGTATCGGTGGTCCTCACCCTTGCCGCGGTTGCGCAAGAACAGATGGGTGGCCAGGCGCAGGCCCCAGATCATGGTCATGGCGACGAGCAGCATCCGCCGTGTCTGGTTTCCGTTCGTTGTCGCGAGAACGGCCCAGGCGACGACGACGAAACCCAACCCCCACACGATGTTGACGATCGACGCGTCTCTGCGGGCGACGCTGATCAGCCAGGTGACGAGCATCAGGACGACGATGGCACCGGCTGCCACGAGCAAGGCGGTGGGTACATCGTTCATCGGGTGTCCTGGCCACGTGGGGACCGGGCGAGCAACGAGTCGACGGCTGCGTCCATGGCGAGCCACTGATCGTCGAGCCAGCGGGTGAAGCCATCGCCTTCCGGGACGTCGCAACGAGGAACGCGCCTCGTCGCGAAGCGCACCGTCGGTGGCTCCTTGGCCAAGGTCCGGAGAATGCCGGCGAAGGTGTCGAGACCTTCGAAGCCGACGTGCCATGCCAGTACGGCATCCGCCGTCGGTGAGCCGGCCAGCGAGGCGCGGGCCCCGGCGGGCCGCGGTGGGAGGAGGTGCCGAAGATCGGCAAGCCGCTTGCCGCGTTCCGCGTCGCGAGCCACGATCTTGGCGAGCATCCGCTCACGCTTCACCTGCGAGGCCCGAGTGCCTTCCGGGAAGATGATGGCGATATCGGCAGGACCCATCGACGAGGCCAGGTCGCGCAGCGCATCGAGCTCGACGGCGCTGTCGGCTGCATCCCGGTCGAGGAAGTGGTTGGGCAGACGGTTGCCGACGATGTCGAGGCACGGATCCGACAGCAGCTCCCGTTTCAGCACATAGCGCGGCGCCATGGCGGACAGCGTCGAGACGACCCAGGCGCTGAGTATGGAATCGGCGACGCTGGCATGCCGGCACAACATCACCAGCGGACCTTCGACGAACACCGCAGTGTCAGGAACCTCGATGCGCACGCCGGTAGTCAGGCGCATCGCGCCGACCAGCCGTTCGATCCACCAGCGCTGCAGGCGGACGTTGGCACGCCGGCTGTGGCCACGTCCGGTCACCCACAACCACCCGGCCCCGACTACGCCCGCCGACTCGAGCCACGCCCAGCACACCAGGCAGCAGGCGAGCCGCGTGATCGGTAACCGCCGCCGCCCCATCGCCAGATCGAGCACCACGGTCACAGGCACCCACACGACGGCCAGCAGGACCGACACGAACGCGGCCGCCGGCGTCGCCGGCACCGTCAGCATTCGACGGCGAAGAGCGCTCGTCCTGATTCGGTGCGCTTCTCGGTCCGACATCATCTCAATACTTACCGGCCCCGACCCGGCCAGCAATCGGTTCGTGGTTCCTCTGCATCCAGATCTTCCGCTGTCGGCGTAGTTCATGAGACACAACCGTCCGATCACGCTGCGGCGTGGCTCACCCCCAAAACAAATGTGGGAGTACACGTCATGAGAACGACGAAAGCTTCGACCACCTTGTCGGCGCCGGTCGGGCTGCCGTCACAGACCACTACACCAGCAGCGGCCGCTGCAACGACAACGGCCGCGGTGGCGGAACAGCCGAGCATCATCGTCGATGTTGCCGTCGGTGCCAGCAACTTCGCCGTCTGCGCCCCGACCGATGCTGCGTTTGCCGTGGCGCTGAAGACCCTCGGCATCACGAAAGAAAAACTGCTTGCGGGTCCGCCCAGTCCTCCGTCGATACAGTCAAGGTGTGCCCGACAGCACGGCCGGCATGTACGAACGCAATCAACTGGAGCTTTCGTTTGCCGACGGAGGCGACTCCGCCCTGCGTAGCGCCTACGATCGATACGGCTCGCTCGTGTACACGTTCTGTCGACGAACGGTCGGGCATCACGACGCCACCGACGTCGCTCAGGATGTGTTCGTCGCTGCTTGGCGTTCGCAGAACTCATACGATCCCAACCGTGGTGCGCTCGGCGGTTGGCTGATTGCGATTGCACGCAACAAGGCGATCGATCACTTACGCCGGCAGGGTCGCCAACCGTCGACCACCCCAGACGAAGACAGTGCGGCGATGGCCGGTGTTCGAACCGACGAGGTGGCGATGATCGCCGATCGCATGTTGCTCTCAGAAGCTCTCAGCGAACTGGCGCCGCGCGCCCGGCGGGTTGTCGAGCTTGCGTTCCTCCACGACCTGACCCACGAACAGATCGCTGAGAAGACTCACCTGCCACTCGGCACGGTGAAGAGCGACGTGCGACGCAGCCTTCCGACGCTGCAACGCGCACTTGCAGGACCTGCGAACCGAGACACCGATGAATGACGACTCGCTACCAGAACCCGTCGCTACCGACGTGCAGAAACTGAAAACGATTGCCAGCCGGGTGACCGACGAGGACTTTCAGCGCGACGAACCCTCGGCAGAGTTGTGGACGGCGATCGCGACCGCAATGGATCGTCCCAACCAAGATGTCGCGCTGCGACGGCAACATCGTCGAGCGTGGCTCGGCGTCGCAGCCGTCGTGGTCGCAGGCCTGGTCATTGGCGGTGGGTTGCTCCTGTCGGCAGGCAGGAACGACAACGTCGTTGCATCAACCGCGCTGACCAACAAAGGGCTGAGTCCACTCGGTGCAGAATCGTCGGGGGAAGCAGAGATCATTCGGCGGGGTAGCTCGTACCGGCTGCACATCAACCTGAGCGGTGTGCCCAACGAACCAGCGAGCTACGTCGAGGTGTGGCTCATAGATCGCCAGGTCAAGGGCATGATCTCGTTGGGTCCGTTCCACGGGGATGGCGACTACACCATCCCATCTGGAGTCGACCCTGCCAAGTATCCAATCGTCGACGTGTCGATCGAGCCAGCCGATGGAGTGCCTACACACAGCGGGGTCAGCATCGTGCGCGGTCTGGCGGCCTCTTGACGACTCATCGGGCCCTGCCCGAGCGCGCCGATGTCGTCATCATCGGTGCCGGCCTTGCCGGCCTTGCCGCCGCAAAGGTATTGCATGGAGCCGGGCGTGACGTGGTGATCGTCGAGGCCTCCGACGACGTCGGCGGCCGCGTGCGTACCGACGTGGTCGACGGCTTCCGTCTCGACCGCGGCTTTCAGGTTTTGCTCACCGCTTATCCCGAGGCGAAAGCGCAACTCGACCTCGATGCACTGCAGTTGCGGCGGTTCGAGCCAGGCGCAGTCGTGTGGCACGACGCTCGATTCGAGACCGTCGGCGATCCCTTCCGACGACCGGCCTCGCTCGCTGCATCGATGGTCGCCCGGGTCGGATCACCGCTCGACAAATTGCGCGTGCTGAAGCTGCGAAGGCGACTGCTGGCGAGCGATCCACGTGACTTGTTGCGAGCGCCGGACCGCCCAACCTACGAGGCATTACAGGCTGCAGGCTTCTCGAAATCGATGATCACACGGTTCTTCAGACCGCTGTTCAGCGGGATCCAGCTCGATACGAACCTCGGGGCCAGCAACCGGATGTTCGAAGTGCTGTTTCGTACGCTGGCCATCGGCGACACAGCCGTGCCAGCCCGAGGGATGGGCGAGATCGCCCGCCAACTCGTTGCCCCGCTGGCGGGTCAGGTTGTACTCAACACACGGGTCATTGCCATCTCCGGTAACCGCCTCTCGACGGCCGACGGCCGTTCGATCGATGCCGACAAGGTGATCGTCGCTACCGAAGGTCCGACGGCGACCGCCTTGGCCGGCGTGCCCGCTGTCGCATCGCGATCTGTCACGTCAGTGTGGTTTGCCGCGGATCGGCCTCCCACGGCATCGAAGATGATCGTCTTGAACGGCAGCGGTTCAGGCCAGGTGCTGAACGCCGCCGTGATGAGCAACGTCGCTCCCGAATACGCGGTCGACGGCAAAGCTTTGATCGTCGCATCCTGCCCAGGCGTGTGCGATCCACAGATCGAACCCCTCGTCCGACAGGAACTCCGGGTCTGGTGGGGCAGCGCTGTCGACCGCTGGCGGCATCTGCGCACCGACGCCATTGCCCACGCCCAACCCGATCACGTGCCACCGCATCCGCCGAAGCAGCGAGTTCACCTTGGCGGCGACCTGTTCGTTTGCGGCGATCACCGCGACACCGGATCGATCCAAGGAGCGTTGTTCTCCGGTCGGCGATGCGGCGCCGCGGTGCTGGAGAGCCTGTCCGTCGCGGGTGGCAAGTGAGTTCATCGAGCTCGACGTCGACGTTTCGGATCGCTGCATCCGCCGGCATCGATCACGACGTATTGGTGAGTGCGACCGCTCGTGCCGGCGCGCCCGCTTTGGGCTGCCGACCAGACAACCGAACATGAGGACTAGGCCAACATGGCTCACTACACCGTCACCGTCAGTACTTCTCGGGCACCTCACGCCGCGTTCGCGTACATGGCGGACCTCCGCAACTTCGCCGAATGGGATCCAGGCGTCAAGCGGGTCAGGCAGGTCGACGGTTCGGGCGGCGGGCCGGATGCCTCCTTCGATGTCGTGGTGACGTCCGGGCGGCGCGAACTCACCCTCCGGTACATCACCGTTGAGTATGACGAGCCTCGGACGGTGCGCATCGAGGCCCGTAGTCGTCTGCTCACATCTATCGACACCATCTCGATCTCTGTGGACTCCACATCGCGTTGCCTCGTCACCTACGACGCCGTGTTGAAGCTGAATGGCCCACTTCGATGTGCGGACTTCGTACTCAAGCCGATGTTCAAGCGCATCGGTGATCGCGCCGCACGGGGCCTCGTCGCCGCGCTCGATGGTGAGGTGGTCACTTCGTGAGCTTGGCCGGCATTCTCGACTCGTTGATCGAGGCGCCCGTCGTTCCGAGCTTCACCAAGGTCGGCTATCAACTGCGGTCGCGACTCGATCACTGGACCGACCTGGCGAGCTACGACCTGACAGGCCGCACCATTGTCGTCACGGGGGCGACGTCGGGGCTCGGACGCCAGGCGGCCGAACAATTCGCTCGCCTCGGTGCACACGTGGTCATCTCCGGTCGCAATGCAGCCAAAGCCGCGCGTGTACGCGCCGACATCACGGAACAAGCCGGCTCGAGCGAGCTCAGCGTTGCATGCGCGGACATGGCCGAGCTCGACCAGGTACAAGCGATGGCCGACGAGCTCATCGCGACACATCCACGGATCGACGTGCTCGTACACAACGCCGGCGCCCTCACGGCAAATCGGACCGTCAACGCGGGCGGGATCGAATCGACAGTAGCCACCCAGGTGCTCGGACCCTTCCTCCTCACCAGCCTGTTGCTTCCGGCGTTGCGAGCAGCCTCGCCGGGGCGGGTGCTGACAATGTCGTCGGGCGGAATGTACGCGGCGACGCTCACCGTCGAGAAACTGCAGATGACGGAGGCCACCTATCGCGGCAGCGATCAATACGCCAGGGTCAAACGAGCACAGGTGACCCTCAACGAGTTGTGGGCACAGCAGATCGAGCGTACTGAACTGGTGTTCCATGCCATGCATCCCGGATGGGCCGACACGCCCGGTGTCCAGGAGTCGCTGCCGCAGTTCCGTCGGCTCATGAAACCCCTGCTGCGAACACCAGCCGAAGGTATCGACACACTGGTTTGGCTGGCAGCCGACGACGGTGAACCAGTGCGCACGACCGGCAACTTCTGGCTCGACCGCAGGCGCCGCAAGATCCATCGGCTTGCCTCCACTCGGCGTTCCGACACCCTGCAGCGGCGTCATGAGTTGTGGGACTGGTGCGTTGACCAGACCAGCCCGCAGCTCGACTGGCAGTAGTGCCCAGTCAGGTTTAACGATTGCGTCCCGACACCTGTGGGCCGACATCGCCGCACGAATCTGGCTTCCTTCGTTTCTGTTCAGCAGGACGGAATCAGGAAGCACTGCGACGTGGAGTGAACATGACGACGTCGCCAGTTCGATTCGCGCCCTGGGGTTTCAGAGGGGGCCTGTCAGTTCGACTGGGTTCGATCGTGATGGTTGGGGCCGGTGCGATGCGTGCATGGCTTGGTTGCGGCCGTTGCGCTTTGCACGGTACATCGCTGAGTCGGCTCTGCGCATGAAGTCAGTTGCTGTTTCGGTTCCGTCCCATTCGGCAATTCCTGCGGACACCGTCTGTAGCTCGGGGACACAACGTAGAAGTCGCGTGATTGCGATGTCGGCTGCGTTGATGTCGGTGGTCGGCATCAAGATGGCGAATTCTTCTCCTCCGTATCGGGCGATCAAGTCCGTACATCGGGCACTGCTCTGCCACGCTTGCACTGTCGCTCGGAGGAGTTCGTCACCGGCGAGGTGCCCGCGTGTGTCGTTGTATTCCTTGAAATGGTCGAGGTCGAGCAGCGTCAAGGTCAGCGGCTCGTTGAGGCGTAGGGCCCGGGCGATCGATCGGTCGAGTTCGTCGTCCCAGGCGCGCCGATTTAGCGCTCCGGTGAGTGAGTCAGTGCGGGCCAAGAGTTCAACACGCTCGACAAGCTCGCGGATCGCGTATCCCATCACCGGGACGATCGAGACCCAGATGATCGCCCGTCGCCATTCTGTCGCCGGGTACTTGGGCAGTCCGATGAGCAGGATCGGCAGGGTCAGCACTGCGGCCGCGGTGACCGTGGCCACTGCGAGTTGTTTGCGGGTGCCGTAGAGCGAGATCCAGAAGTACGGGATCATGAGCAACGGGGACATTCCGGACGCGGCGCCGCCTTCTGCGTGTCGCAGAATGAGGACCACCGCGAAATAGACGAACGGTGGCACCGCCTGACACACGGCTGGAAGGCAGCGCCAGGGCAGAATCAGACCCGCCGCGATCACTGCGGCGGTCAACCCAAGCGCCAAGGCGATGAGTACTTTGTCGTGCTGCGCGGACGGCACGATCAAGGTGGCCACTCCCAATATTGCAGCGGCGGCGAATGGAAACACGCGTCGGAGCGCACCGGAATCGAGCGGCCGGTGCGGGTGCTGCTCCGTCACCCGCCCGTCCTCTGCTCGGCCTGATTCTCTAAAGCGTCAGAGTCCGCTGAGTCGGTGTCGGAACCTGTCGCGATGGGCCGAACGGCCTGTGCTCCGAGCGTCACCACACCGTCACCATCGGTCCGGGTGCGATCTCAACTCCACCCTTGGATCATCGGCCAGAACGACCACATTCTTGAGAGATTCTTGAGGTTTCGCCGCCCAAATCGTAATCGGCACGTCGTTGCGCAGACGATCTGAGGCGTTGCGGAAGGGGCACAGAACCACCGGTGGACCGCAACAAAATTCGCCAGCACACGTTGGACCCACGCCAATCGAACCTCATGGAGAGTTCGAAACCTCCCGGTGCACCGGGGAACGATGACTTCTCGCCACACAAGCAGCCGGTTGTTGCCAGCCCCGGGGCGCGCGCCGATTTCGGTCCCGTGACTCACACCGGACCCGCTCTCAGGTTCGTGTGGTCTGATCCACTAACCCCGCGAATTCCGCGATCGTGTCAACAAAGCTCTCGTCGCTCGGAATACGAAATGGACTTGGCGGGACGGCAGCCGCGCTAGAGAACTCCGGTGCAACGTGGCACGATCGCGCACGTGACCAGCAGAGCCGCCACCGCGCGAAACCTTCGCGACCTGGCCCTGCTGCGTCGCGTTCGCGACCGGATCGACCGGGACTACGCGCAGCCGCTGGACGTCGAGGCGCTCGCCCGCGGTGCGCACATGTCGGCCGGGCACCTCAGTCGCCAGTTCCGGATCGCCTATGGCGAGTCGCCGTACGCCTATCTGATGACGCGGCGCATCGAGCGCGCCATGGCGCTGCTGCGTCGTGCCGACCTCAGCGTCACCGAGGTCTGTTTCGCGGTCGGGTGCGCGTCTCTGGGCACCTTCAGCAGTCGCTTCACCGAGCTGGTGGGTGTGCCGCCCAGCGTCTATCGGCGCGAGGCCGGGCGCGCGGCAGCGGGAATGCCGTCCTGTCTTGCGAAACAGGTAACCAGACCGGTCAGGAATCGAGAAGCGCTGCCCCCTCGCCGCACCTAGCGTGACCGCCATGGACATCACCATTCACGCGAGCTTCCTCCCGCACAACGACCCCGACGCCTCCCTGGCCTTCTACCGCGACACCCTCGGCTTCGAGGTCCGCAACGACGTCGGATACGGCGGAATGCGCTGGATCACGGTCGGCCCCGCGGACCAGTTTGGCACGTCAATCGTCCAACATCGCCGGCCGCCGACCCCGGCGTCACCGATGACGAGCGCCGCACCATTGCCGAGATGATGGCGAAGGGAACCTACGCCGTCATCCTCCTGGCCAAGGACCTCGACGGCACCTTCGAGCGGCTACAGGCCAGCGTCGCCGAGGTGGTCCAGGAGCCGACCGAGCAGCCGTACGGGGTTCGCGACTGTGCCGTCCGCGATTTCGCGGGCAACCTGATCCGCATTCAGGAGCTGCGATGAGCAAAGCCACGCGGACGGACCCGAAGTGGCTGGCCCTGAGCGTTGCCGCCGACAGCCATGATCTGATCCGCGTGCAGGGGGCGCGCGTGAACAACCTCAAGGACGTCAGCGTCGAGCTCCCGAAACGCCGGCTGACGGTGTTCACCGGCGTCTCCGGCTCCGGCAAGAGCTCGCTGGTGTTCGGCACCATCGCCGCGGAGTCGCAACGGCTGATAAACGAGACCTACAGCACGTTCGTGCAGGGCTTCATGCCGACCCTGTCGCGACCCGAGGTCGACGTGCTCGACGGCCTGACGACCGCCATCCTCGTCGATCAGGAGCGGATGGGGACCAACCCCCGCTCGACGGTCGGCACCGCCACCGACGCCAACGCGATGCTGCGAATCCTGTTCAGCCGCCTCGGCAAGCCGCACATCGGCTCGCCCCAGGCATTCGCCTTCAACGTCCCCTCGGTCCGGGCGAGCGGTTCGATCACGGTCGAGCGCGGCGAGGGCAAGACGAGGACCGAGAAGGCAACCTTCAACCGTCTCGGTGGCATGTGCCCGCGCTGCGAGGGCATGGGACGGGTCTCCGACTTCGACCTTTCCCAGATGTACGACGACAGCAAGTCGCTCAACGAGGGTGCGCTCACGATCCCCGGCTACAGCATGGACGGCTGGTACGGCCGCATCTTCCGCGGCTGCGGCTTCTTCGATCCGGACAAGCCGATCAAGAATTTCACCAAGAAGGAATTGCAGGACCTCCTCTACAAGGAGTCGACCAAGATCAAGGTCGAGGGCATCAACCTCACGTACTCGGGACTGATCCCGACGATCCAGAAGTCGATGCTGTCCAAGGACGTCGACGCCCTGCAGCCTCACATCCGTGCTTTCGTGGAGCGGGTGGTGACCTTCACCACCTGCCCCGCGTGCGACGGCACTCGTCTCAGCGAGGCGGCCCGCTCGTCGAAGATCAAGGGGATCAACATCGCCGACGCCTGCGCGATGCAGATCACGGACCTCGCCGACTGGGTCCGTGGTCTCGACGAGCCGTCGGTTGCGCCGCTGCTCGGGGCGCTGCTGCAGACCCTCGATTCATTCGTTGAGATCGGGTTGGGCTACCTCTCGCTCGACCGGCCGTCGGGCACGCTGTCGGGCGGCGAAGCGCAGCGCACCAAGATGATCCGCCACCTCGGCTCGTCGCTGACCGACGTCACGTATGTTTTCGATGAGCCCACCATTGGCCTGCACCCCCATGACATCCAGCAGATGAACGACCTGCTGCTACAGCTGCGCGACAAGGGCAACACGGTGCTCGTCGTGGAGCACAAGCCGGAGACGATCGCGATCGCCGACCACGTCGTCGACCTCGGCCCCGGCGCCGGCACGGCGGGCGGCTCCATCTGCTACCAGGGCACCGTCGAGGGGCTGCGGGACAGCGACACCGTCACGGGCCGCCATCTCGACGACCGGGCTGCCCTAAAGGAGAAGGTGCGCACACCCACCGGCACGCTGGCGATCCGCGGCGCGACGGAGCACAACCTGCGCGACGTCGACGTCGACATTCCGCTCGGAGGGCTCTGCGTGATCACCGGCGTGGCCGGCTCCGGCAAGAGCTCGCTGATCCACGGCTCGGTGTCCGGCCGGGATGGCGTGGTGACGGTCGACCAGGGGGCGATCAAAGGGTCGCGCCGGAGCAACCCGGCGACCTACACCGGCCTGCTCGACCCGATCCGCAAGGCGTTCGCGAAGGCCAACGGTGTGAAGCCGGCCCTGTTCAGCGCCAACTCCGAGGGCGCCTGTCCCAACTGCAACGGCGCCGGCGTCATCTACACCGACCTGGGGATCATGGAGAGCGTCGCCACCATCTGCGAGGAGTGCGAGGGGAAGCGGTACGACGCGTCGGTGCTCGGGTACCACCTTGGCGGCCGCGACATCAGTGAGGTGCTGGCGATGTCAGTGAACGAGGCCGAGGTGTTCTTCAGCGACGGCGAGGCGGCCACGCCGGCAGCGCACGCCGTCCTCGACCGGCTCGCCGACGTCGGGCTCGGCTACCTCATCCTCGGCCAGCCGCTCCCAACGCTGTCCGGCGGCGAGCGGCAGCGGCTCAAGCTGGCCACCCACATGGCCGAGAAGGGCGATGTCTACGTTCTCGATGAGCCGACCACCGGTCTCCACCTCGCCGACATCGAGCGGCTGCTCGGCCTCCTCGACCGGCTCATCGACGCCGGCAAGTCGGTCATCGTCATCGCCCACCACCAGGCGGTCATGGCGCGCGCCGACTGGATCATCGACCTCGGCCCCGGCGCCGGCCACGACGGCGGCCGGATCGTCTTCGAGGGCACACCCGCCGACCTCGTCGGTGCCCGCTCCACCCTCACAGGCGAGCACCTCGCGGCCTACGTCGGCGCCTGACCGAGGCCCAGGACGGACGACGAACTGTCGGCACGACAGCTGAATTTCACGGATTACGGTGACGTTCACGTAGCAACGGAATGGAGGGGCATCCCATGTCTAGAGTCCGTGCACAGCGCAGGCCGCGGTTGTCAAAAGTCCTTGTCATCGCAGCGTTCGTCGCGTCGGGCATCGCCGCGGTGACGACGAACTCGACCGGCGCGGCCGCGGTGAACTGCACGACGCAGGTGAACGACACGGTCGCCAAGTTGGTGCCGTGCATCACCACCAAGGATCTCTGGAACCACATGGTCAAGTTCCAGGCGATCGCCGATGCGAACCCGGGGCCCGACGGTCATCCGTCGCGCAACGCGGGCGAGCTCGGCTACAAGAAATCGGTCGACTTCGTCGCGGCGGTGATGCAGGCGGCCGGCTACGACGTCACGATCCAGACGTACACGTTCTCGTACTTCCAGTTCACCGCGATACCGACATTCTTCGAGGTCTCGCCGCCGGCTAAGACCTTCGTTCTCGACACCGACTTCACGGCAGGGCCGGCGGCGGGCACCGCCATCGGCAAGACCGTGCAGGCGGCCGGCGGCATCATCATCCCGCCGACGCCGACGCCGAGCTCGTCGAGCGGCTGCACCGCGGCCGACTTCACCGGGGTCTCCGGGCGCATCGCGCTCGTGCAGCGCGGCACGTGCACGTTCGGCACCAAGGCGCTCAACGCGCAGGCGGCCGGTGCGTTGGGCATCATCATCTTCAACGAGGGCAACCCCGGTCGCACCGACGCGTTCAGCGGCATCCTTCAGGACGCGGCGGGCAACCCCGTGAGCCCGACCATCCCGGTGATCTTCACGTCGTTCGCCGTCGGCAGCTCGCTCTTCAGCCAGGCGACCAGCACGACGCCGCCGGTCGTGTCGATCGACGTCCGCGCCGTGAGCAATCCGAACGCGGTCGACTACAACGTCATCGCCGAGTCCAGAGGCGGCGATAAGAACCACGTCGTCGTGGTCGACGCCCACCTCGACGCGATCTACGGCGCCGGCATGCTCGACAACGCATCAGGCTCGGCCGCCATCCTCGACATCGCGCAGATGATGAAGAACGTCACACCGCTCAACAAGCTGCGCTTCATCTGGTTCGGTGGCGAGGAGCTCGGTCTGCTCGGGTCGAGCTTCTACGTCAACAACCTCAGCTCCAACGACCTGAGCCACATCGGCTACGACCTCGACGCCGACGTGCTGGCCACGCCGAACTATGTCATCGGCGTGCTCGATCCCGCCGCCGGGGACCTGTTCGGCCGGCAGGTCATCTCGACGTTCCCGAACCGCGTCTACAAGGCGTCCACAGTCGCGCGCGACCAGGCGATCGGCTACTTCGACTCCGTCGGCCTCAACCACGAGCTGTTCTCTCCCGACGGCACCGACGCGTTCAGCTTCAACACCGCCGGCATCCCCGCCAGCGGCCTGCTGACCGGGCAGAACTGCTGCAAGAACGCCGGCGACGTGGCCCTCTTCGGCGGGTCGCTCGGCAACTTCAAGGGCACGGTGCCGGGCACCGACGGTGGCTGTGTCGATCAGCCGTTCCGCTGGTGCGACAACCTGTCCAACAACGACCCGAAGGTGCTCACGTTCATGTCGAAGGCGCTCGCCACGCAGGTCGTGCAGATGGCCTTCGACACCAAGGTCATGTCCGCCAGCGACAACTTGGTGAAGGCCAAGCCCGGACCACACGCGCCACGGGGGAAGCTGGCGAAATGAGCTGAGCACAGCGCGCGACGAGCGGGCGGCCCCTAGACCGGAGAGAAGACGTGCTCACGGTCGTACTCGACGGTGATTCCCCCACCACCGAAGGAGACGACGATTTGCTCACCACCGTCCTTGAGGATGACGCATTCGACGGACGTTTCGCAGTTGATCTGTTCGAGGTGAGGTTTGATGTGGCCGACATGCGAAACGATCCAGCCGTTGGTCGGTGGAAGGCCTCGGAAGAAGTTCAGGAATTCGTCGTCGGACCGTTCCGAAGTCTTATAGGTGTAGTAGTCGACACCGATTCCGTGCTCATAGCGGATCATCGACAACAGCGAGGAGCCAGGAGGTAGAAGGCCGCCAAGGTCCACTCCGATGTCGAGTGCCTGCGTCATCGGCGCGAGTTCTGCCGGCAGGGCGATCTCAGGCACCTGACCGACAAACGACAATTCCTCGGTGACCTCATAAATTCGACCGGAAGAGGTCTCCTTGGAGTGCGTATAGAGCACGTAGTTGCCCTCCTGTGCGAGATAGAAATCGCCCTCCACGGCGGGACTCGGATTTTCCGGTGTGTACGAGGCATAACTCGCGAGGTCGGTTTCGTCGAACGCGAAGTGGTTTGCGGGGATACCCGCGAAGTCCTCTTGGCCAGCGAGTCGGGCGCTCAACACCCCGGCCAGAGTGCCCGTCGAACGCAAGTCGAGGCTGTTCGTGTAGTCGGGGACGGCCGGGTTGCCTGCTTCGTACAGATACCAGTCGCCGGAGGTGTTCTCTTTGTACGAACGACCGCCGACCAGGTAGCTCTGCTCGCCGTCAGTCGTGCCGTCGAAGGAGAAGGTGGCCAGTTCGTACGCGCTGATCGGATCCTTGATGAATCCGTGGGTGGTGATGTTCTCGTTCAACTGACCGCTGTTCGTGTTGTCGACGGTGACGGTGAGGATGAAGCTCGGCAGCGTCAGGTTGTCTCCGATCGCCTGCGGGTCGAAGACTGGAGGCCCGGGGGCAACGGTCGGTCCTACCGTCGTCGGTGGCGGCGACGTCTCGCTCGGTTGTGCGGTTGGTGAGGGCGACGTCTGTGTCGGTTGTGTCGTCGACGAAACACCAGTCGATTCTGCGCCCTGAGTCTGGTCGGACGAGGTCCCGTCGGTGCTGCAACTGGCGAGGAGCAACCCGACGAGCCCTACGCCGACCATCGCATTGGCGCGACGTGTGCGCGTCAGGAGAGGTCGAAACGATCGAGATTCATGACCTTGTCCCACGCTGCCACGAAGTCGCTTACGAACTTCTCCTTGGCGTCGTTGCAGGCGTAGACCTCGGCGAGGGCCCGAAGCTCGGAGTTCGACCCGAAGATGAGGTCGACGCGGGTGCCGGTCCAGCGGACCTCTCCGGTCGTGCGATCGCGACCCTCGAACACGTCCTCGGACTCCGAAGTCGCTTTCCACGCTGTCCCCATGTCGAGCAGGTTCACGAAGAAGTCGTTGGTCAGCGTCTCCGGTCGATCGGTGAAGACCCCGTGCTCGGACTGCCCGGCGTTGGCGTTCAGGACGCGCATGCCGCCGACAAGAACGGTCATCTCCGGAGCGGACAGCGTCAGCATGAAGGCCTTGTCCACCAACAGGTGCTCCGACGCCAGATCGTGGCCCTTCTGGAGGTAGTTGCGGAATCCGTCTGCCGTCGGCTCGAGCACGGCGAAGGCCTCGACGTCGGTCTGCGCCTGCGTGGCTTCGGCGCGGCCCGGCCTGAAGGGGACCTGCACGTTGTGGCCGGCCTGCTTCGCCGCCTGCTCGACTGCCGCGCAGCCTCCCAACACGATCAGGTCGGCCAGCGAGACGGTCTTGCCAGAACCGTTGAACTCCTGCTGGATGCTCTCGAGGGTCGACAACACCCGCGACACGCCGGAGGTGACGTTGATGTCCCACTCGGCCTGCGGCGAGAGGCGGATCCGCGCCCCGTTGGCCCCACCGCGCTTGTCGGTGTCGCGGTAGGTCGACGCCGACGCCCACGCAGTCGAGACCAGCTGGGAGATGGACAGCCCGGAGCCGAGGATCTTGCCCTTGAGCGCCGCTATGTCCGCGTCGCCGATCAGCTCGTGCGTGACCGCGGGGACGGGATCCTGCCACAGCAGCTCCTCATCGGGAACCCACGGCCCGAGATAGCGGGCGACGGGTCCCATGTCGCGATGGAGCAACTTGTACCACGCCCGCGCGAACGCGTCGGCAAACTGGTCAGGGTTCTCGAAGAACCGCTTCGAGATCTCCTTGTAGACCGGATCGACGATCAGTGCGAGGTCCGACGTCAACATCGTCGGAGCGTGCCGCTTCGACGGATCGTGCGCGTCCGGCACCGTGCCCTGCGCCTCGGGGTTCTTCGGGGTCCACTGGTGCGCACCAGCCGGGCTCTTTGTCAGCTCCCATTCGTACGCGAAAAGGTTCTCGAAGAAGCCGTTGTCCCAGCGGATCGGGTTGTTGGTCCATATTCCCTCCAACCCACTGGAGATCGCATCGCCACCCTTGCCGCTGCCGAAGCTGCTCCTCCAGCCGAATCCCTGGTCCGCGATCCCCGCACCCTCAGGCTCGGGACCGACGTGCTTGTCGGGGTCGGCTGCGCCGTGAGTCTTGCCGAATGTGTGCCCACCGGCGATGAGCGCGACCGTCTCCTCGTCGTTCATCGCCATCCGCTTGAACGTCTCACGGATGTCGCGGGCAGAAGCCATCGGATCCGGATTGCCATTCGGCCCCTGAGGGTTGACGTAGATCAGGCCCATCTGGACCGCGCCGAGCGGATTGGCAAGCTCCCGGTCGCCGCTGTAGCGAAGGTCTTCGAGCCAGACCCGCTCCGGGCCCCAGTAGACGTCCTCGTCTGGCGCCCAGACGTCCTCGCGGCCGCCACCGAACCCGAACGTCTTGAAGCCCATCGTCTCCAGGGCGCGGTTCCCGGTGAAGACCAGCAGGTCGGCCCACGAGATCTTCCGGCCGTACTTCTGCTTGATCGGCCAGACCAGCCGGCGCGCTTTGTCGAGGCTGACGTTGTCGGGCCAGCTGTTGAGCGGGGCGAAGCGCTGTGTGCCGTCGCCTGCGCCGCCCCGGCCGTCCGCGGTGCGGTACGTGCCGGCAGCGTGCCACGACATCCGGATGAAGAAACCTCCGTAGTGGCCGAAGTCGGCCGGCCACCACTCCTGCGACTGGGTCATCAGCGCATCGACGTCGTTCGCCAGGGCTTCGAAGTCGAGGCTGTTGAACTCAGCGGCGTAGTCGAAGTCCTC
>JANPGV010000045.1:0-13949 GCA_031424145.1 Ilumatobacteraceae bacterium
GTTCCGGATCGTCCGTAAGACCGGTTCGGCTGCTGGTGGTGGGCATCGTCACGTGTCCCTCGAACTCCCCGTGCGTGCCCCTCCGACGATTACCCCTCGATCGAGCATGATGACCCGGTCTGCGCGCCGCACGGTCGACAGGCGGTGAGCGATGATCAGCGTCGTGCGTGACCGGGGCAGGTTGCTCAACGCACTGACGATGAGGTCTTCCGATTCCGTGTCGAGTGCGTTGGTCGGCTCGTCGAGGATGAGGATTGGTGCATCGCGAAGGATCGCCCGTGCGATCGCAATGCGCTGTCGTTGACCCACGGACAGATCGATGCCCGACTGGGAGACATGAGTGTCGAGACCGTCGGGTAGGCGACTGGTGAACTCGTCCACCAGGGCGAGCTTCGCGGCGCGCTCGACGGCACTCCGCGAAGCGCCGGGATGGCCGGAGGCGATGTTGTCGCGAATGGTGCCGCGTAGCAGCACCGTGTCCTGCAGGACCATCGAGATCTGTCTGCGCAGAGAGGCCAACGAGAACTCGCGAATGTCGTGATCGTCGATCGTCACCTTGCCGGCGTCGGGCTCGATCAGCCGAGGAACAAGGGCGGCGAGAGTTGATTTTCCCGCACCCGTCGGACCAGCCAACGCAACGGTCTCGCCGGCCGCGACGTCGAAGGAGACGGCCCGCAACACTGGCTCGCGTCCGTACGAGAACGTGACATCGTCGAACCGTATGTGGCCCCTGAACGGCGGAGCGTTGATCGCGTTGGGAGGCTCCTCGATGTCGGGCTCGGTGGCGAGAAGCTCTTCGACGCGTTCTGCCGCAGCGGTACCTCGGGTGAAGATGGTCGTCAGTCTGGAAAGGGCCTTTACCGGCTTGTACAGCGAACCAACGTAGGTCAAGAAGATCAACAGCATGCCGAGCTTCATATGTCCGTCGGCGACCCTGTCCGCCCCGACCCACAACACGATCAACATCGACACGAGCCCGAGCGCGTCGACCGTCGGACCGAACCGGGCCTGCAGCCGGACGGCCTCGACGCCGGCGTTGAGGCTGTCGTCCGACAACTCCTCGAAGCGGCCGGATTGGTGTCGCTCGAGCGTGAACGCCTGCACCAGCCCGATTGCCCCGAGGCTCTCCGTCGCCAGCGAAGCCACATCTGCGTCGGCTCGCTGAACCCGTTGCGACGCGTGGCGGAGTGAGCGTCGCAAACGATGGATCGCCCAGGCGAGAAGTGGAGTGGTGGTGAGGGTCAACAGCGTGAGAGTGGGATCGATCGTGAGCATCACGACCAACATCCCGAGAGCGAGAAGGACGTTCGGTAAGAAGTTCCCCAGCATCTGGACCAACAAGTCCTGGGTCTGATCGACGTCGGCCGTCACGTGTGCGGTGAGGTCCGGCACCTGATGGTGCCTGTGGTATGCGAGCGACAGCCGGTGCAGGTGGTTGAACGCCCGCCCGCGGATGTCGTTGGCCACATGCAGGCCGGCGGACGACAACAACCGCGTCGACCAGTACTCGAACAGGGCTCCCGCGGCGACGATCCCAGCCAAGCTGCCGGCGGCGACGAGCAGGTCACTGCGAATCGACGTGCTTCCTCGCGGTGCCCCCGTGAGCGCATTGTCGACCAGCCAACCGAGCGGCCAAGGCTCGGCGAGCCTCGTGACCACCTGGAGCACTGTCAGGACGCAGCCGGCAACCAGCGCCGGCCAGTAGCGGCGAACATGGGCGGCCATCAGCGGACGAACGGCGCTCGCCGAGCGGCGCCCGAGCACATTCGTCGTCAGGGTTCTGGTCGCTAACGTCCCCACTGAAGCACGCCCTCCCTCGTCAGAGACAGCGTGGCCGAACTTCTTGACGCGTCCTACTGGACGTTGGTACTAGCACCCGGCTCTAGCTCAAACGACGGCGAAGTTCGACGTACACGTCCTGGCCAACCATGGTGATGAGCTCGTCCGCGAGGGACTCGACCACCGGCCGTTCGCCGATGTAGGCCTCGGCTCCCTCGGTGCAGCACCAGTGCATCGTCTCGCCGACCTCGCCCCAATCTCGCCGTTCCCATCCACGCACGGTCGCCATCTCGGAACCTTCGGGTAGCACCTGCCAGTCGACCTTGATCGGCAGCTGCCAGCACACCGATGGCTTCCATGCGGTTGGCGACTCGCCGGCACGCAACGCGGCGAGGTGCAGCGCGCAACCTTCACCGCCCTCGAAGCCAGGCCGGTTGAAGAAGATGCACGCGCCGTCGACGACCTTGGTGTTGGTGCGGGTGTCATCGCTGAACACATCGTCGTCATCGATTGCGTCGCGATGTTGAAACAGATCGGGATCGAGCGTCGCGGCGAGCGCCGAAATGGTCATGGCGTCTTCGACGTCGCCCAGTTCGGCGCCCACGGAGCAGCACCCCTGATTGAGATGTTCGGCGGGAACGGCGAGGATGCCTTTGCAGCCGCGGCCCCAGATGCACGTCCAGTTCGAGGTCAGGAACGCCCGATCGAAACGCCAGGTGACGTCGCCGTCGGCGATCTCCTCGATGCCGGTCGTCGGGTCGTTCACCCGACCGTCCGCAGTCGGCTCTCGAAATCCTCGTGGTTGAGGTACGCCCCACACATCGTGCGCTTTCCTGTGTATGCGCTGCGACCGTGGAGTGCGCGCCAGTTGTCGAACAACAGCGCGTCGCCCGGTCTCAGAACCTGACTCCACCGCATCGACGCGTCGTTGGCGAGGCGGTCGAAGGTGCGCAACGCGTCGTAGAGCTGAGCCATCTCGTCCGGAGGCAGCAGGAACGGCGCCCTGTCCGAGTTGTTGTAGGACACTTGCACCAGCGCGCCGCGGTGATCATGGCGAAAGACCGGTCGGGCGGCCATCAGGTGGGAACCGTCGCCGATGTACTGACCCGGGATCGCAACCGTCGACAACACGTGGAACAGCTCCGGCTCCGTCGATCGCAGCAAGTCGGCGATCTTGAAGCCGTCGACAAGCGTCGACTCGCCGCCGGTGCCGTCGAAATGGAGACAGTGCAACATCTGCAACCCGGGTGCGTCGTGACTGTACGTCCCGTCGGTGTGTGCCGGGAGATAGGTCGCCGAGTACGCGAGATCGGCCTTCGCCAGGTCTGCCGTGAACTCCCAGAAGCCACCGAATATCGTCTCACGGACGTAGCCCACCCGGCGGATCAGCCCCTCGGTTGCCGTTGCCGTCGCGGGTGTGCCGGTGACCAGCGCGAAGCCGTACGTGGCAACGGTCGACAACCATTGGCGCACACCCTCGTCGCTGTCGATCACACGGTCGTACTCGACCTGCAGTGGTGCTTCGGCAATGGTTGCGGCGTCCCACAGCACCGGTTGAGGGGCGGCCTCGATCCGCGCTGCCCCGGGAGACCGAAAGCGACGGAGGAAATCGACGGGTACCTCCGACACCTCGGAGCTCCCGTCCGACTTGATCTTGGCCCACTCGATCCTGGCCACACCATTGGCAGCGGTGGCCGACACAGCCCGCAGGTCGGGTGCCAACGCAGCCGTGTCGAGTTGGCGCTGTCGGGTGACCGGGTGGATGGTTGCCTCGTCGTGGGCGTGATCGCGCAACCACAGCCACGGGTACCGGCTCTCGACTCCGTCGTCCCATGTGACGTGCATACACGAGTCGGTCGCGTGGATCTGTTCGATGGCGGCCACCCAGCAATTCTGCCAGCCCAGCTGCAAGGCTGATGCGGTGACGACCGAAAAGTACGACCTGATCATCGTCGGTTCCGGCTCCGGCAACTCTGTGATCAGCAACGAGATGGATGACTGGCGGATAGCAATCGTCGAACGATGGACGTTCGGCGGAACGTGTCTGAACCGTGGTTGCATCCCGTCCAAGATCATGGTCTACGCCGCCGACGTCGCCGAGTCGGCTGCACGCGACAACGCGACGAAGTACGGCGTCACGACCCGATTCGAATCGACCGATTGGCCGGCGATCGTCGACCGAGTCTTCGCCCGGATCGATCCGATCGCTGAGGACGGCCGTCAGTACCGGTTCGG
This sequence comes from Ilumatobacteraceae bacterium, assembly GCA_031424145.1. Taxonomy (GTDB): domain Bacteria; phylum Actinomycetota; class Acidimicrobiia; order Acidimicrobiales; family Ilumatobacteraceae; genus JAENVT01. The sequence continues at coordinate 4,015 of JANPGV010000045.1, forward strand.
GCTGCCCAACGTGACCGTGTTCGAGGGCGACGCGAAGTTCGTCGGCGAGCGCACCATGGAAGTGAACGGTGCGACGATCACCGCCGATCGGATAGTGCTTGCGACCGGAGCAAGGGCGTTCATCCCCGACATCCATGGCATCGATGAGGTGCCGTATCACACCAGCGACACCATCATGCGGCTGACCCGCCAGCCGAAGCATCTGTTGGTGCTCGGCGGCGGGTTCATCGCCGCCGAACTGAGTCATGTCTTTCGCTCCCTCGGATCACGCGTCACGATCATCAATCGGGGGCACCACTTGCTGGTGGCCGAGGACCACGACATCTCGAAGCGTTACACCGAGCTCGTCGCCGACCGTTTCGAGTTGGTTTTGGGGACACGGGTGGAACGCGCGTACATGACTGCCGAGGGGATCGGGTTGCACGTGAGAACCGGGAGCGGAGAGATCACCGTCGAAGGTGACACCTTGCTGGTTGCAGCGGGGCGGCTGCCCAACGGCGATCAGATCGAGGCGAAGGCCGCCGGGGTCGATGTCGGTCCGTTCGATGAGATCGTCGTTGACGAATACGGGCGCACCACCGCCGCGGGCATCTGGGCACTCGGCGACGTCAACGGTCGCTACCAGCTCAAGCACATGGCCAACGGCGAGGCCAAGGTGGTGCGACACAACCTGTTGCACCCCGAGAACCTGCGCAAGCTCGATGCCCGACCGGCGCCCCACGCCGTCTTCGGCAGTCCGCAGGTGGGCGCAGTCGGATTGACCCAAGCACAGGCCGAGGCCTCCGGGGGGCCGATCTCGGTGGTCATCCATCCGTACGGCGACGCGGCGTACGGATGGGCGTTGGAGGACACCACCGGCTTCTGCAAGTTGATCGGTGATCCGTCGACTCGGACCCTGCTCGGCGCCCACATCATCGGCTACCAGGCGTCGATGCTGGTGCAGTTGTTCGTGCAGGGGATGCACCTCGGCAACACCGTCGACGAGATGGCCTACGGGCAGGTGTGGATCCACCCAGCACTTCCCGAGGTCGTCGAGCAGGCACTGCTGAAGATGATCGACGCCTTCGACGCCTTCGACCGGGCTTGATTCTTTTCTCACCGCGCTTTTACTCACCGTCGGTAGACACCTCACCCGCGAGGTCGATCATGCACTCGTCATTCGACTACTGAATTGGAGACACGCAATGAACAAGAGGCTTGCAGGAACGGGCTTGGCGATCGGATTGGTCGCTGGGGCAGGCGCTGGTTTGATTCTCGAGCTGTCGGGCAATGCCGGCGCAGCGGGAACCACGGCCGCTGTTGTCGACGCGACGACCGACACCACTGGAACCAGCGGCACATCTGGCACCGCAGCCACGGACTCGGTTGATCCGGCTGACCCGGTTCGTCCCGATCCGTCGACGCGGTTGCAGGAAGTGCTCAAGCCACTTGTGGACGACGGCACGATCACGCAGGCTCAAGCGGACAAGGTCGTTGCCGCTCTCGTTGCTGCTCGGCCCGCCGACGGTCCGGGGCGAGACGGCCCGATGGGTGGTCATCGTGGACCGGGCGGACGCATCGGGTTCGGCCTCGACATCGTGGCCACGACGCTCGGCATCACTGCCGATGAGGTTCGCACTGCATTGCAGAGCGGCCAGACGATCGCTGATCTCGCCGTGAGCAAGGGCAAGACCGCCCAAGACGTGATTGACGCAGTAGTCGCCGAGGCGACGACTCGCATCAATACTGAGGTCACCGCCGGAAAGATCACCCAGGCGCAAGCCGACACCCGCTTGGCCGATCTCACCGCGATGGTCACGACGTTCGTCAACAATGCACCCCCAGTCGGCGGCCCCGGCTTCGGTGGCCCGGGCTTCGGTGGCCCCGGCTTCGGAGGTCCTGGTCACCGCAACGACAACGACGCTGACGACGACGCGACGACCGGCGGGACGACCGATACGACTGCTCCGACCACCACAGCCGGCAGCTGAACTTCTCGGCTCGGCCGGGATGACTTCCTCCCTCGTCATCCCGGCCGGTCAGAATGAGAGACCATGAGTGCCCGTGTCTTGATCGCTGACGATGACCGGGCCATCCGTGACTCCTTGACCCGTGCCCTCGGCCTCGAGGGCTACGACGTCGTTCAGGCGATCGACGGCAACTCGGCGCTGTCCCTGATCGAGTCAGCCCAGCCCGACGTAGCCATCCTCGATGTGATGATGCCGAACATCGATGGCCTGACCGTGTGCAGGGTGCTGCGCGCCGAGCGCAATCGGCTCCCGGTACTGATGCTGACAGCTCGAACCGAGACCCCCGACCGGGTTGCCGGCCTCGATGCCGGCGCCGACGACTACCTCGCCAAGCCATTCGACCTGGATGAGTTGTTGGCCCGCCTGCGAGCGTTGCTGAGGCGAACGAAGAGCGACGACGATCCCGATGGCGACGCCGTGCAGCTCCTCGACCTGCGCCTGGATCCCACCTCGCGACGGGTGTGGCGAAGCGAACGCGAGATCGAGCTCTCCAAGACGGAGTTCGATCTGCTCGAGCTGTTGTTGCGAAACCAGGGGATCGTGCTCGACCACTCGACGATCTACGACCGGATCTGGGGCTACGACTTCGGTCCCGACAGCAAGAACCTCGCGGTCTACATCTCATACCTCCGCCGCAAGCTCGAGCTGCCTGGCGAATCCAAGATCATCCACACCGTGCGAGGCGTCGGATACTCGGCTCGGTCGTCATGAGCCTGCGTCTCAAGATCGTGCTGGCGCTGGTGCTGTTGGCGACCTGCGCAACCGCTGCTGTCGGGGTGTCCTCGTACGTCAGCACACGCCACGAACTGAACGAAGTGGTCGATCGCTCGTTGCGCGATGCCGCCGCCAATCCCAGGCAGTTGGTGCGCTTCTTCGGAGGTGGTCCGGGGCTGGGGGTGTTTCCAGGACCGGGCGGCCCTGCTGACACTGACCACGACGGCGACACCGCTGCGCCTCGCGTGTTCGACTCCGTGCTGGGCCAGATCATCGCCGGGGACGGCAGCGTCGTGCGGTCGCCACAATCCGGCGCACTGCCGGTCGATGATTCAGACGTCGCAGTCGCCAGCGGATCGTTCTCGGGTTCCATCCAGCCCCGTGACGTGACGATCGAGGGCGAGGCGTTCCGCATGCTGACCGTGCCGATCCAAGGTGGCGGCGCAGTGCAGATCGCACGATCGGCACGCGAGACCGAACGGGCGCTCCACGTGATCCGCCTGCGAACGCTGTGGTCGGTGGCGTTCGTCATCGCGGGTGCTGCGCTGGCAGGTTGGCTGATCGGTCGTCAGGTCACTCGCCGCCTGGTGCGCCTCACCCAGGCAGCAGACGACGTGGCGACCACCGGCCGTCTCGACGTCGAGGTGCCCGTCAGCGGATCCGACGAGACCGGGCGACTCGGGATGGCGCTCAACGGGATGCTCGGCGCCCTCGCGCGCAGCAGGAACCAACAGCACCAACTGGTTCAAGACGCAGGGCACGAGCTCAGGACGCCGCTGACGAGTCTGCGAACGAACGTCGCTGTGCTTCGTCGCTTCGACAACCTTGCGCCCGACGCACGTCAGCAACTGGTCGACGATCTCGACAGCGAGACACGGGAGTTGACCTCACTCGTCAACGAGCTGGTCGAGTTGGCCACGGATCGGCGCGACGACGAGCCCACCCAGGAATGCGATCTGACCTCGTTGTGCGAGCTCGCCGCAGCCCGGGTTCGGAGGCGGACCGCACGGGAGATTTCGGTCGTCGGCGACGGATCCCTGGTCTCGTGCCGGCCTGCCGCGATCGACCGTGCAGTGCTCAACATCATCGACAACGCGGCCAAGTTCAGTCCAGCGAACGCAGATGCGGCGAGCCCGATCGAGGTCGAAGTCACCAGCGGACGAGTCGCGGTCAGCGATCGCGGCCCGGGGATTCCCACCGAGGATCTCCCGCACGTCTTCGACCGCTTCTTCCGCTCGGTCGCATCCCGGAGCCTGCCGGGCTCCGGCCTCGGATTGGCGATCGTCCGCGACATCGTCGAATCCCATGGTGGCACCGTCTTCGCCGAACCGCGAGCGGGTGGTGGCAGCACCGTCGGTTTCGTCCTGCCGACGGTTCCCGCAACACCAACACAATCTCAGCGAGGCGTCGGTATAGCGTCCGGGCGATGAAACCACCTACGTCACGTCACCGCGGGCGATGATCGTCGTCGGTGGAGAGGCATTGGTCGATCTGGTCATCGATCCCGACGGCTCCGTCACTGCCACGTTGGGAGGCGGTCCGTTCAACACCGCCAGGACGATCGGCCGGTTGGACAGCGACGTCGTGTTTCTCGGCGCGCTGTCGCGCGACCGGTTTGGAACGCTGCTACACGGCCAGTTGCTCGCTGATGGTGTCGGCGACTCGTTGGTGCAGTTCACAGAGCTCCCGACGACCTTGGCCTCGGCAGAGCTCGATGAACGGGGTGCGGCCAGCTATCGCTTCTACATCTCCGATACGGCTGCGCCGAACCTGTATCCGCTGCCGTTACCGGAACGTGTGTCCATCCTGCACGTCGGTACGCTCGGTTTGGTCTTAGAGCCGATGGCATCGACGCTCGAGGCGATGGTCAGGCACATCGGCGATGAGATCCTCGTGCTGCTGGACCCGAACTGCCGACCGCGGGTCACGCCGGATCGGGTTGGCTACGTGGCACGACTCGAGCGCATGTTGCGGCGCGCCGATGTCGTGAAGGTCAGCACCGACGACCTCGAGTTCATCTCCCCGGACGACCATCACGGAGGAATACGGAGCTTGCTGGACGCAGGAGCCTGCGTGGTCCTGCACACCGATGGTGGCAGCAGCGTGCACGTTCACTGGGCCACGGGCGAACCCGCGACGGTGCCGGTGCCGGCGGTCGAGGTCGTCGACACGATTGGAGCGGGAGACGCCTTCGGTGGCGCATTCGCGGCATGGTGGGACCAAGCCGGCCTCGGCCGCGGCCAGCTTCTAGAGCGCGGCACCGTATCCGCCGCGGTCGCCGCGGCCGTCGAAGTGGCCGCAATCAACTGTTCGCGCGTCGGCGCGCAACCGCCGCGCCGGAGCGAGCTCGGCCAGACGTGGCGGCCCGCCCGCCCGTGATTGAGCTGACGGTCGATCAAGCAGTTGACCGCGCGTCGATGCTGGCGCGCCGGGGCCGCACGCTGCTCGGCATCGTCGGGTGTCCGGGCGCCGGCAAGTCCACGCTGTCGGACGCGTTGGTTGCGAGCCTGCCATCGACCGTTGTCGTGCCGATGGACGGATTCCACATGTTGAACGAGGAGCTCGTGCGTCTGGGCAGGCGCGAGCGCAAGGGCGCCCCTGACACGTTCGACGCGCCCGCTTTTGTCGCGCTGCTCGAACGAATACGACATCAGACTGCCGATGAGGTTGTCACCGCGCCGCGCTACGACCGTGCCGCCAGTGCGCCGGTTCCCGATGCGATCACCGTAGAACCCGATGTCTCCCTCGTGATCACGGAAGGCAACTATCTGTTGCTCGACCATGAACCGTGGGACGCCGTGAAGCCGTTGCTCGACGAGGTCTGGTACGTCGACATCGACAGCGCTCAGCGCGTGCCACGCCTCATCGCCCGCCACGTTGAATTCGGCAAGTCGCCGGAGGAAGCGCGTGAATGGGTGATGCGTTCGGACGAAGCCAACGCCGCGGTCGTGGCCGCCAGTCGCGGCCGTGCCGACGTTGTGGTGCGATTGAGCTAGCGACCGGGGTCAGCGCAGCGGTCCCAGCGCCTGATCTTTCTCGTCGATCTGCAACCTGCCACTCATCAGCGCGAGCGCGTCGCTGACGCTGACGGTCCGTGGGGTCACAACAGCAGCTCGGCGTCCCTCGACCTGCACGTGAACGCGATCGGCTATCTCGAAGGCTTGAGACACGTCGTGCGTGACGAACACGATCGGCAGTCCGCGGTGACGCAAGTTGTCGATGAACTTCATGACACGGGCGCTCTCTCGCCGACCCAGCGCAGCCGTCGGTTCGTCGAGCATGATCACATTGCTGTCGAGAGCTGCAGCCGGTTTGCGGAGGCCACGTTCCTCGAGCTTCTTCGAGAGTTGGCCGAGGGGACCGGGTGTACGTACCTCGTGATTGCGGAAGAGGCTGGTGGCGATGTCGAGCGCCGGTGCTGACTGGGTCGTCTGGTACACCGTGTTGATTCCGGCGATGCGGGCGTCCTCCGGTCTCCGGAACCGGACTACCTGGCCCTGCAGGCGCACCACACCCGCATTCGGCCTGACCGCGCCGGTGAGACATTTTATCAGCGTCGACTTTCCCGAGCCGTTGTCGCCGATCACTGCCAAGACCTCGTTCGGGTAGAGCGCGAAGTCGACGTTGTCGAGCGCGACCACTGTGCCGTACACCTTGGCAAGTCCCTTGCCCTCGAGGATCGGCATATTGGTGGAGGATGTGTCGTTCACGGCTCGTCGCCATCCGGAGGCCGCGGAGGCCCGTCGACGACCAGCGCGGCATTCAACTCGGCGCCACCGAGGGCGATGATCGCATGGAGGCTGAGCCAGAACAGCAGCCCGATGACCGATGCGAACGTGCCGTAGACCGGCGAGGCCTTGGCGATCGAACGGCCCACGATGGCGACCCCGACGATCTGCAGACCTGCGAACAGCACGCCCCCGACGATCGCGCCCGGAAAGACGCTGCGCCACGATGGCCACTCCGTTCGCAGCCAGCGGTAGCTCAGTGCCAGAACTCCGGCGTCGATCGCAGTCGTGAAGATGAGCAGCAGCACCTTGGAGATGACCCGTACACCGGTGATGCTGGCTAGGCCGGTGAGGATTGCGGCGAGGATCTGCGCGCCGCCGACGTACGCCATGCCGAGCAGCGCGCGCAACCGGGTTCTGAAGACATTCGATCGTCTGTCGAGCGGCACTTCGCCGATGTCGTCGAGGGCTCCATGCACGGCGACGAATGCCTTCATTCCACCCCACAAGCTGGCCGCCAGGCCGAGGATCAGCACCAAGGCATTGCCGTGCAACTTCGCCGGGTCGGTGGCGATCTGCTGGCCGACGAAGGGCAACTGGTTGAGCGCCGAGTCGATGATGTCGGTGCGCAGGTTCGGGTGGCTCTGCAACACGAAGCCCAGCACGGTCGTGAACACCAACAGGAGCGGGAACACCGACAGAAAGCCGAAATGGGCGATCAGCGCGGCGTTGCGGCCACTGCGGTGCGTGCGAAACCCCTCGATCGTCCGCACCGCGAGGTCGGCCCGTCGAGACCTGGCGCGCAGGGCACGAAACCGTGAGTTCTCGGTCCACATCACAGAGTGAATGTACGTGGCCGGGGAAGCCTCGTCGCTACAGCCTTGGCAAGCTACGGTCGCGGCGTGCGACGCCCAGGTGTCAGCAATGTCGACCCGACCCGCCTCGTCGCTCTCGGAGCGATCGCGGCGATACTCGCCATACAGCTGATCTTCTTCGGCATGCCTTTCGGGTTGTGGCTGCACGGGTTGGTGCTCGGCGGGCTGACCGCGGTGATGGCGGTTGGAATGGCGCTGGTCTATCGGGCCAATCGCGTCGTCAACTTCGCTCAGGCCGAACTGGGCACGGTGCCGACAGCGTTCTCTGCTGCCTTCATCCTGTTCTGGGGATGGCCGTACCTGCTGGGTCTCGCCGCGGGATTGGTGATGTCGATCGTCGCCGGCGTCGTGATCGAGTTCGCGCTGATTCGCCGCTTCCGCAACTCGCCCCGCTTGGTGGTCACCGTTGCCACGCTCGGCATCACTCAACTGCTCGTCGTGATCGGCATCCTCATCCCGAGGTGGTGGGGTCGCAACCTGGCCAGCGAGCGGATCGCCCCGCCGGTTGGTTGGAAGCTCACGGTCGGTCAGGTCATCCTCAATGCCAACCACTTGATCGCCCTGATCGTCGCACCGTTGATGATGGCGGGGGTGGCCTGGTTCCTCGCGCGCAGCCGATACGGCCTTGCCATCCGCGCCAGCGCCGAGCGCGGCGATCGAGCCGCGATGCTCGGCATCCCGGTCGGTCGCCTCAACACGTTGGTGTGGGCGATCGCGGCGGCGATGTCGTTCGTTGCCCTGTTCCTGCGCAGCGGGATCATCGGCGTGCCTCTCGGTTACGCCGCAGGCTTGCCTCAGCTGTTGCAAGCTCTGGCGGCGCTCGTCATCGCACGCCTTGAACGTCTGCCGACGGTCGCCATGGCGGCGGTCGCTCTCGGCCTGCTGGAATCGGGAGTGCGCTTCAACTCCGACACCCCGGCTGTGGCGTATCCGATCATGGCCGCTGTGATGTTCGTGGTGCTGCTCGTGCAACGCAGCAGCCAGGCGCGGCGGGACAACGACGCTGCTAGCACTTGGCGCGGCGCCGAGGAGGTGCGGCCGCTGACGCTTGCCGAACGTCGTCACCCGAGGGTTCGGCTCGCTCGTTGGGGCCTCGTGGTCGTGGGGATCGTCGCAGTGCTCGGCGCGCCGCTCGTGTTCGACGTGAGCTTCACGATCAAGGCGTCGGCCATCTTTGCCTTCGCGATCATCGGACTGTCGCTGGTCGTGCTCACCGGATGGGCGGGACAGATCTCACTCGGACAAATGGCGATCGTCGGCATCGGCGCGGCCGTCAGCGCGACATGCACGTCCCGATGGCACGTCGACCTGACACTCGCATTGTTGATCGGCGGCTGCGCCGGCGGCGTCGTCGCGTTTGCCGTCGGCGTCCCGGCACTGAGGTTGCGCGGTCTGTACTTGGCCGTCACCACGTTCGCCCTCGGTCTGGCAACCGAGCAGTGGCTCCTCAGCGATCGCTTCTTCGGGTGGTTCCCGAAAGGAGACAAGCGATTCGAACGGCCCCCGCTGTTCGGTCAGATCCATCTCGACACTCCGATCCGCTACTACATGTACTCACTGGTCATCCTCACGCTGACCTTCCTGGCGACCCGCGGCATCCGCCGCTCGCGAACAGGCCGGGTGATCATCGCGGTGCGCGAGAACGAGCGTGCCGCGCAGAGCTACTCCATTCCAGCGGTGCGGGCGAAGCTGACGGCCTTCGTGATCTCCGGCGTGCTGGCCGGGATCGGCGGCGCCCTCTTCGCGCATCTCAACCAGTCGTTCAGCGTCGGCAGCTACAACACCGGTGAGAGCTTCAGCGTGTTCACGTCGGCCGTCATCGGCGGTCTCGGTTCCCTCGGGGGAGCAGTGCTCGGCGCTGTCTATCTTCGCGGCATCCGCTGGTTCATCACGTCGCAGGAATGGCAACTGTTGTCAACTGGTGGCGGTGTGCTGTTGGCGCTGCTGATCCTGCCGGGCGGTCTCGGAGGCCTGTGGATCACCGTGCGCGACGCGTGCGTGCGATTGCTGGTGCGTCCGTCGCGTCGAGCCCCGGTAGAAGCTCCGGTCGCTGTGCCTGCGGAGCCGGCCGCGTGATGCGACGCTTCCTGAACGCCTTGCGCCATCCCGGCGAATGGCTGCGCGAGATGTGCGGCGGCGAAGCGGCGTTCCCTCTCGTCGTGCTCTTCGGCCTCAATGCGGTCGATGAGCTCGACCGCACTGCGTTCGGGATCCTGCTGCCGAACATTCGTGACGAGTTCCACCTCGACAACACCAAGGTGCTCGGCCTCGTCGCCCTGGTTTCCGTCGCGGCACTCGCTTTGCAAGTTCCCATCGCCCAATACGCCGACCGGTCGCGACGGGTTCCGTTGGCAATTGCCGGTGCGGTTGTCTGGGCGCTGTTCAGCGGTCTCACTGGTCTGGCTACGGGCGTGATCGTGCTGACGATCGCCCGCAGCGGCAGCTCGATCGGCAAGGCGGTCATCGATCCGACCCACAACTCGCTGCTCGCCGACTACTACCCGATCAACTCGCGCAGCAGGGTGTTCAGCATGCATCGCGCCGCAAACGCCGTCGGGTCGTTCGTCGGTCCCTTGTCTGCGGGCCTCCTGGCATACGCGTTCGGTTGG
>JANPGV010000046.1:0-6223 GCA_031424145.1 Ilumatobacteraceae bacterium
CATGCTGGTGCTCCCTGATGCCGATCTCGACATGGCCGCCGACGCTGCAGTCAGCGCGGCCTACGGTTCGGCAGGAGAGCGCTGCATGGCCATCTCTGTCGTGCTCGCCAGCGAGTCGATCGCCGACGCGCTGGTCGCCAAGATCAAAGATCGAATTCCTGCGATCAAGGTCGGTCCTGCCAGCGAGTCCGAGAGCGAGATGGGTCCGTTGATCACCGGCGAGCACCGCGACAAGGTCGCCGGCTACATCGGCGCAGCCGAAGGCGAGGGCGCGACGCTGGTGGTCGATGGACGAAAGGGTGCGCCAGGCGAAGGCTTCTTCCTGATGCCATCACTCATCGACAACGCCAAGCCGGGAATGGCCTGCTACGACGACGAGATCTTCGGGCCGGTCCTCACGGTGACGCGCATCAGCGGGTACCAGGAGGGTCTCGAACTCATCAACAACAACCCGTACGGCAATGGCACTGCGATCTTCACACGTGATGGTGGTGCGGCTCGTGAGTTCGAGTTCGACGTCCAGGTCGGCATGGTTGGTGTGAACGTGCCCGTTCCTGTTCCGGTCAGCTACTACAGCTTCGGAGGATGGAAGTCGAGCTTGTTCGGCGACACTCACATGTACGGTCCGGAAGGGGTCAACTTCTACACCAAGACCAAGGTCGAGACCTCCCGTTGGCCAGCCCCGAGCACCAGCTCGGTCGACCTCGGATTCCCGCAGAACAGGTGAGTGTCGCTCAGTTCCGCCTCGGCGCCGCCCCCGGCTTCGCCGCCGCCCCCGGCTTCGGCGCCGCTCGGCGTTCGTCACTCGACACGGTCAGGGCAAGCCCGGCCCTGACCTACCGTCTCGTGATCGAACCCCGACCGTCGCCTCGCCTGTTCCGCTGCAGCTATCCGCGCGTGTTCGCCGCTGAACAGGTGGGAGGGGCCGGGGTTCGAATGCGAGACGGTAGGTCGCCCGGGCTTGGCGACCGTGTCGAGCATCGAACGCCGGGCCCTCCCACCGGGCCCGCGGGGCGTCCGGCCGTGGGTGTCGCCGCTCAAGCTGGGGGGTGGGGCTAGTGGACTTTGGGGTTGTATTGCAGACCACTCCTCCTTCTGCGCGCGTCGTTGATCTGGCCAAGCGCGCTGAGGCGTATGGGTTCTCTCATGTTTGGACGTTCGACTCGCACATCTTGTGGGAGGAGCCATACGTGATCTTCAGCCGGATCCTGGCTGAGACGCGCAAAGTCATCGTCGGCCCGATGGTCACCAACCCGGCAACCCGCGACTGGACGGTCACAGCCAGCGTCTACGCAACGCTCAACGAGATGTTCGGCAACCGCACGGTCTGCGGCATCGGCCGCGGCGATTCGGCGGTTCGGGTCACCAACGGTGCACCGACCACCCTGGTAACGCTGCGCGAAGCCGTGCACGTGATCCGAGAGCTGGCCAACGGCCGCAGTGTCGAATACAAGGGTTCGCAGCTGCGCTTCCCGTGGTCCGTGGGCAGCGAGCTCGAGGTCTGGATCGCGGCATACGGGCCGAAGGCCCTGTCACTGACGGGCGAAGTCGGTGATGGTTTCATCCTGCAACTGGCCGACCTGTCGATCGCCGAATGGACGATCGCCGCTGTGCGCAACGCTGCTGCCGCGGTGGACCGCGACCCGGCCGACATCAAGATCTGTGTCGCGGCTCCCGCGTACGTGACGGACGGCAGTGACGACGCACTGGCCCACGGTCGCGATCAGTGCCGGTGGTTCGGTGGGATGGTCGGTAACCATGTGGCCGACATCGTGGCCCGCTACGGCGACGAGAGCGGTGCTGTGCCGCAGGCGCTGACGGACTACATCAAAGGCCGTGAGAGCTACGACTACAACGAGCATGGTCAGGCCGGAAACGTCCACACCCAGTTCGTACCGGATGACATCGTCGATCGTTTCTGCATTGTCGGACCGGTCGAGGCGCACATCGAGCGGCTGACGGCATTGAAAGGACTGGGCGTCGACCAGTTCAGCATCTACCTGCAGCACGACGACAAGGATCACACGCTGCAGGTGTACGGCGAGAAGGTCCTGCCGGCAGTCGCGGAAACCGTCAAGGCCAAAGCGTGACAGCGCGTCTTCGCAAGCTGATCATGTTTCCGCTCGCGTTCGCTTTCGTCGCTGCGCTCTGGGAGGCGTACAAGGCTGTCGGGCCGGAGAACGGCGGCCGAGTGCTCGGTTTCGGATTGCTGCCGCGCACCGGCGACCGGGCGATGCCGCACGTCTGGAAGATGGTGTCGCGACTCGGACGCCCCGAGGTTCGCGGCGGCAAGGAGACGATCTTGTCGGTCGTCACCTCGGCGACGTGGTACTCGTTCAGGGTTGCGTTCGCCGCCTTCGTCATCGGCACTCTGCTCGGGATCGCCGTGGCAGTGCTGATGGCCCGCTTCCGCCTGCTCGAGCGGGCGTTGATGCCATATCTGATCGTGTCGCAAACAGTGCCGATCATCGTGCTGGCTCCTTTGATCATCGGCTTGATGGCCTACGGAAGCCGCGACCTTGTGTCCAAGACATGGATAGCGGCCACACTGCTCGGTGTGTTCCTCGCGTTCTTCCCGGTTGCAGTGGCCACACTTCGAGGGCTGCAATCGACACCTCCGGCGGCCATGGAGTTGATGGAGTCGCTTGCCTCGCCGTGGTGGCGCACGCTGTTGAAACTGAGGTTCCCCGCCGCCGTCCCCTACATCGCACCGGCACTGCGAATCGCGGGTGCGTCGGCCGTGGTCGGCGTCGTCGTCGCCGAGATCTCGCTCGGAGTTCCCCTCGGGGTCGGGCGCCTGATCCTGTCCTACGGGCAGGAGGCTTCGACCGATCCGCCGAAGTTGTACACCGCCGTGTTCGGCGCCGCTGTCCTGGGTCTCGTGATGGCTGTGCTGGTCGCGTTGATCGATAGGCAGATGATGCGTCGACATCCACCGGCAGGCACCTGATGGACGTCACGTCCGATACTGGCGACGCCGTGCGGGTTCGCGGCGTCAGCAAGGTGTTCAATCGCGGCGCGGCCAATCAGGTCGATGCGTTGGTTGACATCGACCTGACCGTCCACAGAGGTGAGTTCGTCTCGCTGATCGGTCCGTCGGGATGCGGGAAGTCGACCCTGTTGCGGTTGATCGCCGACCTCACGGAGCCGACGGCCGGCGAGTTGATCGTCAACGGCAAGTCGGCGCATCAGGCCCGTCTCGATCAGGACTACGGCATGGCGTTCCAACAGAGCGGATTGTTCGATTGGCGCACGGTCGAGCGCAACATCGAACTGCCTCTGGAGTTGAAAGGCTGGGACAAGGCCAGACGGCGGGCGCGCAGCGCGGAGATGTTGAACCTGGTGAAGTTGCCCGAGTTCGCGTCGCACATGCCGTGGCAGCTCTCCGGGGGCATGCAGCAGCGGGTCGCAATTGCGCGCGCACTTGCCGCCCACCCTCAACTCCTGCTCATGGACGAGCCCTTCGGGGCTCTCGACGAGATGACACGCGAGCACATGCAAGCCGAGCTGTTGCGGATCTGCAGTGAGACGGGTACGACGGTGGTCTTCGTGACCCACTCGATCCCCGAGGCTGTGTACCTGGCGGATCGTGTGGTCGTCATGTCGCCACGTCCGGGCCGGATCACCGCCACGGTCGACGTCGGTCTCGGTCGCGATCGGTCCGAGCTGACCCGTGAGGCGAGTGAGTTCTTCGACAGGGTCACCGAGGTGCGCGAGGCACTACGTGGAACGCATGTCGGCGATGCGGTTTCAGGGATCGACGACCGGTGAGCACCGCGACGCGAACACGCGGCAGCCTGGCGATCGTGCTGCCGCCCGTCGTCTTCGGCGTGTTGTTCCTTGCCCTTTGGCAGGCGTGGGTAGAGATTGCGAACGTGAAGCCCTTCGTCATCCCCAAACCGACCGCCATCATGCAGTCGTTGTTCGAGGACCCCGGCCTCGTCACCAAAGCCTGCGTGGTCACCGGCGTCAACGCGCTGGTCGGGTTGATGGGTGGCGCGATCCTGGGTTTCATCGGGGCCGTCCTCACGAATCGTTTTCGGCTCGTGGCCGACTTGGTCAACCCCCTTGCCGTCACAGTGGCGGCGGTCCCCGCCGTGGTCATCGTCGGCGTGCTCAACAACATGTATGCGCTCGACAGCCAGATCGGGCGGCGGATCATGGTAACCATTGCGGTCTTCTTCATCGTCTTCGTGCAGGTCACCAAGGGCCTCCAGCACAACGATGCAACGCAGATGGAGCTCATGCAGTCGTACGCCGCCACTCCGAGACAGGTGTTGGCGAAGGTGCGCGTGCCCAACACCATGCCCTTCCTGTTCACCGCGATACGTACCGCAGCACCGATCGCGGTCATCATCGCCCTGGTCAGCGAGTATTTCGGCGGCACACAAGATGGCCTCGGAACCAAGATCTCCAGCACGCTGAACGGCTCCAACAAGGCCCTCGGTTTCGCCTACGTTGTCGGCGGATCGATCGTCGGATTGCTGTTCTTCGCTGGATCCAGTCTCCTGGAATACCTCGTCGTGCCGTGGCAGCGACGACGGGTACACGGGTGAGTACCAACACAACAACAAAGGGGAGAAGAAGATGCACAGAAAACGAATGATCAAGGCGACGGCGGCCATAGGCCTGGTCGGGTTGCTGGTCGCAGCATGCGGCTCTGACAAGAAGGCGTCCAACACTGGTTCGTCGGGCGGGGGCAAGGGTCTCGCCGTCGATGTCTCGAAGTGCACCAAGCCGACAGGTTCGACCGTGAAGTTGCAACTGCAATGGTTCACGCAGGCGCAGTTCGGCGGCTACTTCGCCGCAGTCGACAAGGGCTTCTACAAGGACGCCGGGCTCGATGTCCAGATTGTCGAAGGCGGCGTCGACATCCCGCCGCAGAAGACATTGGCCAGCGGCGCGGTCGACTTCGCGATCTCATGGGTGCCGAAGGCGCTCGCCGAGCGCGAGGCCGGTGCCAAAGTCACTGACATCGCCCAGATCTTCCAACGCAGCGGAACCCTGCAGGTCAGCTTCAAGGACAAGAACATCACAGCCGCCAAGGACTTCAAGGGCAAGAAGATCGGCAACTGGGGCTTTGGCAACGAGTACGAGATCTTCGCAGCGCTTTCCAAGGACGGCCTCGATCCCGCTAAAGACGTCACCCTGCTCGGGCAGAACTTCAACATGGACGGTTTGTTGTCCGGTGAGATCGACGCCGCCGAAGCCATGACGTACAACGAGTACGCGCAAGTGTTGGAGGCCAAGAACACGGCGACCGGCGCCCTGTACACGCCCGCTGATCTCAACGTCGTCTCGTACGAGAACGAGGGCGTTGGCATGTTGCAGGACGCGATCTGGGCTGACGAAGGTCGCCTCTCCGATCCGGCGTATTGCGGACAGGCGATTGCATTCGTCAAGGCATCGCTGCAGGGCTGGGCGTTCTGCCGCGACAACGCCGAAGCGTGCCGCGACATCGTTGTCGCCAAGGGCTCGAAGCTCGGTGCAACCCACCAGTTGTGGCAGATGAACGAGATCAACAAGCTCATCTGGCCATCCACGATCGGTGTCGGCGTCATCGACCAGGCGGCATGGGATCGCACAGCCAAGATCGCCAGCGAGACGAAGAACCTCGACGGCAAGACGGTCTTGACCAAGGCTCCCGACGCGACGTCGTACACCAACGACATCGTCAACGAGGCGATCAAGCAGTTGGAGGCCGAGAAGATCGACGTCAAGGGCGCCGGCTTCGCGCCACTCACCGTCACCCTGACTGAGGGTGGCGCCTGACCGAAGTGCAGGCTTCTAGTGGGGAAGGGCGGGTCGCCTCGGCGGCTCGCCCTTCTCGCGTTGTCGCGTTGACGCCGTGGATCTTCGTCGTGCTGTGGAGCACGGGCTTCGTGGTGGCCCGATATGCCACGGTCGACACCGGGCCGCTCACGTTCCTGGCGGTCCGAATGGTCCTCGCCGCAGCCTTGCTGGCAGCCGTTGCCGCGGTGCGGGCCACACCACGCGTGGACCCCCATCTGGTCCCGTGGGTGATGCTGGCAGGCGTCGGCATGCACGTCCTGTATCTCGGCGGTGTGTTCGTGGCGATCGACCGCGGCTTGCCTGCAGGCGTCAGCGCGCTGATCGCCGGCCTCCATCCGGTGCTCACCGCGCTGGCGTCGCGCCGCGTGCTCGGCGAGCGGTTGATCCGCATCCAATGGATCGGCGTGGGCCTCGGGTTCGCGGGAGTGAT
>JANPGV010000047.1:0-10149 GCA_031424145.1 Ilumatobacteraceae bacterium
GGTCTTCTTGCGCGATTCCTTGGCCTTCTGGCTTTCCTCGTACCGAAACTTTCCGTAGTCCATGATCCGGCACACCGGTGGGTTCGCCATGGGCGCCACCTCGACGAGATCGAGATCTTGCTGGCGGGCGAGAGCGAGAGCATCTGGCAGATTCTTGATTCCAAGTTGGCTGCCGTCTGCGCCGATGAGGCGAACCTCGCGGGCGCGGATGCGATCGTTGTACCGGTGCTCCGGTTGCTGCGGCGGTGCTATGGCTGATCAATCCTGTGCAATGGGTGGATCCCTTCCGATGTGTTTGGCTGCGAAGCCACCAACACGGCGGAGAGAACCGCCACCAGGACGGGTCACTCGAAGTGCTTGTGACCCGGACGCACGGTAGCTGACGCATGTGTGGCCGGGTGGGAGTGCGCTGCGAGCAGCCACCCCACTTCGCGATGAGTTGTCGGCGGATACGATACCTCACGTGAGCAGCGAAGACACCGAATCGGTGGTGGAAGACGCCCAGAACGCACTCAGCGATGCCAGGGCCAGGCTGGCCGAGGTGCCCGCCGAGACTGTTGTGGTCAACCATGTGATGGGCTTGTACGAGTTGGCGGCGATCCATCTCGGCGCCGAGCCGCCCCGTCTCGTTGAGGCGTCGTTGGCCATCGATGCCGTTGCCTGCCTGGTCGAAGGGCTCGGCGAACGCTTGGGTCCCGAGTTCGCCACGCTGACGGTGGCACTATCGAACATCCGCCTCGCGTTCGTGCAGATCAAGGCTGCGACCCTCGCCGAGAACTAAGGCGGTCCGTCAGTTCGCCGGCGGCTCCCAGATGAGCTCGGCGACCTCGACGATCAGCTCGGTCGGCCGCACCTCGCCGGTGCCGACACAGACGACGTCGTTGAGCCAGCTATAGCGGTCGTCATCACTGAGGTGCGTTGCGCTGAGCACGATCTGGCGCGCGTCCTGCGGGTAGGCCCGCCCGTAGCCGTGCCAGTCGAACAGCACCGAAGCGCCATCGTCGGTTTCGATCACGCCTTGAAAATCGGGGACGAACGTCTCGTCCGTTCGCCGCATCGGGTGATTTGCACCTCGCAGCTTCCCAGCCAGACTGCCATCGCAACGTCCGTCGGCGAAGAAGAAATACGCGCTCTGCCGCCCCAGCGGGCCATCAAGATCGACGTGCCAGGACTCCGGATACGAAAACCGAGCGCGATACAGCGGAGCCAGTTGCATCGAACGCCGACGCTACTCCGACGCGAACCTGCCGTACCGGGCTTTGCGGACTCGTCCGTCTGACACCTTCACGCCCTCGGCACGCAACTGCGCAGACTGCTCGCGTTCGTGGCCGGGAACGAGTCGACCCACCGAATTGACGACGCGCCACCACGGGAGATCCTCGTCGGTCGTCGCCAGGATCCGGCCGACGAGGCGGGACCGTTTGGAGTAACCGGCGTCCTCGGCGATGTCGCCGTAGGTCACGACCTCACCCTCGCGCAGCGAGCGGATGACGTCGAGGATGCGCTGATCGCGCTCGTTCATATCGTGACGACGTGGTCGGCCTCGTACCGGCCGAGCTTGCACAGGAGGTCGAACTCGACCTCGACACCGAGTGGGATGTCGCGGGTGCCGTCGGTGATCACGATGCAGTGGAACGGCACCACCCAACCGTCGTCGCGTGTGATCTCGCCGAGTCCCACGACCTTGTCGAACGACGTCACCATGCCGCGCATCTCAGGCAACGATCTTGCTGATCGGCAACTCCAAGATGTCGGAGGCGCCGGCGTCTTTCAGCTCGGGGATCAGAGTGTTGATCGTGCGCTTGTCGACGACGGATTCGATCGCGTAGCCGCCATTGGCGAGCTCACTGATGGTCGGTGATTTGGCCGAGGGCAGCACGGCGAGGACCGCCTTGAAGTGATCGGTGTCGACGTTGAGCTTCACCAGAACCTTGCCGCGTGCGTCGAGCGTGCCGAGCAACAACGTCATCAACTGACTCATCGCGTGCAGCTTGACCGGGTCGTCGAAGGATGCCTTGTTCGCGACCATCTCCGTGTAGCTGATCAACACGGTGTCGATGATTCGCAGGCCGGCAGCGCGCAGCGCCCGACCGGTCTCGGTGATCTCGACGACGCAGTCGGCGATGTCGGGAATCTTCGCCTCAGTTGCCCCATACGACAGACGCACGTCGGCGTTGATGCCCTTCGAGGCGAAGTAGCGCTCCGTCAGCTTCGGGTACTCACTGGTGACCCGAACACCCTGCGGGAGGTCCTCGACTCGTTTGGCAGGCGAGTCGGCAGCGACCGCAGCGACCACCTTCACCGGTTCCGAGGTGGACTTGCTGTACCGCAGCTCACCCAGGCTGACCACTTCGCTGCCGGTCTCCTCGACCCAATCACGTCCGGTGATGCCGAAGTCGAACAGTCCTTCGGCGACGTACATCGGGATCTCTTGCGGACGGAGGATGCGCACGTCGGCGATCCGCGGATCATCGATGGTCGCCTTGTAGTCGACAGAGGACGACCGCAGGACGGGAAGGTCGGCGGCAGCGAACAGCTCGAGCGTGGCCTTCTCCAATGATCCCTTTGGCAAGACCAGCCTGAGCATCCGCAGCAGGCTATCCGGCAGAGGTCAGTGCTGAGTCGGTGATTCGTCGAGCAAGCGAACGGCGTGAGGGACGACATCGAGAATCGCGGCGAGCTGCTCGACACAACCCTTCGGCGAGCCCGGCGTGTTGCAGATGATCGCCCGATCACAAATGCCGGCGATCCCCCGCGACAGACGGCCGAGCGGATTGACCAAACGCATCGCCTCGGCCAGGCCGGGGGCTTCACGGTCGATGACCAATCGCGTGCCTTCCGGGGTCTGATCGCGAGAGGCGAATCCGGTGCCGCCTGTCGACACGACGAGCCCCGAGAAGCCACCGCACATCTCCCTGAGCGTGTTGGCGACGTTCGTGGCGCCGTCAGCAGTGACCCGGTGCTCGACCACGACCCAGCCTGCTTTCGTGAGCTGTTCCACGAGGGCTGCACCACTGAGGTCCTCGCGGGTGCCGTGGATCACGCCGTCGCTGACGGTGAGGACCTTCGCGTGCAGCGGTTGCTCGTTCATGACGTTCGACGGTATCGAATCAGGACCATGCCGTCGGTGTCATGATCCTGCGGCAGCAATCGCCAGCCGTGGCCGTAGGGCCGCCACTCGTGAGACGGAGGTGACGAGATCGGCTCGAATCCCTGTGGCACCGGGTGGTCGATCGACTCCTGCGCTGTCAAGGTGCACACGCTGTACGCCAGCCAGCCACCGGGTCTCACCAGCGGGGCGGCAGCGGAGAAGATTTCTCCTTGCAGGGCCGCCAGGACCCCCACGTCAGCCTCGGTGATCCGCCAGCGCGCGTCGGCACGGCGTCGCAGCGCGCCGAGACCACTGCACGGTGCGTCGATCAGCACTTTGTCGAAACTGTTCGCATGGAAAGGCGGCGCAACGGCGTCGCTAACCACGACAGTCACCCCGTCGATCAAGCGAGCGCGGTGCATCTGCAGGTCCGCAGCAATGACATAGCCGCCGCTTGCGGCCATCGCTGTCGCCTTCCCACCCGGCGCCGCGCAGAGATCGAGGATCCGCTCTCCCGGCGCGGCCTCGACCGCAGCGGCGACCCATTGGGAGGCGAGGTCCTGCCGATAGCCGTCGTCGCGCACCGAAACGGGTGCGGGCTCGTTCATTCGCAGCATCGCCGGCTCAGCGTCTTCACCGAGCTCGGCCTGCAGGCGGTTGACGATCCAATCGGGGTAGCTCAGTCGCGCCGCGGCGTTCGTCCATTCCATCGGCGTGTCACCGACACGACGCAGGATCGCGTTGACGAAGCCCCTGGCCGCCTTGGGGGCCAGCTCAACGGTCTCTCCCACCGCGGCGTGCGCTGCGACGCCGGCGTAGTGCAACTGGTAGGCGCCGAGCCGAAGCAGTGTGCGCAACGAGGGCTGGGGCTCCTTGACGAGAAATCGGTCGATCAGCGCGTCGCAACCGCGACGCATGCGCGTCGTTCCGTAGACCAGCTCAGTAACGAAGCCGCGATCACGTTCACTCAGTCGCGATCGTCCGAGCTCGCTCTGCAACAAGAGGTTGGCGTAGGCCCCGTCGTGATCTATGCGCTGCAGGCAGTGATAGGCCACCTGGCGAGCGTTACTCATCGCTCGCTGACGCTACCGCCGCTCGTCGTCCCGACCTGCTCGATGTCTGCGAGTCGGGCACCACGGGCAAAGTCCTCGAAGCTCATCGGGGCTCTTCCCTCGGGCTGCACGACGACGAGCCGCACACCACCCACACAGTCACCACGCAACTCGGTGGAGGGTTCCTGACCGGGCTCGACCAGATCGGCAGCGATGATCTTCAGACGCCTGCCGTGCAGCATCGTCCACGCGCCACCGAGGCGAACCAGGCGATCGACCTCTGTCGGAGGCCTCGTCCAATCGATCTCGAGCTCCTCCGATCGCAACTTGGCCGCCTTGGTCGCTTCACCGATTTGCGGATTCGGCACATCCAACCCGGCACGCAACTCGGCGACGAGCAGTTCCGTGCCCACTTCGACCAATCGCTGACGAAGTTCCCCCGCGCTAGTGGTTGGCTCGATCGGGACGGTCCTGCATTCGTAGACAGGGCCGGTGTCGAGCCCCTCCTCGACCTGCATCAGGCAGACGCCCGTCTCGGTGTCGCCGGCCAGGATGGCGCGCTCCACGGGCGCCGCCCCGCGCCAGCGAGGCAGTAGCGAGAAGTGCAGGTTGACAAACGGCAACTTCTCGAGAACATGTGGCTTGATCAACTGTCCGAACGCGACCACCACGCCGAGGTCGGCACCTACATCGACCGCGTCGTCAACCGAGTGCGAGACGGGAAGACCGAGCTCGATCGCAGCAACCTTCACCGGGCTGGGCATCACCTTCGAGCCACGCCCTCTTCGCTTGTCGACGCGCGTCACAACGACAGCGATGTCGAAGCCAGCTGCAACCAGCGCCCGCAACGGTGGCACCGCCATCTCGGGCGTCCCGAGGTAGACGAGCCGGCGCGGTGGCGCGGCGCGGGTCACTGCAATTTCAGGCGACGGTTCGGTACCTCTGCGACGGGTGATTCTTGTATGCGGCGATACTCGGTCATTGCCTCTTTGCGCTGCTCGGGTGTCATGCGATCGAACATCAGAACGCCGTGCAGGTGGTCGATCTCGTGCTGGAACATTCGGCCCATCAGCTCGCTGGCTTCGATCTCGATCTCGTCGCCATCAACGGTGTGACCGCGCATCAGTACGTGGTTGGGCCGGAGGATCTCGACGTACAAACCCGGGATGCTGAGGCACCCCTCGTCGTAGACCCACTCTCCGCTGGCCTCGACGATCTGGGGATTGATGATCGCCATCTGCTCGTCGTCGACATCCCAGACGAAGATCTGCTTCTGCACCCCGATCTGGGGCGCGGCCAGGGCGATGCCGGAATCGCTCTCGTACAGCGTGTCGAACATGTCGTCGACCAAGCGGGCGATCTTGCCGTTGATGTCGGGGACTTCTGCCGCTTTGCTCTTCAACACGGGGTCGCCGTATGTGCGGATCTGGTACGCCATAACTGCAAGGCTACCGATCGAGATGGGCCACTACTTCGACGAAGAACCTGACGCGCCCTCGATGCCCCGCGACGTGGAGCTTTGGCTGCCGGACATGTCCCTCACGCTCACGACCGACCGTGGCGTGTTCGGCTACGGCCAGATCGATGCCGGCAGCAAGTTGCTGTTGTTGAAAGCGCCGACGCCACCTGTCGCGGGCAACCTGCTCGACCTCGGGTGCGGGATCGGGACAATTGCCCTGCCGATGGCCAAGCGATCCCCGAACACAACCGTATGGGCCGTCGAAGTCAACAGCAGGGCGCGAGAGCTGTGCCTGGCCAACGCCGAGGCCAACGGCATCGCGAACCTGAGCGTGGTGGGACCCGAAGAGGTGCCCACCAACATCACCTTCGCCTGCATCTGGAGCAACCCGCCGATCCGTATCGGCAAGCCCGCACTGCACGAGATGCTCCTCACTTGGCTGGCCCGGCTTGCGACCGACGGAACAGCAACGATGGTCGTGCACAAGCACCTCGGCGCCGACTCCCTGCAGCGGTGGCTGACGGGACAGGGCTACCCGACCAAGAGACTCGCCTCGTCGAGCGGCTACCGCATCCTCCAGACCTCCAAACGAGTGTTTGCGGCCACCCCGGGAGGGACGGAGACACTCGTATGAGGTGCAGCGAGCCGGAAACACTCGTACGGGGTTAGCGGGCGGGGTCGACCTCGATGCGCAGTCGGGAGCCCTTCGGGCGTGGTGTCGCCGCGATCGCGGCACCCATCTCGTCCCAGGTCGCGGCTCGCATCAAAACCGCGTCTCCAGCTGACGACGACTCCAGTCCAGTGGCGACCGCGAACTCGGTGGCACCGACCCCTGACACGGCGGCCAGAGCGGCGAACGGGGGCAGACCGAGAAGCTGCCGGCGACTCAACTCGACCTTGGCCAGTCGCGATGGATCGGCGTGAAGCACGGCCTGCAGAACTTCGTGACGCGGCAGGAACGTCTGCACGAGCAACCGACCACCTCCGGCGCGGCCACCGACGATTCGTGCCGCCCGCGCCAGCAACGCCATCGCCTGCTCACCCGCGCGATAGCGAGGAGCCAAGAGCTCGGCGTCGAGATCGAGGAACGCGACGACGTCGGCGCTCGTCGCCCGGTGCAGAACAGCCTCCGTGCCGATCAGCACGTCGCAATCCGGTAGTGATTCGCTCTCCCCTGTGACTACGCCGACCGGACGACCGGCGGCTGCCTCGATCTCCTCGCGCAATCGGCTCACTCCCGGTCGAAGCAGCGACAGTGCCCCCGACCCGCAGTTCTGGCAGACCACCGGACGAATCGTGAGGCAGCGTTGGCACACGAGAGAGCCGCTGTCGTCCTGCATCACTGCCGCCTGGCACCGTTCGCACCGCTGCAACGACCTGCAGGTCCGACACGCCAACAGGCGGGCGCGTCCCTTGGTGTTGTGCACGCAGACGACCCGCTGCTCTCGATTGCGGAGGTGCTGGATCAGCGGCGAGGTCAACAGAGATCGCTTCCACGGTTCCTCACGTGTGCGATCGACGAGCTCCAGGATCGGCCAGCCGTCACGTTCCTCGGCGACCGAGGGTCGGCGGAACGAATCCCCAGCCCAGACCAGCGCCGTTACCGATGGAGAAGGTGAGACCAACACGCATGGCACGCCTGCACGATCGGCGCGTTCGATCGCAACATCGCGCCCGTGCCATGTGGGCGAACGCTCCTCTTGCAGCGCCTCGTCGTGCTCGTCGAGCACGACGATCGACCGCATTCCCCCGCACGGTGACCACACCGCGCTGCGCCCGCCGATCACGACGTCGACTCCACCAGCGGCACGCGCCCACTGATCAGGATGGGCTGCAGCTGAATATCCGGCTTGACGAAGACGGGCCGCGAGGCGACGCGCTTCGTCGATCGAAGGATGAATCACCAGCGATGGACCATGGGTCAGTGCTTCGAGAACGGTTGCCAGCTGATCACCCGTCGGTGGCAAACGAACCAACCGGGGAAGTGCCACGTCGTGGTGGCCCGATGTGTGCGACGCCGAAGACGGAGGCAGCGAGCCCACCATCGACGGCGGGCTGGCCGCTACAAGCAGGGGCCGGAGGCGGCCGGCGCCCCACCGCCGCGAAGCCCACGACGCCAGTTCGATGATCTCGGCCGTCGGGCCGATCCCGGACCACTTGGCGATCGGGACGAGGCGATCGAGAGAGACGAATCCGTCCGGCGGGCCGAGCGAGATGACCCAGCCACCGACGCGACGACCGTGCAAGGGCACTCGCACCATCGACCCAACAGCGATGCGATCGAGCATTCCGTCCGGGACGAGATAGTCGAACTGCTTGTCGAGCCCGGTGACGTCGGGGACGACCCGGGCGACCAGCAGCGACGACGGGTCCATTGCCCGGCGAGGCTAGAGGACTACAGGCCGACAGCGCTCTTGTAGTCGCTGAGCCGGCTGACTGCCTCCCAGGTGAACTCTGGGAGGGAACGCCTGAAGTGACCGTACGCAGCCGTCTTGCGATAGATCGGGCGCTTCAGGTCGAGGTCGCGAACGATGGCCGCAGGACGGAGGTCGAACACCTCGCCCACCGCAGCTTCGATCTTGTCGTTGTCGACGGTGTTGGTGCCGAACGTCTCGACCAGGATGCTCATCGGGTGAGCCATGCCGATGGCATAGGCGACCTGCACCTCACAACGTGTGGCCGCACCGGAGGCGACAACATGCTTGGCCACCCATCGGGCCGCGTATGCCGCAGACCGGTCGACCTTGGAAGGGTCCTTGCCGCTGAACGCTCCGCCGCCATGGCGACCCATGCCACCGTACGTATCGACGATGATCTTGCGCCCTGTGAGGCCGGTGTCACCGTGCGGACCACCGATCACGAACTTGCCGGTTGGGTTGATGTACACGTTGTAGTCGTCGTCGGCGAACTGTGCGGGAACGACGGGCCGGATGACCTGCTCGATCAAGTCGGGGCGGATCACGGTGTCGCGATCCACGCCGTCCTGGTGCTGCGTGGAGATGAGGGCAGTGACCAGACGAATCGGGCGTCCGGCCGCGTCGTATTCGAACGTGACCTGGGTCTTGCCATCGGGCCGCAGGTACGGGACAGCACCAGCCTTGCGAACGTCGCTGAGCTTCTCCGCCATCCGATGTGCAAGCCAGATCGGCAACGGCATGAGGTCCGGTGTGTCGTCGCAGGCGTAGCCGAACATCATCCCCTGGTCGCCGGCGCCCTGCGCGTTGATCATGTCTTCGCCGCTGCGCCCGCCGCGCAGCTCTTCACTCATGTCGACGCCTTGGGCGATGTCGCCACTCTGCTCGTCGATCGACACGATGACGCCGCAGGTGTTGCCATCGAACCCATACAGCGCGTTGTCGTAGCCGATGCCGTTGATGACCTCGCGGGCGAGCTTGGGGATGTCGACATAGGCGTTGGTCGTGATCTCGCCGGCGACGACGCAGAGGCCGGTGGTCAGCAACGTCTCGCAAGCAACACGTCCGTGTGGATCCTCGGCGAGGATTGCATCAAGCACGGCGTCGCTGACCTGATCCGCCATCTTGTCGGGATGGCCCTCGGTCACGCTTTCCGAGGTGAACGTGTATTTGCTCACTTGTTGATGCTCCTGAATCGGTGGATCGGGTTAGTTCTGAGTGGGGCTTGAGTCGCTACTACTTACACCAGATCGCAGTTCAGCGACATATTCCAGTATCGCCCTGGCGACCGAACGCTTGTCCGTCAACGCGACGTCGGTGCTGGTGCCACCGGCGCCGAGCAACGTGACGGCGTTCGTGTCGTGTTGAAAACCCACATGCGGGGCGCTGACGTCGTTGGCAACGATCAGATCGAGGTTCTTGCGGCGCAGCTTCGCAGCGGCGTTGGCGACGACATCGTCCGTCTCGGCGGCAAAACCGACCAGGATCTGGCCAGGCCGCTTGCGGGCACCGAGCGATGCGAGGATGTCGGGTGTTGGCTCGAGGACGATCTCTGGGACACCGCCGTCCTTCTTGATCTTGCCGGCTTCGGCGACCTTCGGCCGGAAGTCGGCTACAGCGGCTGCCATCACGATGACATCGGCGGAATCCGCCAGCGCCTCGACGGCTGCCTGCATCTCGGCCGCGGTCTCGACGTTCTGCAGCTCGGCGCCGGCCGGTGTCGGTAGGCCCACAGTCGAGATCAGCGTCACGCGAGCTCCCATCGCGAGGGCTTCAGCGGCTACGGCGTAACCCTGCTTGCCGCTGCTGCGATTGGCGATCACCCGTACCGCATCGATGGGCTCGCGGGTGCCGCCGGCAGTGACGACCACATGCGTGCCGTTGAGCAGTCCACCACCCAGCACACGTTCCACTTCGGCGACGATCCGCTCGGGAGTCGCCAGCCTGCCCTTGCCGGAGTCGCCGCCGGCCAACCGGCCTTCGTCGGGCTCCACGACGTGAACGCCGCGTCGCCGCAACGTGGCGACGTTGTCGATGACGGCAGGGTGCTCCCACATCTCGGTGTGCATCGCCGGGCAGACGATCACGGGGGCTCGCGTCACCAGCAGGACGTTGGTCAGCAGATCCGTAGAC
>JANPGV010000048.1:0-9821 GCA_031424145.1 Ilumatobacteraceae bacterium
TGGCGGCTCGACCGCCGCGGAAGTGGACCATGGTCGGCGACGGGATCGAGACCTTCGGCGTCTTGGTGGTGACGCCGGCCAGGTACTCGAAGTCGTCGACCTGGATGTCGCGGACGTGGCGAAGGGGACCGGTCACGGCCAACCGCGGCGGCGTGAAGTGCACCGTCTCGGCCGCGTTGGAGCTGGCCGCTATCGCTCCACTTACCTCGACGCCGGCCAACTGCTCGAGAAAGTCGAGGTGGAACCAGGCGCGCCGGAACTCCCCGTCGGTGGTGCTGCGCATCCCGACCGATTCGACCTTGCGAACTGCGTCAGCGATGGCCTCGTCCTCGACGAGGCGTTTCTCCGCGGCGGTGATGGTCCCGGCGGCAAATTCCTCTCGGGCGTCGAGCACGGGCTTGGGACGCAGCAGGCTGCCGACGTGGTCGGCTCGGAACGGCGGATCGATCGGTCTCATGAGGCGGACTGTAGAGGAGGCCGTGAGTATTGTGCGACGCATGGCACATGACTCGCACCCTCGCTTCAGGGTCCATCACGCGCTTCGGATCAAGGGCTTCGTCAAGGTCGAGAACATCGTCGAGTTGGCGGGACTGCCGGAAGAAGAGGTGATGTCGCACCTGGAGCAGATGAAAGAGGAAGGGCAGACGGCCTACCGCGAGGCTCGCGGGTTGTGGCAACTGACACCCACCGGGCGGGAGGCGTACCTCATCGCCCTGGAGGAAGACGTCTGCCGGCCGGGCTTCCGAGAGGGCTTGTCCGAGAAGTACCACCGCTTCCTCGATATGAACGAGATCTTCAAGGCGCTGTGCGCGGATTGGCAGTTGCGCAACGGCGAGACCAACGACCACTCCGACCAGGCCTACGACGACGACTGCGTCAAGCGGCTCGGTGTCCTCGATGACGAGGCGCAGCCGATCTGTCACGCGTTTGCCGAGGTTGCCAAGCGTTTCGACGGCTACGCGGCGCGCTTGACCGGCAGCCGCGCTGCACTCGAAGCAGGCGACCAGCGCATGTTCACCGGCGTTATGTGCGGGTCGTACCACGATGTGTGGATGGAGCTGCACGAAGACCTCCTCCTGACGCAGGGCATCGATCGCGTCGAGGAGGGCAGCTTCTAGCTCTCAGCCCTACGGCGTGGTTTCGCTCAGGAAGTGACTCAGAGCTGCAGTGAACTCGGGCTCGCGATCCAGGTTGCTGATGTGTGCCGCGTTCAACTCGACCAGATGGCTGCCGGCGATCTGATCGTGCAGCCATCGCGATTGCCCGATCGGCGCTGCTTCGTCGTTCTCGCCTCCGATCACGAGTGTTGGGACCGCGATCGAACCAACATCCTCACGTAGATCGGCGTCGCGGATTGCAGCGCACACGCCTGCGTAGCCATCCGGGTCGGTTGCCACAAGGGTCGCCCGCGCTCGAGCGAAACGTTGCGGTTGGCGCTCGGCAAAGTCGGGCGAGAACCACCGCGCGATGACCGCGTCAACTAGAGCGGCCATGCCGGACGTCTTCGCAGTTCGGATGCGTTCATCCCAGAGCTCTGGCGTTCCGATCGTCGCGCCTGTGTTGCACAACGTGAGCGACAGCAATCGATCGGTGTGGTGCACGGCGAGTTGCAACCCCGTGAGACCCCCGACCGACAGCCCGCAGTAGTGGAACTGTTCCAACTCAGCGGCGTCGGCTACGGCAATCGCAACTGCGGCAAGATCGTTGACCGTGTACTCACCGCCGGGGGCCTCGCTCTGGCCATGACCCAGGTTGTCGATGGCAATGATGTAGTACTGATCCTTCAGGGCTTCGATCTGCGGATCCCACATGTCGTGGTCACTTCCCAGAGAATGGGTGAGGACCAACGGTGGTCGCCATTCTCTGCCGCTGACGAAGTAGGCGATGCGAGTTCCGGTGGACGTGGTGGCGAACGACGTCATGGCGGTGAGTGTGCCAGAACTTCGGCGACGAAAGCGTCCGCCGCGGCGCGCCGGTCGTCGGCCACCACCAACGCCGAGGGCTCGACCTCCAGCGAGGCGAGTGCAGAGGAGATCGATTCGAGCGATGCGGCCGCGGTCTGAAACACGAGCGGCAGCGCGAACCACTCAGCGTGCCAGCTGCCCAGCCCACGCTCGAGCTCGTGTGGTTTTGCCTGGGTGATGATCGTGGCAATCCCAAAGCAGGCCTGCGCCGCCGCGGCTGCTCGCATCGCGTCGATGGGGTTGCGCTTTCCGGCAGCAGCGGACGAACCACCCGCACGCGTCGTGACCTCGCCGAGCTGTACCAATTGAGCGACGTCGATGGCCACCTTTTCGGCCCATCTGGCGATGTCGGTGAGGTAGGTGACAACTTCGATCACGGGTGACCGATCGGTGTGCCACGGCAGGCGCGACTCGAGTGTCAGGTTCGCCGCTACAGCGTTGACGACTTCGGTCGTGATGCCCAGGCGGTCTCCGATCAACCCGCCGAGTTGTACCGGAAGCCTGATCGATCCGATTCGGCGGCGCACCTGGTCGAGCTGGTCGAGCCACCGAGCAGTACGAAAGCCCACGGTCGTCACATCGGCTGGTTGCAGGAACGAGCGTGCCTGCGTCGCCACGTCACCGGAACGATCGATGATCCCACGCAGTGATCGAGTGGCCTCCCGCGTCGACTCCCACAGATGATCCAGGGCTTGCCGCGCCAACACCATCGCCGCGGTGTCGACGACATCCTGCGTCGTCAGGCCGTGATGCAGGTACTGCGATGAACCGTCAGGCAGGCGCGACCTGAGGGTGTCGAGCAGACCGAGCACCGGTGTGCCGGCCTGCCACCCTTCGGCGAGGATCTCGACATGGACAGGTTCGACACACGCGGCGACGATCGCGTCTGCAGCATCGGTCGGGATGAGCCCGGCCGCACCCTGCGCGGTCGCTACAGCAGCTTCTACGGCGGCCATGGCGCGGACCCGTGCCGGCAGAGCGAAGATCGTGTCCATCGGCTCTGTCGAGAACCCGGGATACAGCGTCGAATCAGACATCGAAGAACACCGTTTCGTCATCGCCCTGATAGCGGATGTCGAACCGGTACGTCGGCACCGATGAGTCGGTCTCGACGCGCTCAGCCATCAGCGTCGCGCGGCGCGAAGCAGGCACTGATTGCAGCACGGGATCCAAAGCGTTGGCCGCCGCCTCGTCGTCGAAGTACACACGCGTGAACGTCGGGTTCAACATGCCCCTGGCCTGGATCGTGAGGCTGACGTGCGGCGCCTGCATTCCACCGGCAGGGTGGGGGACGGGGCCGGGCTTGATGGTCGCGAAGGAGTAGGCCCCGGTCTTGAAATCGGTGGCGCACCGGCCGATGCCGGTGAACGCAGGATCCAACGGCGGGTCGGACCGATTGTCGGCGGGATGGCGGTAACGCCCGGTGCTGTTGGCCTGCCAGAGCTCGACCAGCGCATCCTCGATGGGCTTGCGATCGCCGTCGAGCACCTGACCCTCGATGCGGATCCGCTCGCCATCAGTCTCGGGCACAGTCAGAACGTTCTCGCCCTCCGCCGACAGGCGCATCGTGAAGTACGGACCTACGGTTTGGGATGGCGTCTGGCGGCCGACCGTTGTTCTCAAGATGGATCTCCGGAGCCGCGCAGCACGATGTCCCATCGGTAACCGAGCGCCCAGTTCTCGACGGTGACATTGTGGTCGTAGGCGGCGATCAGTCGGTCGCGGGCATGGGAAGGGACCGATTGGAAGATCGGATCGAGGTCGAACAGCGGGTCGTCGGGGAAGTACATCTGCGTCACCAGTCGCGTCGCCACGGACAGACCCATCAGCGAGAAGTGGATGTGTGCGGGACGCCAAGCATTCGGGTGGTTCCCCCACGGATATGGCCCCGGCTTGATCGTCAGGAACCGGTACTCGCCGTCGGCATTGGTCCGTGTCTGTCCGACACCGAGGAAGTTCGGGTCGAGGGGGGCCGGGAACGCGGTCTCCCGCCAGTGCACGTAACGTCCGCAGGCGTTGGCCTGCCAGATCTCGATCAACGTGTCGGGCATCGGGTTGCCGTAGTCGTCGAGCACACGGCCTCTGATGATGCTGCGTTGACCGATGGCCTCGCTGCCGGTGCCGGCGTTGGTGGTGAGGTCGGCGTCGTCGACGTTCAACTCGGTCCAGGCGGGACCGGGACCCGTTGTCTCAGTGAGGGTCTGGAGGATCGAGACGAGATCGTGCGACGGTGCACGCTTGATGGTCGATCGATAGTCGGAGTACAGGAACGGTGGATGGTCCTCGTGGGCGCGTGGCGTGAACGTCTGGGTCATGACTGTCTAGCCGTCCGCGCGGTCTGGAACGCGTGGTTGGCGGCAGGAACGCCGGCGTACACAGCGACGTGCTGCAACACCTGTGCCAACTCTTCGTCACTGACACCTGTGGTCACCGATGCGCGCAAGTGGAGAGCCAGTTCATCTCTGCCGAGCGACGCGAGTATCGCGATGGTGATCATGCTGCGGGTCTTGCGATCGAGCGTCGGGTCGGCCCACAGATCGCCCCAGACGTTGGTCGTGATCCAGTCGAGAAAGGCCCGATCGAGGTCGGTGGCGGCAGCGTTCGAGCGCTCGACGTGCTCTCGCCCGAGGACTTCGGTTCGGATCCGCATGCCCTCGTCGTGGTCGCCCATCGAAGTCACGGTAGTCGGGGCGAAATGTCGAGTCAGAACGGCAAGCCCGTGTAGTTCTCGGCCATCGCCGTCTGGGCGGCGACGGAGCCGGCGAGATAGTCCAACTCAGTCTCCTGCAGGCGTTGTTCGAACTCGCTCGACTCGTCGAAGGTGTGCAGCATGGTCGTCATCCACCATGAGAACCGCACGGCCTTCCACACGCGACGCAGCGCCTTGGCCGCGTACCCGTCCAACGCTGCTGTCGAGTTGTCTGTGAATGCCTCGGCGAGGTAGTAGACGTCGGAGAAGGCGAGGTTCAAGCCTTTCGCGCCAGTTGGTGGAACGATGTGCGCGGCATCGCCCGCGAGGAACAGGTTTCCCCAACGCATCGGCTCCGACACGTAGCTCCGCAGGGGTGTCACCGACTTCTCGATCGACGGCCCCGTCACCAACGCGGAGGCGGCTTCTTCCGGTATGCGGGTGCGCAACTCGTCCCAGAACTGCTCGTCGCTCCACGTGGCCGCATCGGTTTCGGCGGTGCACTGCACGTAGTAGCGCGACAGCATCGGGTTGCGCATCGAGCACAGGGCGAAACCACGCGGGTGGCGGGCGTAGATCAGTTCGTGGCTGACCGGCGGTGTCTCGGAAAGCACACCCATCCAACCGAACGGATAGAGGCGTTCGAATTCGCGTCGCCGGTTGGCCGGGATGGCATGACGGCTGACGCCGTGAAAACCATCGCAACCGGCGATGTACTCGCACTCGATCGCCCAGCTCTGACCATGAAGCTCATAGCTCAGCGACGGTGACCCTTCGACCAGATCGTGCAACTGCACGCTCTCGGCCTCGAAGACGATCGGGCGGCCCGCACCGGCAGCCGAGTCGTAGAGATCCTTCTGGATCTCGGTCTGGCCGTAGACCATCACAACTCGATCGACCAAGGACTTGAAATCGATACGGAAGGGTGACCTCGCGTTGGAGATCGTCACCCCCTCGTGCACAAAGCCTTCACGGTCCATGCGTGCACCGAGACCCAGCGATCGCAGCAGATCACTGGTGCCCTGCTCGATGACGCCTGCGCGGATGCGCGCCTCGACGTACTCGCGCGATCGCTGCTCGACGACGATGTTGTCGATGTCTGCCCGCCACAGCAGATGCGACAGCAACATGCCGGCGGGGCCGCCCCCGACGATCGCCACCTTCGTACGCACGGGCGCACGATAAACGAAATTTGATGCGTCATTCGGTTTCCACGTGTCGGGACGACGGATACTCAGCGGCAGCGCGACACCCGCTAGGTTCGGCCCACATGGGAGGTCGCTAGAGGTGGGCAGCATCCTCGGCAATCGCGTGCAGCGCGTCGAAGATCCGCGGATGCTGACCGTCGGCGGCACATACGTGGAGGACATCCCAGTCGACGCGGCGTGGGTGCACTTCGTGCGCAGCGAGTATGCGCACGGACGCATCCTCTCGTACGACGTCGATGATGCCAGGAAGATGCCCGGAGTGCTGGGTGTTTTCACCGGCGACGAGGTCGACCTTCCGCCGTTCCCGCACGTGCAACCGATCCTCAAGCCCGGTAGCGAACGCCCGTTGATCGCCAAGGGCACGGTGCGCTTCGTCGGCGAGCCGGTCGTCGCCGTCGTCGCAGTAGATCGCCACGCTGCCGTTGACGCCGGTGCGATGGTGTACGTCGACATCGAACCATTGCCAGCGGTGGTCGATCTCGACGGCGCGTTGAACGATCAGACGCTCGTGCATCCCGACCTCGGCACCAACACCTATGCCACCTTCGCCTCGGATCACCAGGCCGACTTCGGTGAGTGCGAGGTGGTGCTCGACCTCAGGGTGGTCAACCAACGGATCAACGGTTCGCCGATCGAGCCGCGCAGCGGACTTGCCTACTGGGAACCACATCCGGATGGCGATCGCCTGGTCCACTACTCGGCGTGCCAAGGCGCGCACCCGACCCGCGACATCCTCGCCAAGTTGTATGAACTGCCGACGGGTCGCGTGCGCGCCGTCGTGCCCGATGTTGGTGGAGGCTTCGGTGTGAAGTCGCGCACCGTCGGCGAGGAACTGACGCTCGGGTGGCTGTCGAAACAGGTCGGCAAACCTGTTCGTTACACCGAGACGCGTACCGAGGCGATGCAGGCCATGCCGCAAGGCCGCGGCCAACGGATCGACGTGAAGATCGGCGGCACCCGCGACGGGCGCATCACGGCCTACCAACTCGATGTCGTCCAAGACGCTGGGGCGTATCCGCTGATGGGCGCCTACCTGCCAATGATGACGCAACGTATGGCCCCCGGTGTGTACGACATCCCCAACTGCGGGTTCCGCGGAGTCTCGGTTGCCACCAACAAGATGTCGGTCACGGCGTATCGGGGTGCCGGGCGGCCCGAGGCGGCGCTGGCCATCGAGCGCGCCGTCGACTTCTATGCCGCCGAGATCGGCATGGACCCGGCCGACGTGCGCCGCCGCAACTTCATCCCGAAGTTCATGGAGCCCTACACAACCGGCATCGGCACCGTCTACGACGTGGGTGATTACGAGGAAGCCATGCGTCGTGTGCTCGCCGCCGCCGACTATTCCGCGCTTCGCAGCAAACAGGCTGAGCAACGCGCCGGCAAGGCAACTGTCCTCACCGGGATCGGCATGGCCGTCTACGTCGAGATCACGTCGGCGGCAGCGCCCACCGAGTACGGCGCGGTCCACCTGCTGCCCGACGGTCGCATGCGCGTGCTGACGGGCGCGACGCCGTACGGCCAAGGTCACGTCACCACGTGGAAGATGATCATCGCCGACCGTCTGGGTGTTCCCATGGATGCAGTCGACGTCGTGCACGGGGACACCGACGAGGTGCCGGCTGGGGGACTGACGGTCGGCTCGCGTTCGGTTCAGGTGGCAGGGTCATCATTGGTGATCGCCGCGGGGAAGCTTGCCGATGCCGCGCGCGAGCGTGCCGCAAACCTGCTCGAGGCGGCCGTCGACGACGTCGTGCTCGACGCCGATGCGGGCACCTTCCACGTCGCTGGCTCGCCCCAGCCGGCCATCGGTTGGGCCGACGTCGCAGCGGCTCACGGCGAAGCACTGGTCGGGCTCAGCGACTTCAAAGCTGCGCAACCGACGTTCCCGTTCGGTGCACATCTTGCCGTCGTCGAAGTCGACACCGAGACCGGAAAAGTGACGCTGGAGCGGATCGTCGCCGTGGATGACGCGGGCACCTTGCTCAACCCGCTTATCGTCGACGGACAGATCCATGGCGGGATCGGTCAGGGCGTCGCCCAGGCACTGCTGGAGTGGATGCAGTACGACGAGGACGGCAACCCGGTCACCTCCAACTTCGCCGACTACCCGGTGATCTCCGCAGCCGAGCTGCCGAGCTTCGAGCTCGTTCACATGGAGACCCCCACGTGGGTCAATCCGCTCGGGGCCAAAGGCGCGGGTGAGTCGGGCACGATCGGGTCCATTCCCGCAGTGCTCAACGCCGTGATCGATGCGTTGTCGCCGCTGGGTGTGCGGCACCTCGACGGCCCGGCCACGCCTGAGCGGGTCTGGCATGCCATTGAGATGGCGCGACAGTAGATTCTTCGAGCACAGGAGGCCGCATGGCGTTGACCGAATCGAATCCGGACCAGTTCTCGCTCCAGCAGCGCTACGAGGCCGCGCCGAAGCAGATCCTGGCGACGGGCATCCAAGCACTGGTTCGACTGCCGATCGATTTGATGCGCGCCGACCGCGCCAAGGGTTGGAACACTGCCGCGTTCATCTCCGGCTACCAGGGATCACCCTTGGGTGGGTACGACCGTGAGTTGCAGAGCCAGCGCAAGCTGCTCGATGAGCTCAACATCGTTCATGTGCCCGGCCTCAACGAGGAGCTCGCGGCAACATCCGTGTTCGGTTCGCAGATCTCTCAGACATACGAGCGACCGAAGTTCGAGGGCGTCGCCGGGATCTGGTACGGCAAGTCACCTGGCCTCGATCGCGCCGGCGACGCGATCCGTCACGGCAGTTTCGGTGGAACTGGCCGAAAGGGCGGCGTCGTGCTGTTGGTCGGCGACGACGCTGCCGCGAAGTCATCGACGCTGCCGTCGCGCAGTGACCCAACGCTTGTCGCGTTGCACCTGCCCGTTCTTTATCCGGGAACGGTGCAAGAGGTCCTCGATCTCGGTGCACACGCCTTTGCGATGTCGAGGCTGACAGGACTGTGGGTCGCGATGAAGATCACGACGCCGGTCGCCGACGGTTCGGGGATGGCCGAGGTGGATCCCGCGCGGTTCCATTCGGTGCTGCCGACGTTCGAGGTCGACGGCAAGCCGTGGTCGCCGACGCTCAGCGGCCATGTCGGTGTGCCCTTCGCCAACACCTTGGAGATCGAGGTGCTCGGTAACCGGATCGAGTGGGCCAAGCGCTATGTCGCCGCCAATCCGCTCAACCAGTTCATCACCAACCCGCACGACGCCTGGTTGGGCATCGTCGCCGGCGGTTACGACATGCAGCAGGTGCTCGAGGCGTTGCGCGTGCTCGGGCTCAGCGTCGAGCGACTCGCCGAGCTCGGCGTCCGTGTCCTCAAGCTCGGTGCGCTGCACCCGCTGGACCACGGTGCCATCCGCGAGCTGGCCAACGAGACGGCAACCGTGATGGTCTGCGAGGACAAGATCGATTTCCTCGAATCACGTGTTCGGTCGGTGCTGTACGGCTCTGCCAATGCGCCGGCGATCGTCGGCAAGCAGGACCACGACGGCAAGCCGCTGATCACCCACTACGGCGCGTTGACGACGGACAACCTCGTCGAATCGCTGCGGCGAGTCCTCACGCTGCGGATACCCGCTGATCAACTGGCCACCATCCGAAAGTCCGAGCCGGTGCGGATCTCGCTCGGCGCTGAGGCTGTCCGAACGCCGTTCTTCTGTTCCGGCTGCCCGCACAACACCGGCCTGATCGTACCCGAAGGCTCGCTCGTCGGCGCGGGCATCGGTTGTCACGGGATGGTCAGCATCGTGCCTCGGGAGCAGACCGGTCATGTCACCGGCATCACGCAAATGGGTGGCGAAGGTGCGCAGTGGATCGGCACCGCGCCATTTGTCGAAGATCACCACTTCTTCCAGAACATGGGCGACGGCACGTACTTCCACAGCGGTCAGCTGGCCGTTCAGGCGGCCATCGCCTCGGGCACGACCATGACGTTCAAGATCCTGTACAAC
>JANPGV010000049.1:0-4168 GCA_031424145.1 Ilumatobacteraceae bacterium
TCCACGGGGTCGACCGACAGGCCGATGACCTTGACGTTGCGCTTGTCGAACTCGGGCTTGATCTTGGCGACATAACCGAGCTCGGTCGTGCACACCGGCGTGAAGTCCTTCGGATGGCTGAACAGCACACCCCAGGAATCGGCGAGCCAATCGTGGAAGTGGATCTCGCCCTGCGTGGTGTCGGCGATGAAGTCGGGAGCGGTGTCTCCTAGGCGAACTGACATGTCGGATTCCTTTGTTCGAGTTGGCGGTGCGCGTGCAGGCTATGCGCACTGCACAACCATAACGAAATACCCGACTATTCCAGTCAAGATTGATTTACTCGCATATTGCCGTTGACATGTGACCAAATAGTCACATATTATGCCGAGCCATGGACGAGGTGTTCAAGGCGCTTGCGGATCCGACCAGACGGTCGATCCTCGACGCGTTGTTCGAACACGACGGCCAGACCGTGCAGGCCTTGTGCGACCGCTTTCCGGAGATGACCCGCTTCGGTGTGATGAAGCACTTGAGCGTGCTCGAGGCCGCCAACCTGGTAGCCACCAAGCGGGTCGGTCGCACCAAGCAGCACTACCTCAACCCGGTCCCGATCGGTGAGATCGCCGACCGTTGGGTCAGCAAGTACGCCCAACCATTCACCCGCGCGATGGTTGGCCTTCGTCACGACCTCGAGCGCGGAACGTCATAGGAGCCCGGAATGGCCATCACCAAGCACGTCTACCAGATCTTCATCAAGGCCACGCCGGAACAGGTGTGGGAAGCGATCGTCGAGCCGTCATGGACGCGGCGCTACTTCCACGGCACCGCGTTCGACGCCCCGCCGGTGAAGGGCCAGCCGTATCGCACGACCATCGTCGACGGGCGCCCCGCGGTGGACGGCATCATCGAGGAGCTCGACCCGCCGAACCGGTTGGTCATGACGTGGCATGTGCTGTACGACGCAGCGATGTCGGAAGAACCGGCCAGCCGCGTCGAGTGGCTGGTGGAGCCGGCGGGCGAAGGCGTGACCCGTTTGCGTCTCGAGCATGGCGACCTTGCCGGCAGCCCACTGACGTGGGCAAACGTGAAGGACGGTTGGGTCTACGTGCTCGACGGGCTGAAGACCTTGATCGAGACCGGCGAATCACTCCCACCGCTGGCAATCACGATCACGCCGGTGGACGATGCGGCGGGCGAGTGGCATCGCGCCCAG
Organism: Ilumatobacteraceae bacterium; assembly: GCA_031424145.1. Lineage (GTDB taxonomy): Bacteria > Actinomycetota > Acidimicrobiia > Acidimicrobiales > Ilumatobacteraceae > JAENVT01. The sequence continues at coordinate 1,196 of JANPGV010000049.1, forward strand.
GGGATCGAATGCAACAACTCCACCTGGGAGATGATCGAGGCCGAGCGGACGCCCGAGAACGACGAGGAAATGTTACGACGTGCATACGCATCGTCATATCACTGGGCTCGCGCGGTGCTACGTGTCCCGGCCAACGAAGCTCGCGGAGCGTGGTTGCTGGCCAAGGTGCAACTACTCGTCGGTCAACCGGAGCTCTCGCTTCGATACGCCGACCGATGCATGACCATCTGCCAAGAGCATGGCCTGGCCGATTTCGATCTCGCCTACGCATACGAGGCTCGGGCGCGGGCGCTGAAGGCGCTCGGCGACACCGTCGCCGCAGACCAGGCCTGGGAAATGGCAAAGTCGGTACCGATCGCCGATGCAGAGGATCGGGCGATTCTCGAAGCCGACCTCGCTGTCGCGCTGTAGCGGTAGGTCCTCGAGGGGACCGTTTGACCCTGCGATGCCTCGCTGGAGGAATCGAACTTCCGCTCTAGTCCCGCGTTGACTGTGCCGATACTGTTTCGGCGGGCGAACGGCTGTCACGTCATCTCACGGAAGTTCGTTACATGTTCTGCACCCTGAATCGTCATCGAATCGTCATGGTCCTGGCCGTGGCAGCACTGACGGTCGGAGCAGGCACAGCGGCCTTCGGCAACGCTCACGCGGCCACGATCGGTCCACCTCGATTGGAGGTCGCGGCGACTGCGTTGAAGCCCGCCATCCGGTTGAGTCAGGCCGGCGTGATCGTGTTCCCGATGAATCCGCTTCCGAAGTGCGCGCTCAGCAAGACGAGCTTCGGACAGCCCCGATCGGGCGGCCGGACCCACGAGGGCATCGACTTGATGGCGTCCCTCGGCCAAGAGGTCTATGCAGTCGACAACGGCGTGCTCACGAGACAGACGATGGTCGGAGCGGCAAATGCGACCCTGTCGGGCAATGCCTGGTATTTGAAGATGCCGGACGGCACCTACTACTTCTATGCGCACCTGTCCGGATTTGCGACGGGCTTGGCGGCCGGCTCGGTCGTGACCCGAGGACAACTGATCGGCTACGTCGGCGACACCGGCGACCCCGGTCCGGGCAACTATCACCTGCACTTCGAGGTGCATCCGCAAGGCGGAGCGGCCGTCAACCCGTACCCGCTGCTGACCATCCCCAAGTCGTGCACGGTCGTAGCCTGAGCCGGGCATCGGCGAACTAATCTCGCGGCGTGAGCATCGCCGTCCCGCTTGAAGAACTCGAAGACAAGCTCTCCGAATATCCATGGTGCTACCTGGTGACCAGCGGCGAGGAACGTCCCCACCTGCTCGCCGTGAAGCCTTCGATCCTGAATAACGGGCTGCGATTCGAGACGGGTCATTCGAGCCGGGCCAACGTTGTGCGCAACCCGTTGGTCGTGCTGATGTTCCCGCCCGGTCAGCCCGACGGGTTGTCGCTGATCGTCGACGGCGAGGCCGAGGTCAATGGCGACGGCGTCGTTGTCAAGCCGACATGGGCAGTGCTGCACCGCTCGGCGTTGTGAGCTCGACTCACGTGTGGGCGATGTCGAGCCCGAACGCCGACTCGAAGGCTTCGTAGTAGTCCGCGTCGTCGGCATGCGCGCCGAGTGCCACCCATTCCTGGTCCGACATTGATTCACGCCCGCGGACGATCTCGCAGCCGCCCCAACTGACGGAGTAGCGCAATTGCGGTGCGTCGGTGGTGATCGCGTGATCGATGAGGCGGGCAACCTCGGACGGGTCGGTGGCATTGGCGTACCCGGTGGCGTAGAACGCGAACAGCCGCCGGTAGTGGGCGTCGTAGGCGCCACTTTGGTTGGGGGCATCGATGTTCTTGGCGAAGATCGCGCTCTTGGTAACGCCGGGCTCGATGATCGCGACTCGTATGCCGAAGGGAGCCAGTTCTTGGGCCAGTGCCTCGCTCAACCCCTCGAACGCCCACTTCGATGCGACGTACGGCGATTGAGCGAGGACTGCCACACGGCCGGCAATGGATGTGATGTTGACGATCGTCCCGGCACGCCTGGCGCGCATTCCCGGCAGCACCTGCTGCAGGCAGCGCACGGCACCACAGACATTGACGTTCATGAGGTCGAGGTAGGTCGAGGGCGGGCATTCCTCGGCAACCGCGTTGCTCGCCACGCCGGCGTTGTTGACGAGCACGTCGACGCACCCGTCGGTCTCCTCGAGGATGCGCCGGAAGCCTGCTCTCACAGATTCGTCGTCGGCGACATCTAGCTCGACGAGTTTGATCTCGACGCCGGCATCGGCTGACATCGACAGCAACTTGGTCGCCTTCTCGACGCTTCGCACCGTTCCGTACACGATGTGGCCCTGCTGAGCGAGGTGGATTGCGGTGGCTCGGCCGATGCCGCTGTTTGCGCCGGTGACGACGGAGATGGTCATCGGCACATGGTAAGTCGCGGCGACTAGGCGGCCTCCATGGGAGCGAAGTCGTCGAACCACACGGCGTCACGATCACAAGCGATGGCCAGGCTCTGCACTCGCTCGTGGTCGACGATGAGGATGTCGAGCAACAGCAGACCCTGCAGCATGTGAATTCGCCGGAGCTCGAAGTAGCCGATCCGGTCCTCGTCTGCTGGTGGAGCGTCGGCCACGTGGCTGGCAACGCAGATCATCATCGTCTGCGAGAACGGCACCTCCAGACCCGGCCCATCGCACCAGCCGACGAAGAGACCGAGCTCGGTCGGTGGATCAGCGAACATGGCAGTGACCTGACGGCGTTCGTCGAGAAGCACCATCACTTCCTTCTCGACCGGCATGTCGAGCACGCTGGTTGCCAGGTTCGCGGCATCGGCGAACTCGGCAAGGACGAGTGGCTCGTCGGCACTGGGGAGCCAGACATAGCAAGAGTGATCGCCGAAGCGGAGGTCGACGATGTGCCTGCGACTGCGCAGGCGGGGGCGGCGAAACGACATGGTTTCCTCCCGAACGAAGGATTGGGTTGTGGTTCGGGGGAGGCCGCTGA
>JANPGV010000050.1:0-19846 GCA_031424145.1 Ilumatobacteraceae bacterium
CCCGGCGGTCGAGCAGATAGGCGATCGCCGCAGCGCTGCGGCGCAGACGTTCACCGAGTCGGAGATCGACACCGCTGAGATGTTGTTCCAAAGCCAACAGACCAACCAGCGTGTGCAGATAGGTGCGACAGGCGACGCCCCGGCTTCGACGCCGGCGTGCATCAGCACGACGCGATCGGCCGGTAGTGATGCCGACTCGTCATTGGTCAGTGCGATCGTACGACTGACGCCTGCGTGAGCCGCCAACAGGCCAACGGTCTCGACGCTTGCGCCCGAGGCTGTGATGCCGATGACGGTGAGCTCGGGCGACGGCGGATGGGTCGCTTCGACCGATGCCAGTTCGGCGACAGCGGCGATGCCGTGCCGCCGCAGTCGTCGCCCGCCGACGTCGGCAGCGAAGAACGATGAGCCCATGCCGGTCAGCACGATCGGCCCGGTGCCGACGCCGTTCCAGTCAGGCAGGTTGTCGAGCAAGCCAAGGAGCGCGGCTGGCTTTGCCTCGAGATCCGCGAGGAAGCCAGCGGGGTCCACGAGGCTCGAACCTATCCGTCGGCCGCCTCGCCGCCCGGCCATCCCTCTCAACGCGGCGCAAGCAAACCCGGCAGCGCCGCATCGGCGACGTACCGCCAGTGTGGAAGGTGTCGAATCGAATATGCGTACTCGTGCAGCTCCTGGGCAACACGAAAGGCCAGCAGCAGGTCGGCATCGATGCCGTGCTCAGCGCCATAGGCGTCGAGTGCACCGTTGGTGGCTGCAGCGACGAACCGCCCGACGTCTGCCACGCGATCCGGTCGCCGCCGCTTCACGACCACGGCTCCGACGTGGGCGATCGATTGAACGACGGAGGCAACATCGCGGAGCGGCGACTGCGGTTGCGCCCGACTGTCGAGATCCTGCAACGGGTTTCCATCGAAGTCCGTCACGAGCATCCGCTCACCGGCGCGTAGGAACTGACCTGCGTGCAGATCGCCGTGGATCCGATGACCCTTCACTCGGCCGGCGTCACGCAAGGGTTGCAGCGCTGCGGCGATCCGGTGATCGTCGAGCCACTCCAGTCCGTCCAGGCGTTCCCTGGCCAACTGCATATCCGCCATCGCCTGATCGACAACCGGCACCGTGCTGACGAGCGAGGGCTGGAGATCGGCGAGTGCAGTGTGCAGCCGGGCGGCAATCGCGCCCATCCGCTGTCCCGACGTGACCAGCTCCTCGAACGGCAACGTGGCCTCGAGCCAAGCCTCGACGTCGCCGACGAACCAATCCCAGCCGTCGAGCGCATCAGGCAGGTACGTCGTGACGATGGCGTGGACGAGCCCATTGCGTTCATCGACGCCGACCAGCGCCGGCATCTCGTTGAAGCCAGCCGCGGTCAGATGACGGATGAGCTCGACGCCGGGGTGCGGAGCGGGGATTGGAGGGCGGAGCCATTTGACGACGATCCGGTCGTCGACGACCACGCTGTAGTTGGTCTGATCCACGGTGACGGGACGCTCGTGCGAACACCGCTGGCCGAGCAACCGTTCTGCCAGCTCGATCGAGGCGCCCGGTGTCACGCTAGAACGGTAGCCATGGCCACCTTCTTGTTCATGCCGGAGAGCGCCTACGGGCCGACCAACAACTGCATCGGCATCGGCAACCTCTTGAGGCAGCGCGGCCACAGAGTCGTGTTCGCCGCGGAGGCGTCATGGGCGGGCAAGTTGGAGCCGCTCGGGTTCGTCGAGGATCTCGTCGATCTCGCTCCACCCCCGCCGTCCGACGCGCCCGAGCAAGCGGCCGGCCAGTTCTGGACCGACTTCATCCGTGATACCAAGCCCGTGTTCAGGACGTCGACGTTCGACCAACTCAGCGGCTTCATGCAGCCGACATGGCAAGCCCTCATCGATGGAGCGATGTATTGCGAGCCGCAACTGAAGGAGATCATCGGGCGTCAACGCCCTGACGTCATCGTCGAAGACAACGTCGTTTGTTTCCCGGCGCTGACCACGGCGGACGCGCCGTTCGTGCGGATCGTCAGCTGTCAGCCGCTGGAGATGAAGGGGCCCGACGTGCCGCCGACGTACAGCGGTTTGCCATCGGCCGACCGCTCCGGCTGGGACGCTTTTCGCACCGAGTACGACCGTACGCATCGGCCGACGTGGCAGGCGTACGACGAGTGGGTCCAGTCATGTGGCGCGGCGCCGCTGGCGGATCTCGAGTTCATCCACGAGAGCGATGTACTCAACCTGTACACGTATCCCGAAGTCATCGACTACACCGATCGGCGCAAACTCGGCCCGACGTGGCATCGCCTCGATTCGTCGGTTCGTGCTACCGACGCTCCGTTCGAGGTGCCCGCCGAGCTCGGCGCGGACGGCGCGTTGATCTACCTGTCACTCGGCTCGCTCGGCTCGGCCGACGTCGAGCTGATGCAACGTCTGATCGGCGTGCTCGGCCGCACGCGTCACCGCTTCATCGTGTCCAAAGGTCCTTTGCACGACAGCTTCGATCTGCCCGGCAACATGTGGGGAGCGCAGCAGGTGCCACAGACCAACGTGCTGCCACACGTCGATCTCGTCATCACTCACGGCGGCAACAACACGACCACCGAGTCGTTCCACTTCGGCAAGCCGATGATCCTGCTGCCGCTGTTCTGGGACCAGTACGACAACGCCCAACGTGTGCACGAGACCGGCTACGGGGTGCGGCTGTCGACGTACACCTTCGAGGACGACGAGTTGACCGGTGCGGTGGAAAGGCTGTTGGCAGACGACGGTCTGCAGACACGGATGGCCGCAAACGGCGCCGTCATCAGGTCGCGCGACGGCACGCATCGTGCTGCGGACCTTATCGAAGGCGTCGTCGCCTGACCCCCAAAAATCGCCTCGACGATCAGCAGTAGCCTCGGCGCATGAGCAAGACCAACGATGTGTCCATCACCGTTGCCGCGAATGGTCCTTACCTCGTCGCCGGGAGCTTGCCGCTGCACCGCCGGCGCGATGTGCAGAGCGAGCTCGGCGAACCGATGACGTGGATGACGACCTCGACGCTGGAGACGAAGGATCGCTATGCACTGTGCCGGTGCGGCCAATCAGGCAACAAGCCCTTCTGCGACGGAACCCACGCACGAATCGGTTTCGAGGCCGACGACCTCGGCGGTGGCGGCTCGTACGACGACCGCGCCGACGTTGTGGGCGGCGATCTCAACGTTCGGTACGACAAGGGCATCTGCGTTCACGCTGGTTTCTGCGGCACGACCGTCACCAACGTGTGGGACGAGGCCGCGAAGACTGGCGACACTGCGGCACGCATGCACACGATCGCGATGATCGAGCACTGCCCGTCGGGCGCGCTGACCTATCAACTCGACGGAGTCGACAACGAGCCACTGTTCCCGGAGGCTGTGGCGGTCGTCAACAACGGACCCCTGTGGATAACTGCCGGAGTACCGGTCGTCAACAGCGACGGAACAGTGCTCGAGACCCGCAACCGAGTCACCTTGTGCCGTTGCGGAGACTCATCGAACAAGCCGCTGTGCGACGGGTCGCACAAGAACACCAACTTCAGCGACCCCTGACCTGCGCCAATCTCCGAGCTTTGTCGCTGCCAACACGTACGGCACAACCGCAGCGACAAAGTTCGGGTCAAATCGGTTCGCGGCGCAGTGCGGTAGAATCGGATTTCACTCATGCCGGTCCTCAGCGACGTCCGACACGGGCGTTCGTCAACAACAGCGAAGGAACGTCATGCCTACACCGAAGACTCGTCCACCCACCACCAAACGGGCGAAAGCCGCGGCCGCGCTCGCCGAGGACCTCACCACCAGTGAGGGTCTGGCTCAGTCGATCCGCACCGAATCCATCGACCTCACGCCATCCGTGAACAAGATCATGAACGCCGGGCTCCACGAGGCGGCGGCGATGCGGGCTATCACGTTGTTCCGCGATTCCTTGGGTGTGCCCGGCGATCCGCATCGCTACCCCGATGCAGCAATCGAGGCCGGCCGCAAGGTCAAGGAGAAGGTCCAGCACGCAGCCCAGAAATGAGGGGCCAAAATTAGGCCGATAGCTTCGTCGATGTGCATCACAGCGACGTGAAGGCCGCGGGAGTGGTGCTGGCCGGTGGCCGGTCGACGCGGATGGGCACACCCAAAGCAGCGCTCGAATGGCACGGTTCCACGCTCCTGTACCGCACCGCAGCGCTCCTTTCCCGAACCGTCGACGGTCCGGTCGTCGTCGTTGCCGCGCCCGGTCAGCAGCTATCCGAATTGCCCGGCGGCGTTCAGGTCGTCGAAGACCCGATCGAAGGGTTGGGCCCGATGCGCGGAATCGCCACCGGACTCGCCGCTGTCGCCGACCAAGCTCCGGCTGCATTCGTCTGCTCCACCGACATGCCGTTCCTGCATCCCGCATTCGTCAATCGAGTGATGCGCGAGTTTGCGGTGACCGACACCGATGTCGTGTTGCCCACCGCGCGGGGTTTCCGACAGCCGCTCGCAGCCGTCTACCGAACGATGCTTGCTGGTCTGATCGCGAACCTCGCTGCCGACGGAGAGCTGCGGCCGGGGATGTTGTTCGAGCACTGCCGCCTACAGCGGATCGACGACGCGGAGTTGCTCGCCGATGCCGTTCTGGCGCGGTTCGACCCGGATCTCGAATCGGTGATGAACGTGAACTCTCCGGATGAATACGAGGCAGCCCGAAGGCGTCCGCCCGCCGAGGTCACGATCCAATGCTTCGGGGCTCTGGCAGCTGCGGGTCGCCGTGGCCCACGCACGGTTCGGGCAGCGACGCTCGGCGAAGCCGCCCAGGCCGTTGACATCGCGCTCGACCAGTACGTCATGGCAGCCTTGAATGGCGATCTGATGACGCGCGACCCGCACCTGCCGCTCGTTGCCGGGGATACCGTCGCCCTGTTGTCGGCAGACGCCGGAGGCTGAGCCGGGCGTACAATTCCGGCGTGGCGCCCGGTGGATATTTCGGACAGGCCCTGGTCGTCGATGTCGACGGCCGTTCGGCAACAGGCACGCCACTGCAGCTCGAGGAACGTGTCCTGCGGGCCTACCTCGGCGGCGTCGGGCTCGGCACCTGGTTGCTGCACCGTCTCGCACCGCCACTCGTCGATCCGCTCGCAGCAGAGGCACCCCTGGCGTTCGTCTTCTCGCCATTGGTCGGCACACCCCTGACGACGAGCGCGAAGTTCGCGGTGGTTGCCAAATCCCCGTTGACCGGGCTGATCACCGACGCGTTGGCGTCGAGCCAGTTCGCCATCTCGGGAAAGCTGACCGGCAACGACGCGATCGTCATCCGCGGACGCGCCGACGTGCTGTCGGTGCTGCTGATCTCCCACGATGGAGTGCGGCTCGTCCCGGCCCCGGAGCTGGCGGGAATGGCAGCCGCAGACGCGGAGGAATCAGTGCGGGAAACGCACGGGCGCGGGTGGCGCACAGCCGCCATCGGCCCCGCCGGCGAACGTGGTGTCCGGTACGCGACGATCAGCCACGACGGCCGCCATGCCGGCCGCGGCGGCCTCGGCGCGGTGCTCGGAGCCAAGAACATCAAGGCCGTGATGGTCAAGGCCGGCACCCGGGTAGCTGTCGCCGACGCGCCGGCTGTTCTCGCCGCGGCGAAGGACCTGCGCGCACGCAGCTTCGGCCCAGCCACGAAGAAGTACCGCGAGCTCGGCACGCTGGCCAACCTCCTAGCATTCAACGCGGTCTCGACCCTGCCGACGCGCAACTTCACGGCGGCAACTTTCGAGGGTGCTCCTCGACTGGCGGCCGAAGAGCTGCAAGAGATGCGCGAGGTTGCGCGCAACAGTTGCGCGTCCTGCTCGATCGGCTGCGAGCACATTTACGCTCGCAAGGACGGCGGCAGCCAACGGATGGAGTACGAGAACGTGTTCGCGCTCGGTCCGTTGTGCGGTGTGTCGGACCCCGACGACGTCTTCGCCGCAAGTGCACGTTGCGACGAGCTGGGTATCGACACGATCTCGGCCGGCGGATCGATTGCATGGGCGATGGAATGTGTCGAGCGTGGTCTCATCGACGAGCCGTGGCTGCGCTTCGGCGATGGAGCGGCCGTCCTGCGCGCCCTCGATGCCATCGGCGCGCGCGAGCCGGGCCTCGGTGAGCTGCTCGCCCAGGGCTCTCGCCGTGCTGCGGGCGTGGTGGGCTCCAACTCGATCGACTTCGCTCCGCAGGTCAAGGGTTTGGAGTTGCCGGGATACGAGCCGCGCACGCTGCAGGCGATGGCGCTGGGCATGGCGGTCAATGCCAGAGGAGCCGACCACAATCGTTCGGGAGCCTACGAGGCGGACCTGTCCGGTGTGCTCGACCGCCTCGAGGGCGGCGAAGCCCACGTGGAGGCAGCGATCGGGACAGAGGACCGTGCAGCGGTCATGGACTCGATGATCCTTTGCAAGTTCCTGCGCGGGGTGTTCGCCGATCCCTTCACCGAGTGGGCTGCGCTGCTCTCGTCCGTCACCGGTTGGGAGATCGACGCCGCCGAGCTGCACGCGACAGCTCAGCGAATAGTGATGGCCAAGCGTGTGTTCAACCAACGCGAAGGTGCCACGGCCGCTGATGATCGCCTGCCGGCGCGAATGTTGGAAACACCGTTGGAGATGGGTTCGGGCCGGGTGGCCGAGCTCACCGCGTCGCGGCTGCAGACAATGGTCGACAGCTACTACGCGGCCCGCGGACTCGACGAAGCTGGCTGCGCCGACCCGGATGACTTGGACGATCTGCTGCTAGGGCCCGGCTAGGTCAGGGTGCGACAAGCCTCAGCTACCATCGCATCGGTGCAGCAGATGACAACCGCCGTCCGGACCGTCACCCTCGAGATCGACGGACACCCGGTCACCGCCGCCGAGGGTACGACGATCTACAACGCGGCCAAGCAGGTCGGGATCGACATCCCCGTGCTGTGTCACAACGAGCGCTATGACCCCGTTGGCGTGTGCCGGATGTGTGTCGTCGACACGGGCGGGCGGGCGTTCGGCGCGGCATGCGTCCGTCCGTGCGAAGACGGCATGGTCGTCAAGACCTCCACTCCACAGGTCGTGCGGGCCCGAGCTGTGCTGACCGAGCTCTTGATATCGGATCAGCCCACGCGCGACGAGGACCCCAAGCAGACCACCACCGGCGACAACATGTTGCTCGAGCTCGCCGACGAGTTCAGCCTCGCTCGCGAGACGACCGATCTGCCCACCGGGTCGGGCCGCGGCACGGACTCGTCCAACCCCGTGATCGACGTCAATCACGACGCATGCATCCTGTGCGACCGTTGTGTTCGCGCGTGCGACGACATCCAGGGCAATGACGTCATCGGGCGGTCGGGCAAGGGGTACACCACACGAATCGCGTTCGATCTGAACGACCCGATGGGGGCAAGCTCCTGTGTCACGTGCGGCGAGTGCGTGCAGGCCTGCCCAACGGGCGCACTGACCAACAAGGCGATCCGCGGCGTCGCGATCCGTCCGCGCGCAGAGCTCGATGCCGTGCACAGCGTGTGCCCGTATTGCGGGGTCGGCTGTGCGCTCACCTACTACGTGGATCGCGAAGTCGGTGCAATCTCGTTCGCTGAAGGCCGCGACCAGCCCGGGTCGCAGAGCAGGCTGTGCGTCAAGGGCAGGTACGGATGGGACTACGCCGCATCACCTCAGCGGCTCACGAATCCGCTGATCCGCATCCCGTCGTCGTACCCGAAAGGCCCGCTGTCCGCCGACGTGCGCGGCGACGGCCAGGGAGGCACGCACAACGACCGCGGCCGGGGTGGGGGCACTACCCGCAGCGGCGGTGTGAAGGACGAGCGACCGGGCAAGGACCGTGGCCGCAAGCCGGGCGGGCTGGTCGACTACGACGAGGTGCTTCCTCACTTCCGCGAGGCCACCTGGGATGAGGCGCTCGATCTCATTGCCCGGCGACTCAAGGAGATACACGCCGCCGGTGGCTCCGGGGCGATTGCCGGGTTCGGCTCCGCCAAATGCTCCAACGAAGAGGCCTATCTATTCCAAAAGCTTCTGCGCACCGGCTTCGGCACGAACAACGTCGATCACTGCACCAGGCTGTGCCACGCGTCGTCGGTCGCAGCGCTCTTCGAGGGTGTCGGCTCGGGTGCGGTGTCCACCACCTACGGCGACGTGGCCAACGCCGACGTCGTCATCATCACCGGTTCCAACCCGACCGCGAACCACCCCGTCGCCAGCTCGTTCTTCAAGCAGGCCCGCCGGCGCGGCACGAAGATCATCTACGTCGACCCACGCGCCTCGACCGTTGCCGAGCACGCCGACATCTTCGTTCAGCTCAAGCCGGGCACCGACGTTGCGTTCTACAACTCCGTGATGCACGAGGTCATCCGGCTCGGGCTGATCGACCGCGAGTTCATCGCCAACCGCACGTCGAACTACGACGAACTGGCGCGCACCGTCGCCGACTATCCGCCCGATCGCGCCGCTCAGATCACCGGCGTCGATGCCGACATGATCCGCAAGGTCGCCCGGACGTGGGGCGAGGCCAACGCAGCCGTCGTCTTCTGGGGCATGGGGATCTCACAACACACGACGGGCACCGACAACGCCCGTTGCCTCATCGCCTTGTGCTCGATCACCGGCAACGTCGGGCGGCCAGGCACAGGCCTGCATCCCCTCCGCGGGCAGAACAACGTGCAGGGCGCGTCGGATGCAGGGTTGATCCCCATGTTCTACCCCGACTACCAGGGCGTCGATCGGGAAGCCACGCAGCGGCACTTCGAGGAGGCATGGGGAACACCGCTCAACCCGAACCGCGGCCTCACCGTCACCGAGATCATCAAATCGGTCCTACAGCCCGACGGCGTTCGGGGGATGTACATGCTCGGCGAGAACCCGTTCCTGTCCGACCCGAACATCAACAAGGTGCGCAAGGCGCTGTCCGCGCTGGACTTCCTCGTCGTGCAAGACATCTTCCTCACCGAGACCGCCGAGTTCGCCGATGTGATCCTCCCGGCAACGTCGTACCTCGAGAAGGACGGCACGTACACCAACACCGACCGCCGGGTGCAGCTCGGCCGCAAGGTGATGGATCCGCCGGGTCAGGCGCGAACCGACTGGGAGATCGTGCAGGACATCGCCCGACGCATCGGCCTGAAGTGGAACTATCAGTCGCCGAACGAGGTCTTCGACGAGATGGTCACCCTCATGCCGTCGTACAAGAACCTTTCGTACGCGAACCTCGGCCTGTCGGGGAAGCTGTATCCCAACGCGGACCCCGAGCACTCGGACGGCACGATCGTCATGTTCAACGAGAAGTTCAACACCGATGACGGTCTGGCCCACCTCAAACCCGCAGAATGGCTGCCACCCAAAGAGCTGCCTGACTTCGAATACCCGCTGGTGCTCAACACCGGGAGGTTGCTCGAGCACTGGCACACGGGATCGATGACTCGCAGATCCTTCGCGCTCGACACCATCGCCCCGCAAGCCGAGGTGTACATGCATCCCAAGGACGCCGCCGATCGCGGGCTGTCACACGGCGAGATGGTGCGGGCGCGTTCTCGACGCGGATCGATCGAGCTGGTGCTGCGTGTCAGCCATCGCGAGCAACTCGGCAACTGCTTCATCCCCTTCCACTTCAGGGAAGCTGCAGCAAATCTGCTGACCATCGACGAGATCGATCCCGTCGGGAAGATCCCCGAGTTCAAGTTCTGCGCCGTGCAGGTGGAGCAATTGCGCCGCGTGTCCTCGGCAGCAACGACCTCGGCGGCAACGACCTCGAGCGGCCGCGCTCCCGCATGACCGAGTTGACTGAGTTGACCGACCAGCCGGTCGACATCCGCGCTCGCAGGATGCCGGGGGTCGAGGCGAGGGCGGGGAAGTTCGCCGGTCCTTCGTTGATCCCCGCGCTCAACCTGATCCAGTCGCGGCTCGGCTGGCTACCTCGTGAGGATCTCGAGCAACTGTCGCGCGATGCCCGCCGGCCGCTCTACGAGATCCAGGGCCTGATCTCGTTCTACCCGCACTTTCGTACCGAGCCGCCGGCCAAGATCACGTTGAACGTCTGCCACGACCTCTCGTGCTTCCTGCGCGACGGCGAGGCGCGCATCGCCGAGCTGCGGGGGCGCTACCAGGACGACGCCGACGTCGAGCTCGTCGAAGTGTCGTGCCTCGGCCGTTGCGATGTCGCACCCGCAGCCGCGGTCAACGAACGGCCCGGCCCATTGGCCGCCGTACAGCAGCTCGTCGAGGACGCCCGGGCCGGCGACGTCGGCGAAGCTGCCGCGAAAACTCGCACCGAGCCATGGCCCAACGACCCCTATGCAGCAGGATCCGGTGTCGACCAGCGATACACGTCGTTGCGCGCATTGCTCGCGGGCGACCTGAATGCCGAAGCCGTCGTCACCACCATCAAGGACTCGGGCCTGCGCGGCATGGGCGGTGCCGGTTTCCCCACCGGCCAGAAGTGGGCCGTCGTGCGCGACACGCAGCCCTCGAGCGTCAAGTACGCGATCTGCAACGCCGACGAGTCCGAGCCCGGCACCTTCAAGGACCGCCAGATCCTGGCGACGCAGCCGCACCTGGTGTTGGAGGGTCTGCTCATCGGTATGGCGGTGATCGGTGCGGAGCAGGGTTGGGTCTTCATACGACACGAGTACGGGCCCGAGGAGCACGTCCTGCGCGCGGAGATCGACGCGGCTCGCGCCGCGGGCGTCATCGGTCCCGACGCGTGCGGTAGCGGACGACGGCTCGACGTCGACGTCTTCGTCTCACCGGGCGGTTACATCCTCGGCGAGGAGACCGCGTTGCTGGAATGCATGGAAGGCCACCGCGGCGAGCCGCGCAACAAGCCTCCGTTCCCCGGCAACTACGGCCTGCACGGCCGCCCCACGCTCATCAACTCCGTCGAGACGCTGGCCGACGTGCCGGTGATCGTGCAGCGCGGCGCGCAGTGGTGGGCCGACCAGGGCAGCGGCGATTCGATCGGGTGGAAGTTCTTCGCGGTGTCCGGCCACGTCGTGCGACCGGATGTCTACGTCGTTCCAATGGGCACCACCGTGCGCGAACTGATCGAGCTTGCCGGCGGCGTTACCGGTGGTGCGGCCGTCGGTGCCGTGCAACCTGGGGGCGCATCGTCGAACTTGATCGGACCCGATCAACTCGATCTGCGGCTCGACTTCGACACGGCCGCCAAGGCCGGCACCATGCTCGGCTCCGGCGCGGTGGTGGTCATGGCCGAAGGTACGGACCTGCTCGCGGCTTCGACCAACGTTTTGCGGTTCTTCCGCGACGAGTCGTGCGGGAAGTGCGTGCCGTGCCGCGTCGGTTCCACGAAGGCTCACGAACTGTTGCGGCACATCGTCGATTCGGGATCGTCGACGGTCGACGAGCCGACGCGCGCTCGAATCTTGGAGCTCGAGGAAGTGATGCGCAAGACGTCGATCTGCGGCCTCGGACAGGTAGCGCTTGGGCCCGTCGTCAGCGTGATGGGCTTCAACAAGGGAGGTGCCATGGCGGCAGAACAGGCGCAGTCCACCAAGCCCACGTCGTGAGCGGACGGGAGTTCTTCACCGCCGTCACCGTGTCGGAAGCGTCAGCCGGATTCCGCCCGTCACGACGCACGCAGATCGAATCCGTTTCGCTCGAGCAAGCGTTGGGACGGGTCGTTGCGATCGACGTGACGGCCACCGACGCCCTGCCCGGCTTCCCGCGGGCGACTGTCGACGGGTTCGCGGTGCGCGCAGCAGATACGTACGGTGCGTCCGAAGGGCTGCCCTCGTACTTCACCCTCGCCGGCGCGGTGCGCATGGGCGAGGCTCCGAGCGTGACGGTTGCGCCCGGCACGTGCGTCGCGATCCCGACCGGCGCAGTGATCCCCGACGGCGCGGACTCCGTCGTGATGGTCGAATACACGGCGGAGACGATGCAGGGCACGATCGAGGTGACCCGACCGGTCGCTCCGGGCGCCGGGCTCGTGCGGGCCGACGAGGATGTCGCCGCGGGCGCCGTATTGGTACGTGCCGGCAGACCGCTGCGAGCGCCGGAGCTCGGGCTCCTGGCCGCAGCCGGGGTCACCACGGTCGATGTTCACGCCCGACCCAAGGTGGCAATCATCTCGACAGGCGACGAGGTGGTCCCACCTTCGACCGGGAAGCTGGCAGCAGGTCAGGTACGCGATGCCACCGCGTCCGCCCTCATCGGTCTCACACTCGAGGCGGGCGGCGATCCGGTCACTGCTGGGATCGTGGCCGACGACCGCGACGCTCTGGAGCTCGCGCTGCGCCAGGCTCTCGGATACGCGGACCTGGTGGTGATCTCGGCGGGCTCCTCGGTCGGCGCACGCGACGAGACCGCGGGCGCGGTAGCCGCGCTCGGCACGATCTGGTGCCACGGTCTGGCGATCAAACCGGGCAAACCAACTCTCCTCGCGGAGTGCAATGGTGTTCCGGTGGTCGGGTTGCCGGGCAACCCGCTGTCCGCGCTCGTGGTCTTCCGAATCATCGGTACGCCTCTCGTGTGGCGGTTGGCCGGATGCGAGACACCGCCGCCGGAACCGAACACGCGGGCTCGCCTGGCCCGCGACGTCCCTTCAGCGGCCGGCCGACTTGACATCGTCCAGGTCGCCGTGCGCGAAGGCGTGGCCGAGCCGTTGTTCGGACCATCCGCTCTGCTGTCCGTGCTGGCGCGAGCCGACGGCTTCATCGTCGTGCCCGAGCCTGCGACCGGCATCGACGGCGGCACCGAGGTCGAGGTCATCCTGTACCGATGACGGAGCGGTCGAGCGCGTTCATCTCCGACGTCCCTGCCGCCCAGGCGCAGCTGGCATGGCAGGAGGCGTGCGTGGCCGCCGGATGCCCGCAACGGGTACCCGCTGTGCGCGTGCCCGTCGGCGAAGCCGTAGGCCGGGTCACCGCCGAGCCGGTGTGGGCGCTGCGCTCCTCACCCGCCTTCGATTCCGCAGGGATGGACGGCATCGCGGTGAGGGCCGCCGACACGGTCGGGGCCGGCGAAACGACACCGGTGCTGCTCGACGCCGGCGAGTTCGAAGTGATCGACACGGGCGATCCGCTTCCGGCGGGCTACGACGCCGTCGTGATGCGCGAACACGTGCACCGTACTGCCGACGGTCACGCCGAACTGCGCGCGGCGGTGCCGCCGTACCAGCACGTTCGCACGATCGGTGAGGACATCAGCGCTTCTGAACTGCTGTTGCCAGTCGGGCACCGGCTGCGCCCGGTCGACGTCGCCGCATGTGCAGCGGCCGGTGCAACCGAGCTCATGGTGCGAAGGCGACCGGTGGTGGTGATCGTTCCGACAGGCGACGAGATCCGACCTGCGGGAGCCGAACTCGCCCCGGGAGAGATCGTGGACACCAACTCGTTGATGCTCGCCGCCCAGGCTCGCGAGATCGGGTGCGACGCGCAGGTCACCGCGATCGTCGGCGACGATCCAGAGCTGATCACCGCAGCGCTGCGCGACGCGGCAGTTGGCGCCGACCTGGTGATCCTCATCGCCGGCTCCAGCGCCGGACGCGACGACTACACCGCACGCGTGGTTGCCGCAGCCGGGACGCTGGCAGTGCACGGGGTCGCCGTCAAGCCCGGTCATCCCGTCGTTCTTGGAACGGTTGCAGGAGCGGTTGCCACACCGGTCCTCGGAGCCCCCGGTTACCCCGTGGCGGCAGCACTCACCTTCGACATCTTCGCCGCGCCGATGCTGGCGGGACTAGAAGGGACCGCCCCGCAGGAGCGTCCAACGACGACAGCGCGGCTGGCGCGCAAGCTTGCTTCGTCGATCGGCACCGACGACTGGGTGCGGGTCCGTCTCGGCCGCGTCGGCGATGACATCATCGCCACCCCGCTATCTCGCGGCGCGGGGGTGCTGACATCGCTGGTGCGCGCCGACGGACTGCTCGTCGTGCCGGCAGGTCTCGAAGGGCACCATGCCGGTGAGCAGGTCCGGGTCCAGCTGCTACGCGGGCTCGCCGCGATCGATCGCACGATCGTCGCCATCGGCTCCCACGATCTCGTCCTCGACGTCGCCGCCTCCGCACTGCGGTCGGCCGACCCGCTGATCACGCTGGCCTCCTCCAACGTGGGGTCGCTCGGCGGGCTGGTGGCCTTGCGCGACGGGCTGTGCCACCTTGCCGGCTCACATCTGCTCGATCCCGATACCGGCCAGTACACCCTCCCCTACGTCGACCGGTTGCTCGGCGACGGTCCTGAGATCGCAGTGATCCGGCTCGTGCACCGCAACCAGGGTTTGATCGTTGCGCGCGGCAATCCTGCGGGGATTTCGGGCATCGAAGACCTCGCTCGCCCCGAACTTCGTTACGTGAACCGGCAGCGCGGCGCCGGGACGCGCGTGCTGCTCGATCACGAGCTCACCCGTCGCGATCTCGATGCCTCGCAGATCTCCGGCTACTCACGCGAGGAGCACACGCACCTCGCCGTCGCGGCCGCGGTTGCCGCCGGGCGCGCCAACACCGGGATGGGCATCCTGGCTGCCGCCCGAGCGTTCGGGCTCGACTTCATCCCGGTCGCCCGCGAACCGTACGACTTGGTCTTGCGGGCCTCGACCGTCGACGACGAGTTGCTGGCGCCATTGTGGGCGCTTCTCCAGCAACCCGACTTCCAGGCCCAGGTCGAATCGTTGGGTGGCTATTCGTGCGCCGAGACCGGCCGTCGCATCCGGTAAGACACGGCGGCTTCGCCAGGGGTTCGGCCCCACCTACCATGGCCCGGTGGTCGGCACGCTCGTCATCCTCCGTCACGGCGAAAGCACGTGGAACCAACTCAACCTGTTCACGGGCTGGCACGACGTGCCGCTCAACGAGAAGGGCATCGCCGAAGGTGCGGCGGCCGGCCGGACCATGGCCGATGCGGGCTTGTGGTTCGACGTTGCCCACACCTCGGTGCTCGCCCGGGCCGTGGTCACGTGCAACCTCGCGCTGGACGTGATGGGACAGGTGTGGCTGCCCGTTCAGCGGCATTGGCGACTCAACGAACGACACTACGGCGCTCTCCAAGGCCTCGACAAGAAAGAGACCACGGAGTTGCACGGCGCGGAGCAGACCAAGCTGTGGCGACGAAGTTACGACGTGCCGCCGCCTCCGGTCGACACGGACAGCCCCGAACACCCGATCAACGATCCGCGGTATCGGCTGCTGCCCCCTGACGTGCTGCCGAGCACCGAGTGCTTGAAGGACGTGGTCGCTCGCGTGTTGCCCTACTGGCATGACGTCGTGGCTCCGCAACTGCTGGCCGGGCAGAACGTGTTGATCACGGCGCACGGCAATTCGCTGCGCGCGTTGGTGATGCATCTCGAGGACGTGTCCGCCGACGACATCGCCGAGCTCAACATCCCGACAGGCGCGCCTCGGCTATACGAGTTCGCCGAAAGCTTGCAGGTGTCGTCGGCCGCATACCTCGGTGATGCCGATGCGGTGGCCGCGGCAGCCGCCAAAGTCGCGGCTCAGGCAGGCGGCTGATCGTCGCTGTTGTCGCTCAGTACGAGCGGCTCACGTTGCGTGTCTACACTCTGCCCCCATGGCTAGCAAAAAGGCGTACCTCGACCACCTTCGCAAAGTTTCGTTGTTCTCGGCGTGTTCGCAGAAGGACCTCGAAAAGATCGCAAAGGCAGGCGACGAAGTCGTCATGCCGGCCGGATCATTGATCGTGGATCAAGGCCAGACGGGTCGGGAAGCCTTTGTCGTGCTCGAGGGGTCGGTGATGGTGAAGCGCAACGGCAAGAAGGTCGCATCCCTCGGGCCCGGCACCGTCGTCGGTGAGCTGTCCCTGCTCGACCACGGCCCTCGCACGGCCACCGTCATCTGCGAAACCGATTGCACGCTGCTTCTGCTCAGCCAGCGGCACTTCATGGCAGTGCTAGACGACGTCCCGTCCATGGCCCACAAGCTGCTGGCATCGTTGGCCGGCCGGATCCGCGACCTCGACCGCCAGTACTACGGCTGAAGTCCTGCCGGTGTGACGGCGCGGCGCACGTTGCCGATCAGCACCAGCATCAACAGCAGCGCCGCTCCGCCAGCCGAAATTGCAACTCGCCACAGCCATACTTGTTGGCCGATGCGCGTTGCACTCGACTTCACCGACGCAATCGACTGATCGAGCTCGGCCGGGATTTTCTGCAGCGAAGCCACAGTCTTGTCGAGCGCAGGAGCTGACTCGGCGATCGCGCCCGATGCTTCGGCCAAGTCGATCTCGACTGCGGCGATCGTCGCTTCGGCAGTCTTCAGGCTCTCGGTGAGGTTGTCGACGCGGTTGATGAACGACGCGGCGTCAAGAAGGTCGCGAACACTCGTACTGACTTGTCGGGTGGCGACCAAGGCGTCGCCGGTGTTGGCAAGGCCTTCACCGATCACGGTCACCAAGTGCTGCAACTCACTGGCTGACGACGCAGTGCTGGAGGCGAGCTCGCGCGCAGAGGCGAGCGACTCTTCAGTGCGCGACAGACCCCGCTGCGTCGCAGACGCGACACGTCCGATGGCGATCCAACCGGCAACGACGGAGCCGGCGATCAGCACAGCGGCCAACCATGACAAAAACCTCGATTGCGTCATCGCCGCCCATTGTTGTCCGCCTACGCGGAATGGACGGCGATGGCGCAATCAACGGCTGTCAGTCGACGAGCGAGTAGTGGTGCTCCAACTCACGGCGCAACACCGGAGTCACGACGTGATTGCGATGCACCTTCGGTGCGCTCAAAACGTCGGTCTTGTCGTACGGCACTACGACTGCGCCACCAGTGTCGAGGTAGACCGGGGGTGACAAGGGAATGTAGTGCTTGGCGTGCAAGCCGCCTGGAGAAACCACACCCCACGTCGGCTCCTCTGTGACTTCGTCGTAGACCACATCGGTGATGGTGCCGACTTCGGTACCGTGCCGGTCGATCACTGGGTGGCCGCTGTACTGCCTGACTTCGTCGTTCATCTTTCCTCCTAGCGAGCCACTTCACTCGCAGATTTGATGTCCGACCCGCTTTCCGTATGTACCCCACAGACTACCCTTGGTCCACCGTTCCCAAACTCCAACACCGTGCAACTAGGGTCTGACCTGCCATGACTACGCACTCGGATCACACGCCGCCTGCCTCCGAAATCGCCGCAAAACGCATCAGACCCCATCAGATCGTCGTCGGCATCGGCTGCTTCATCGGCCTGTTCACGCTGGTTTCGGGGATCCTGCCGCAGATCACCGATTGGCACGACACACACTCCCCGTCACGGGAGGTGTTCGGCGGAATTCCAGGTGCGCTGCAAGTCGCGTTCTACACCGTCATCCCGGTGATGCTCGTCTGGGGAGCCATCGTCTTCGCCGATCGGGTTCGCAACTGGGAGCGCGGTGCCCCCGACAGGCGACGAACCACGACCAAGAACATCGGTCGCCGGCTCGCCGACTTCCGTTCGGGCGTCTACATGCGCACGCTGCTTCGCGACCCCGCTGCCGGGCTGATGCACTCGATGATGTACTTCGGGTTCCTCGGTCTGCTCGGAGTGACGACGGTGCTCGAGGTCGACCATCAGATGCCGGAGGGCGCCAAGTTCCTCCACGGCAAGACGTATCTCGCCTACTCACTGTTCGGCGATCTGGCCGGGGTGGTGTTCCTGGTCGGCATCGTCTGGGCGATCCTGCGGCGCTATGTGCAGCGCCCGTACCGGATCCGCATCAAGACCAAGCCCGAGTACGCGGCAATCCTCGGCACCTTCTTCGTCATCGGGGTCTCGGGGTTCTTCGCCGAGGCATTCCGCATCGCCGAGGAGGGGCCGCCGAGCTACGAGAAGTGGAGCTTCGTCGGCTACCCGTTGAGCCGGTTGTTCAACGGGTTCGCGCTCGACACGTTGACTCGTTGGCACCAGATCATGTGGTCGCTGCACGTCGTCGGCTTCATCGTTTTTCTGGCCGTGTTGCCCATCACCATGCTGCGGCACATGTTCACGTCGCCGCTCAACATGTACCTACGCGACCGCGAGCGCCCGAAGGGCGCGATGAAGCCGATGCCCAATCTCGCCGAGACGTCGTTGGAGAGCTTCGGTGCGGCCGTGGTCGAGGACTTCACGTGGAAGCAGTTGCTCGACACCGACGCGTGCACGATGTGCGGCCGCTGCACCAGCGTTTGCCCGGCGCATGCCACCGGCAAGCCGCTCGACCCGCGTGAGATCGTGTTGAAGGTCGGCGAGGTGATGGCCGCGTCGTCGCCGCACGGCCATGTCAGTCCGCCGCTGGGCACCGATCCCGAGATCACCATCTCGTCCAACTCGGTGTTCGAGCGAATAACCGCGGAGGAACTGTGGGCGTGCACCAGTTGCAAGGCGTGCGACGAGATCTGCCCTGTCAACATCGAGATCCTCGACAAGATCCTCGACATGCGCCGCTACCTGTCGCTGATGGAGAGCAACTTCCCGGCAGAGCTCGGCAACGCGTATCGGGCGATGGAGAACCAAGGCAACCCGTGGGGCATGAACCAGGGCGAGCGAGGCGATTGGGCCAAGAACCTCGACGGTGTCACGGTCATCGATCCCGGTCAGCCGATCACGGCCGAGTACCTCTACTGGGTCGGCTGCGCCGGGTCGTTCGACGACAAGAACCGCAAGGTCACTCAGGCAATGGCAAAGCTGCTGCGAAGAGCCGGCATCGATGTCGTCATCCTCGGCCCCAGCGAGATGTGCACCGGCGACCCGGCGCGGCGCAGCGGTAACGAGTACCTGTTCCAAATGCTGGCAATGCCCAACGTCGAGATGCTCAACGGGATGGGCGTGCGCAAGATCATCACCCAATGTCCGCACTGCTTCAACACGTTGAAGAACGAGTACCCGCAACTCGGAGGGAACTACGAGGTCGTCCATCACTCGCAGCTGTTGGAATCGTTGATCGAGGCGGGCACCCTGGATGTCTCCCAGGCCACGCTCGACGAGCGGATCACGTACCACGACTCCTGCTATCTCGGTCGCCACAACGACGTGTACCTCGCACCGCGCAATGTCGTCGCGTCGATCCGGGGCATCGAGGTCGTCGAGATGCCGCGCAACGGCACCAAAGGCATGTGCTGCGGCGCCGGTGGAGCGCGGATGTGGATGGAGGAATCGATCGGTACCAAGGTCAACGACGAGCGAGCCCGCGAGGCCATCTCGACGGGCGCCTCACGAGTCGCCACCGCCTGCCCGTTCTGCTACATCATGATGGACGATGGTGTGAAGGCTGCCGGTGTCGAAGAGACCGAAGTCAAGGTCGCCGACATCTCGATCCATCTGCTCGATGCCATCGAAGCCGGCGAGCGCAAGCTGGCCACCCAGGTCTCACCGCTCAGCAAGGCCTGAGTTCGGCGCCCTTTCGACGATTCACCAGCAGTCGCTTATCCTTGCTCGATGGGCGGCCGGACAGCGCGCTTGTTGACTGTTGCGATCCTTGCCGCGGGTCTGGTCACGCCATCGGCGGCGCCCGTCGCTCACGCGGAATCCAGCACTCAATGCGCATCTGGCACCGACACGGCAGCCCTCAACAACTTCATCGCCAACGAGGTGGCCGATGTCGTCGGCTTCGACACTGCCCGCGTCGTCGCCCTGCCCGACGGACGCAATGTGTGGACCGTCCAGGACGCGTTCATCACGGCAGCGCCGGGTGCGCGCACGCAATCGCTGCGGCCGCCGACCGGCTTCGCCCACAACGCCCTCATCGTGCAGGAAGGAAACTGCTTCGCGACCCTCCACGGTCCCGTCACGCCCGGCGCGCACTGCAGCGTGGCCGATGCCTCGTACGTGGGCGGCGATCTCACGGCGACCTGCAGCCACTGGTTCTGGCCGATGAGTGGCGGGCTCGACGCATCCGGGCGGCTCGCGGTCTTCTACGTCGAGATGGCCAACGACCTCGGAACCGGCGCGTCGGTC
>JANPGV010000051.1:0-13234 GCA_031424145.1 Ilumatobacteraceae bacterium
AATGCCTCCAGCGTCACGTTCACCATCGGTGGCACCGACGCTGCTCCCGACATCATCGGAATCACCCCCGCGCCGGCGACCGGAATCACATTCGAGGTCGGAACGGTCGAGCATTCGACGGGCGACGACGACGACGAGTCCAGCGCGTCGGCCCGCGTCTCGGTCAAGTTCACGACTGCTGCGGGTGATCAGTCACGTACGTTGAAGATCTCTGTCAAGGTCGAGACGAACGACGACGGCGACAGCTCCGCCAAGGTCAGCGTCTCGCTCGGCCGCATCAAGGGTGTCGCTATCGATGCAGCTCTTGCGGCCGGCCCGCACACCTGGACGGGTTTGCTCTGCGATGGGTCGACCGCGACGATCAACTACACAGTCGGCACCGACGGGTCCGTTTCGGCAGTCACCACGACTCCTGCGGCCGACGTCAAGCAAGAAGACGGCAAGCTCGACGTGCGGTTCTCGGACAACGAGCGAGTTCGCATCAAGGTCCGCGAAGAAGACGGCCTGATCAAGATCTCGGTCGACGAGAAGATCCGTTGCGATTCGCCGAACCCGACGACAAACGTGTCAACGTCGATCCCCGCAGACAACAACGGTGACGACAACGGTGACAACCATGATAAGCACCATGGTGGGGGCACCGGGAACGATGGATAACTACGGCTAAGCAGCCCGGCTCCTCTTCGGAGGGGCCGGGCTGCTGCTCGTTTTTGGCGGATGTTCGGATAGCAGCTCACCTGCAGTCGGATCGGCGATCTCGAACACCACCACATCGGTCGCCGGAGTCCTCCCAACGGTGAGTTCCAGCCCGACTCCGACCACGGTCGCACCGGTCGCTGTCGGAGCACCGACGTTGCCGCTCGATGGTGCCGCCCTCCTACAGCAGGCGGTGGCGGCGACCTCGGCCGGCTACCACTTCAACCAGACCAACACCGTCGACGGCGTCGTGGCGTTGACGGTCGATGGCGACCGGTTGCCGGATGGCGCCCGTGTCGCAGTCAGCAACGCTTCCGGTCTCGTCTTCTACGTGATCACCCCGGATGGCACGTGGTTGATGCCCCAGAACGGTGAGTGGGAAGTCGATGACTCGGACCCACCTTCTGTCGATCCCATCGCCTCGCTGGGCGCTCCGACCTCGGTCTCCGTCGCCAGCAGTGATGGCACGACAGCGCAGCTCCTCGTCAACGTGCCGCTGAGCTCCATCGGTCTCGAGGGCGATGGCGATGCGCCATTACAGGTGTCGATCGTCGGCGGCGCGCTGACCAGCATCACTTACAGCACCACCACCGCAGACGGCAAACCTGCCATAGCGACTACCGCTATCGGTGCCGTTGTCGATCCCAGCCCAGTGGTGCCGCCGATTTAATAGCTAGCTGTCGAAGCCCAAGCCGAGTTTGTCGAGGGTTCTCAGCCATACATTTCGTTTGCCCGTTCGGTCCTCGCGGTTCAACGACCATCTCGTCGTCTGGATGCCGACGAACCTGAACGGCTCCGGTGGGAACGGCAACGGCCGCTCTTTGACGAAGTCCGTTTGCGTTGCCCGAGAGCGTTTGCCGTCGAGAAGGTCGAGCATGACCTCGCCCCCGAATCGACTGGAGGCCACACCGAGCCCGGTGTAGCCGAGTGCGTAGGCAACCCGGCCTTGCATCGCTTGGCCCCAGAAGACGCAGAAGCGGCTGCATGTGTCGATGGCACCTCCCCAGGCGTGGGTGAACTTGAGGCCTTCCAGCTGTGGGAACGTGTCGAAGAAGTGCTTGCTCAACTTGGCCCATGTCTCCGGCCGGCTCTCCAGCTCCGTGTTGATCCTGCCGCGCCAGTAGTAGATGGCGTCGTAACCGCCCCACAGGATGCGGTTGTCCT
This sequence comes from Ilumatobacteraceae bacterium, assembly GCA_031424145.1. Lineage (GTDB taxonomy): Bacteria > Actinomycetota > Acidimicrobiia > Acidimicrobiales > Ilumatobacteraceae > JAENVT01. The sequence goes on from JANPGV010000051.1 coordinate 1,861, forward strand.
CGGTCAGCCGGTAGTAGTGGAACTGGTTGGAGATGTCGCTGAGGCCCTGCCGGTTCGCCCACCCGACATCGGCGAGCTGCGAGTTCGACAACGGCTCGGTCACCATGCAGTAGTCGTAGACCGGGGCGACATAGTGGCTGATTCGCTTGAGCAGCGGCTTGAACGCGTTCGTGGCCAGGGCCACCTTGCCTGCCCTGATTCGGCCCAGAGGGGTGGTGATCAGCACGCCGACCCCGTCCTTGTCGAGGGCGGTTGCTTTGGTGTCTTCGTAGATCCGCACGCCGAGCGACATCGCCGCGCTCTTCAATCCCCACACCAGCCTTGCGGGGTCGACGATCGCGGCTCGGTCCTTGCGCCACAGGCCGCCGGTGTACGTGGCCGAGTTGACTTGCGCCCGCATTGCCGGACCGTCCAGCCAGTCGACCTTCTGGCCCAACGTTCGCAGCTGTTCGTAGTCCTCGTGCAGCTCGTCGAGGTAGCTCGGAGAATGCGACGTCGTGGCTACGTCGATGACACCGGGTCGTTCGTAATCGCAGTCGATCTTGTAGTGCTCGATCGCTGCCTCGATCTCGTTGAGGTTCTGCAGGCCGAGCTCCTCGAGCAGCGGCAGCTCTTGCGGAAACCGCTCCTGACCGTTGGCAACGCCGTGAGTCAGGCTCGACTCCATGAAGCCGCCATTGCGACCGCTGGCCGCAGAACCGATTTCGTGCGCATCGATCAGCACCACGTCGCGCGACGGGTCTCGCTCCTTGGCGATGATCGCCGTCCACAAACCGGTGTAACCACCGCCGACGATGCACAGATCGCAGGTCTCGGTGCGAACCAGCGTGGGGTTGCTGTCGGGCTCGTCGGTGTCGTCGTACCAGTACGGGTAGGGATCGGCATCGGCGATTGCGTCGAGGTGGAACTCGTCGATTGCGTCGTCGTCATCACGATTGTTGACGGCCATTTCGTCTCACCACCTGTCGGAGTGCGACGTTAGTGCGGGGCACGCTACGGTCGCGGACATGATCATTCACGTTGTCGCGTTCCGCTGGAAGCAGGGCATCCCGCCCGGCCATGTCGCCACAGTCAAGGCTGAACTTCTCGAATTCGTCTCGCGACTGCCCGAGGTGAAGTCGTATCGGTGTGGCAGCGATGTGAGCGCCAGCGACATGCAGAACTTCGACTTCGGGATCGTTGCCGAATTCGACAGCGTCGACGACTGGCGCGTGTACGACAAGCACCCCAGACACGAAGAGATCCGTGCCGGCGTCGTACGTCCGTGGATCGAGGCGCGAGCCTCCGTGCAGTTCGAGAGCTAGCTAGCTCGCCTCCGGCCCCAACTTTGTCGCTGCCGACATGCTGGGTGCGTCTCGAGCAACAATGTTCGACGGGGGATCGGAGGGGAGATCCGTAGGGGGATCTGAGGGGGGTGTGATCACTTCGATGTCGTACCGGGCGAGGCTTTCGTCGAAGCTTGCGACCTTGCGGATCCGGAATCGCCGGATCAAGACCAGCGTGATCGCCCGGTCGAGGTCGACGCCTGTTTTCTCGGCGATCTCGGCGGCGGCGTTGCGGTGCTGCCGGGCGACGTGCAACTTGTCGATCGCCGCGAACAGGTCGGCGTTGGCCACCACCTCGAGATGATCGGCGCGAGCGACCAGCAAGCAGCGTTGTTCGACGAAGTCGTCGAGGAGACTTCGGTAGATGGCCTCGGCGTCGTCGTGATTGAGGTCGGCACTGTCAGCGAGCGCGATCAGGAAGCTGAGATCGAGGAGATACGATGGCGGGTTCATCACTAGGCGTTGAGCGCTGTCATCGTGGTCACTGTGGCCAGCGCATCCGTCGAGCGTTGCGCTCTGGCGCGTCGTCGTCGATCCTCGAACCAGTTCCAGAACCAGAACGAACCACCGACGATCGCCCAGCCGACCAACCCGTCGATCACCCAATGTTCGGCCAGGTACACGAGCGAGGTCAGCATGAGGACGGGGAAGAGCAGTACCACAGCTTTGAGCCACTTCGGCTTGATCCACGGAAGGAAGAATGCCGGCACGATCAGCGCGAACGATGCGTGCAGCGAAGGCATCGCTGCGACCGCGTTGCCCCAGTCGAGAGCGTTCTTCCAGCTGTTGGCGGCGGCACGCAGGCCCATCGCGGTGAACCCTCTGCCGGCGCTGCGCGTCAGCGGCGGCAAGAGGTGATACTGCTTCGAGGCCATCCACGGCGGTGCCGTAGGCATCACGATGAACATCAGGCAAGCCACACCCAGGACCGTGGCGAAGCGTTTCATGAACCTGGCCCACTGGCGATGCGACGTCGCCCACAGCGCGCCCATGACGATGGGAACGAAGATGAAATGGCTGAAGTAGGTCAGCGATGCGACCTTGTCCCACCAGTGCACCGTCGACTTCCAGAAGTGCTGCTGCAGGACCGTGTTGGGATCGTTGCCGAAGAACATGGCCCGATCGATGTTGCGTACCGACTGCACCTGCAGGGGGAACTTGATACCGAAGATCCTGCCGTCCGCGGCGCCGCGGGTCGTCTCGTACGCGAACCACATCGCGCAGTACAGCAACAAGTCGATTCCCAGGACCCCCCACTGCCGCGCCGGCCGGCCGACGAAAGCACAAGCCAGGAACACGGCCGCTGCACGGGCGATGCTCAAGCGGTCCCAGAGGATCCCGTTATCGCGTGTCCAGACGACCGCGTAGACGCAGAACACCGTCAGGGTCGTACGTCGCACCCAGGCCAGATAGTCGATCGGAACGACGTCGCCGAGAGCTACCCGCTGGTCGAGTCTTGGTTGATCGGCCAGGACGGACATGGCCTAGCAGGCTAGCGATAGGAGCCGGCGAAGCGAGGTCAGCAGGCCTCGAGAGCACGCCGTACGAGCACCTTGGCCAGGTGGACCCGATACTCGGGGCTGGCGTTGAGATCGCTCTGCGGCTCGGCGTCTTCCGCGGCCAGTTGCGCGGCATCGGCGACCGATGCGCCCTGCGACAACGCGTTAGAGACGCTGATGGCCAGGATCGGTGTCGAGCCCATGTTGACCAGGCCCACCCCGCTGTCACCGTTGCGTCGCCACGCCGCAACACCGACGATTGCCCAGTCCTGGGCGCGGCGGTTGAACTTCTGGAAGTTCCATCCCGCACCCTGCATCTTCGGAACTCGAATCTCGGTCAGCATCTCGTCGGCCGCCAACGCGGTCTCGAGGAAGCCCTGGAAGAAGTCACCGGCCGCGATCTCGCGGGTGCCGTTCGGGCCCTGAGCGATGTACGTCGCGCCCAGCGCCAGTGTTGTGGCGGGCAGGTCCGAGGCGGGGTCGCTGTGGGCGATCGAGCCGCCGATGGTGCCGCGATGACGCACCTGCGGATCGCCGACATAACCGGCGGCATGAGCCAGCAGCGGCACGTGCTCGGCCAGTACCGGGCTCGTCTCCAGATCCATGTGGCGAGTCAGCGCGCCGATGGCGATGTGGTCACCGGCGTCGCGGATGTACGACAGGTCGCTGATGCGACCGATGTCGACCAACACGCTCGGTTGGGCAAGACGCAACTTCATCAGCGGCAGCAGGCTGTGCCCGCCGGCGAGGAACTTGGCGTCGTCGCCGTGTTCACCGATCAGCCGGATGGCTTCTTCGGCGGAACCGGCACGGACGTAGTCGAAGGCGGCGGGAATCACTTGGTTGCTCCTGCAGCGCAGGCCAGCACGGCCTGGACGATGTTGTGATAGCCCGTGCAGCGGCACAGGTTGCCTTCGAGGCCGATGCGCACTTCGCGCTCGGTCGGGCTCGGGTTCTCCTTCAAGAAGCTGGTGGCCGCCATCACCATGCCCGGCGTGCAGTACCCGCACTGGAGGCCGTGGTTCTCCATGAAAGCCTTTTGCATCGGGTGCATCTCGCCATTCTGGGCGAGACCCTCGATGGTCAAGATCTCGGTGCCGTCTGCCTGCACTGCAAGCATCGTGCAACTCTTCACGGCCTCGCCGTTGACATGCAGGCTGCACGCGCCGCACGACGAGGTGTCGCAGCCGACGTTGGTGCCGGTAAGACCGAGTGTTTCGCGCACGTAGTGGACGAGCAGCGTGCGCGGCTCGACGTCGCTCTCGTGACTCGTACCGTTGACGGTGACGGTGATCTTCACGGTAATGCCCCCTCGCAATCGACGCCGCTGTGGCGCGCGGCCCCATCATGCCTCATCAGGCGATGCCAGTCCACATGCGGAGCTCACGGAGGGCTGGCGGCAGATGAACGACCGACTACGATCGTCAGTCGCGCGTTCGTAGCTCAATGGATAGAGCTTCTGACTTCGGATCAGAAGGTTGGGGGTTCGAGTCCCTCCGGGCGCACTGAGAAATCCGTGACTTGAGCGCTGCCCACCTTCGGTCCTCGTGGGCGCCGGACATTTTCGCAACATCCCCCGCCAACCACACAGTACTGCAAGGTGGGGGGCTTGCCGCAAGGACCCTTCGCGTGCTGTTAATGCGCGTGATGAGTTGCGTCATGAACCCCTCCACGCCAGCCGCTATCGAGGTCGAGGCCCTCGTCAAGACCTACGGCGAGATCGAGGCCGTCCGCGGCGTCTCGCTCACCGTCGCTCCCGGCGAGATCTTCGGCTTCCTCGGCCCCAACGGCGCCGGCAAGAGCACGACGATCAACATGCTCTGCACGCTGGCGCGGCCCACCTCAGGCACCGCCCGCGTGAGCGGCTTCGACGTCACCCGCGAACGCGATGATGTCCGCCGGCACATCGGTCTCGTGTTCCAGGACCCGACGCTCGACGGCTACCTCACCGCCGAGCAGAACCTCCGCTTCCACGCCGAGCTCTACGGCATCGACGCCGGTGCCGTCCCGGCCCGGATGCGTCAGATGCTCGAAATGGTCGACCTCTGGGACCGCCGTGACCAGAAGGTCCATACCTACTCCGGCGGCATGCGACGGCGCCTGGAGATCGCGCGCGGCCTCATGCACTCGCCGCGAGTGCTGTTCCTCGACGAGCCGACCATCGGCCTCGACCCCCAGACCCGCAGCGCGATCTGGCGCTACATCCGCGCGCTGCAGGAGGCCGAAGGCACGACGATCTTCATGACGACGCACTACATGGAGGAGGCGGAGTTCTGCGATCGCGTCGCGATCATGGATCGGGGGGAGATCGTCGTGCTGGACACGCCCGAGGCGCTCAAGGCCAGCGTGGGCGCCGACCGCGTGGTGCTGGGTACGGTCGACGACGAAACCGCCATGGCCGCGCTGCGCGATCGCTTCGGCATCGATGCGACGGTCGCCGAGGGCGCGGTGACGTTCCACGTCGCCTCGGGTGAGGCGTTCGTGCCCCGGCTGTTCGCCGAGCTCGGCGTAGGCATCACGTCCGTCACGGTGTCGCGACCGACGATGGACGACGTCTTCATGTGCTACACGGGCTCGACGATCCGGGACGCCGAAACGGCGTCGCCTGCCGAGCGCAACCGCGCGATGGCGCGCGTCGTGGTGAAGGCCGGCCGATGAGTGCCACGATTGCGGAGGTCACCGCCGTCCGGGTGCCCGAGCGCTCGTGGCGGTCAGAGGTCCGGGCGCTGCGCGTCGTTTGGCGGCGCGACCTGATCCGCTTCGCCGACGACCCCCGGATGATACTGACGTGGCTGCTCCAGCCGCTGCTGTTCCTGTTCGTCCTCGGGCCCGGGCTGCAGTCGCTGTCGGCGGGGTCCACCGATGGCGTGGACCTGACCACGTTCATGTTTCCCGGGATCCTCTGCATGGCGCTGGTGTACAGCGCGATCTTCAGCGCGGCGTCCCTGGTGTGGGACCGCGAGCTGGGGTTCATGCGGGAGATGATGGTTGCGCCGGTCAGCCGGTGGTCGATCGTGGCCGGCAAGTGCTTGGGCGGCACGACGATCGCGGGGACCCAGGGTGTGATCGTGCTGGCCCTGGCCGGTGTCGTGCACGTGCCCTACGACCCGATCCTCCTCTTCGGCATCTTGGGCCTGGAGCTGCTCATCGCTTTCACGGTCACCGCCTTTGGTGTGATGGTCGCCACCGGCATCAAGCGGGCTCAGACCTTCACGAGCGTGGTGCAGTTGTTCGTGTTCCCGATGATCTTCCTGTCCGGCGCGCTGTACCCCGTCTCGGGCTTGCCCACCTGGCTGCGCGTGCTCAACCGCAGCAACCCGCTGACCTACGCCGTCGACCCGATGCGGCGGCTGGTGTTCGAGCACCTCGACATCTCCGATGCCGCCCGGCGCAGGCTTGCCCCCGGCGTCACCTGGTGGGGCTGGCGTGTGCCTTCGCTCGTCGAGGTGGGGATCGTGCTGGCTCTCGGCCTGGCGATGTTGGCCGTGGCCATCTTCCAGTTCAAACGAACAGAGTGACCTACCGGCGAGCGGAATCACGGATGGGGCGCCGGACCCGCGCGGTGGGGTATCCATGCCGTCGGCCCCGGACAGTGTCGTAGAAACGCCAGGAGATTCGGTCAATGCTGATCCGATTCACACCGATATATGGGAGATCGAGTCGACGAACGCCGCCCCCCGCAGATGCAGGTGAGCGTCCAGAGGAGCGATCAGCGGGGCGGTCACGATTGCAGAACGTCCTCCAGCGAGATCGATCACCGTGTGACCCATCACGAGCAAGTTGCCGTCACTGCTCGCCTCGCAGACGTCGGAATCGAGCAGCCCTTTCCCGATCGACTTAGCGCTATCGGTGGCAATGTCGTAGGCAAGGAGATCTACCGGGAGGAAGCTGGATTGTTCGCCGGCGACCGTTATGACAGTGCCGGTGTTCCCGGCCCTGCAGAATTCCTGGAGCGCGATACTTGCCGCCTCGCCTCCCGAGCCATCGGCCGCGATGACGAAGGTCCCATTGCCCTGGACCAAGACCTTGCTGTCGTCCTTGGACCATGCGATCGGGTAGCCCTCACGTGCAATCGGGGTCTGATTGCCCGTGGCGAGATCGACGACACGAACCCCATCGGTCGACTCGAATGCGACGAGGGTCCCTTTGTTCGATGCGATCGGGCAGTGCTGGCTGTCGACCTTCACATCGACTGGCGTGATCGTCGCCGAGTCACTGTCGTAGAGACCGTATGTCACCTGGCCGCCTGACGTTGATTCCGACGTTTTGAGCGTTGCCAAGCGCCCGCAGGGGAGTAGGTGGTCGAAATTGTTGCCGAATGGCCCGTCGAACGGGATGAACTGTCCACTGGCGAGGTCGTAGCGACCCGTACTCCCCGCGTACTGCGCTTGGCCTTGCGGGCCGAGATGGATTGACCCGAGGTCCATATAAGACAGGACAGAGACCGGTTCGCCTTTCGAGGTGATCAGTTGTACCGCGTCTTCGACCGTCGCCGGAGTGCCGGTACCGCATTCCCGGTACTGCAACACGGAGTCTCCCGATTGCCCTCGGACCCAAAGAGGCGCGAGTCGCGGGTCCGTGCACACTGCGTCGGCCGCCAACGAATGCGACGTCCCGTCGATCCGATACACGACCCACGACCCGGTGGTGCCGGAGCGCGGAGCCGCCAAGACCGCAGTGCTATCGGGCGACCAAGCCCAAGCAGTGACACCGTCAGAATCAACGTCCACTGACACGACGGACGTTCCGGTATCCGTCGCGACGATCTCGAGACGGGCCTTGCGAAGGGCGTCTCCTGAATGTTCGACTGCCGCGTAGCGGCCGTCGGGACTCAGGAGAAAGTGGTCCGGTTCTGGGAGCGGACCAATGGTGGCCAGCGGACTATTCGAGACGTGGTCAAAGTAGTAGAGCGTCGTCGTGTCCCCGGCGACGATTGGCGCTTTGGTCGTGAGTGCGCCAGGGGTGGTCGTTTCCTCGGTTGTCGACGTGGACGTTTGATCAGGGGTCGACGCGGTCGCCTCCTCGGGTGTCGATGTTGTCGCTCCTCTCGATGAAGACGTCTCCGTTACGCCAGATGCGGTCGAACAACCCGAGCTCGCCGTTGCGAAGAGCATCGCCATAGCCAGTGCAGCCCACCTGGACCGCACGACCGCAGTTCTCGTGACATTGATCTGCATGTCAGTACCTCTTTCTGTTCAATGCAGCCGACACAGCGATCTTCAGGCATCGCCCTGCCGCAAACCAGAGGCAGGCCTACACCTGGTTCTCGTCGGCGGCGCGATACCTCAACTTCCTATCCAGATCAGCCTCATCGCACCGCTGATGTCCGGAGGTGCTGGTACTAGACACCGAGGGGGAAGGCGGTGGGCCCATCGGCCCAACCGAGGTAAGGGCCGGAATTGAGGGTCATGAAGGCGATCGTGGTGATCCCGATCGCGCCGGTGACGGCGTTCGAGAAGGCAGTGCCGTCGCCTCGTGAAATCATCACGTGACCGTAGAAACCATTTGGTGCTGCCGGTCCGAAGAAGACGAGTGCACCCGCCGGCGGATGCGGTGTTACGTGGATGAGACCGCGGTTGCGGAGGTCTACGTAATGGACGTACGCCGAGTCCTCACCGCTCGCGCTGTAGCCGTAGAGCCTTGCAACGAACCGATCGCAGATCTGGATCGGTTTGTCGAAAGCTGTCGAACCGACGAGAGAGCTTGCAGACGCGAGTGCGTGTCGCACCACGTCGGCTGTGGCGTTCGGTGTCGCCAGGTTGTCGAGCGGCATTGTTGCCTCGACCCAGTACGTGGTCGAGGGCGTCGCGTCCACCATTGGCAGCAGATTGAAAAATGCGATACAGACAGCGAGCAAGCCGAGCGGGATCATTAAGCGGACGTTTGCGAGTAGGGAAGAATTGCGCTCGGTGGTCATGTGAATCCTGTCGGCATCGATCGTCCGACGCGGCGACTTCGAACCCTGATGGTAGAAACGCGCGAGGCGCCGTTCGAGAGGTAGCCCTACCCGTTCCAATCGAGCGCAAGTAGTGGAACAATGCCGCGATGGCACCCGTTCACGCGACGGTCAGTTTCGGGGATCGGACTTGGCTCCTGCATGAAGGCGAGGAGCTCTGTTTCGGTCGCTCGACTCGAGCCGAGATCCCGATGGGAACTGGGACGCTCGAACCAGCAGATATCGCCGTTTCTCGCCACACCGGCCGCTTGAGTCTCGTCGATGGTCGGGTGCGGGTACGAAATGAGTCAAAGGTGAACCCGCTGTACATTTATCCGCGTTCTGGCCCGGGTTTCGTGTTGAATCCGGGGAGCGACGAGGTGTGGCCGGCACCTGGTGCGTTCCGGGTCGTGCTCGACGGCGAGATCCGACGTTACGAAGTGACGGTCGTCTGTGACGAGGTGTTGCCATCAACTGACGCAACCGAAAGCGAAGCCGACACTCACACGTCCCCGGCAACACGGTTGCGGGTCAGATTCGCGACGCGTCGCGAACGCGAGATCGTGGCCGTGTTCTGCGAGGACTTGCTCCGCGGCCGCGGCGATCGGCGACCGCTGCAGTATGCCGAAGCGGCGAAGCGGTTGAACGTCAGCAAGCACTACTTGGAGAACTTGATGCTGAAGTTGTGCAACAGACACTTTGACCTCGGTCTGCCAGGTATGGGAACGCCGGACGCGAAAGACGAATTGTGTCGCCGGGCATACGCCGCGGGCGCAGTCACGCTCGATGACCTTCCACCCGACGATCCTGGGGAGTAGGCACATGACAGCACCTGGCGACGACGAACAACCAACCGTCGGTGGAGCCGTACCGAAGGTACCGGTGGGCAACGGCGACAAAGTTCGCGGGCGTGTCTTCGTCGGCCCGGTTGATGAGCCCGACGCTTACGAGTTGCTCCATCCCGACCGGTCGGTCGGTGGCGGCGAGGGAACCGTTTGGCAGGCCGCGTATCGTGGGCGCTTCGACCGTCAACTGCTGTACGCCGTCAAACGATTGGATCGTCCCGACGGTGCTGACATGTCATGGCCCGACGAGAAAGTCCGCAGACTATGGGATGACCAGCTCCGCTTACTTGAACGCGTCACACATCCACATCTAGTCAAGTATCACCGCATTTTCCTCGGGTGGGACGTTCATGGAGGCGGAACGAGAACGGGTTTCCCGGACCCCGGCAAGACTTGCTACTTCCTGTTGATGGATTGGGTCGACGGCCGGAGCCTCGCCGCCAGAATCAAAACAGGCGACGGCAACCTCGCTGCAAGAGTGGGTTGGATCGCAGAGATCGCCGCAGCGATCGACCACCTGCATTCCGGCGACCAGACCGGTGGCATCGCACTTTTTCATCACGATGTCAAACCCGCCAACATCATCATCAACGAACTCAATGGTGCGATCCTCGTCGACTGCGGCCTCCTCCGCTACGACGGTGACAACTCGCCGACCGTGCAGATGTTCACTCCCGAATATTGCGACCCGTGGACTCGGGACAACCCAAGAATGATGGGGGCCGGCAGCGACCTCTATGCACTCGCCGCAACCGCGTACCACGCGATCACGGGCGAAAAACCCCAACCACACGACCCGAAGACGATGGCCGACCGGATCACCGCAGCAACGAACCGTCCCGCGACCGACCAGAAGCTGCTGGCCGCACACATGCTGACGGTCCTTGGCAATCCGCCACCTGCAAGGCCAGCGTCGGCAAGTGCGTGGGCCGCAACCCTGCAACAAATCGCCGTCGGTGACGTCGCTCAACCTGGCTCGCGGTCGCCTCAGCATTCGATCGTCCTGAAGATTGCCGCGATCGCGCTCGTGTTATCGACGATCGTCGGCATCGCGTTTGTCGTGATCCACGCCAATCGAACACCACAGACGGTCCTATCAACTGACACTGGGCTCGGTCGCGGAGGTGCGGGCGGCACGACGCAAGCCGGGACAACTTCCGGGTCGACGCCGACGACACTCGAGCAGTCTTCGACGTCTGGTGCGTCCTCAGTTCCAGCAGGCCCACCGCAACCTGCGGAGGCGACGAAGTGGCTGGAGGGGTTGAGTCCGACGGATTCCAGCGAGAAGCCACTGACAGGTGTGTTCGCGGCCGGCGGCAAAGATGTCGTTCAGGGGGTCGCGTTGCAACCTGTGTCTGGAAGGGACGCGCAGGTCAGCTACGACATTGGCGGTCAGTACGCGACGTTTGAGTTCGATCTGGTGATCGGCGATGGGGGGACTCCCGTGGACGTTCGTTTCAATGTGTTGGGCGACGGAACACCGTTGCTGGATGCGGCGGGTGGGTTGGATGTCGCCCTAGATGCGGTACCTGTGTCCGAGAGCATCAAGGTCGCCGGGGTGCGGACCCTGACGCTCGTGACGACCGTGCCCCGAGGCGTCTCGTTACCGCCTCAGGCGATCTTCGCCAGCGCCCGGCTCGTTCCTTCGGGGGGTTCGCCGGTCCCGACGACCGCACCACCGTCGGCGCCGGCCGCCGAGACGAAGTGGCTGGACCTCTCGATCCCGAAGGTAAGCGAGCCGCTGCTGAAAGGTGTGTTCGCGGCCGGTGG
>JANPGV010000052.1:0-15253 GCA_031424145.1 Ilumatobacteraceae bacterium
GTGCTGGTGTTTCTGTGGACGATCCCCACCTTCGGCGTGTTCGTGTCGTCGTTCCGATCCGAGGTCGCAGTCAAGACCACCGGTTGGTGGACGTTCCTGTGGAATCCGCACTTCACCTTCGACAACTACAAGAGCGTGCTGGGAAGCAGCAGTGGCGGCGACAACCTGTCGCACTTCTTCCTCAACTCCATTCGCATCACGGTCCCGGCCACGATCATCTCGGTCGGAATCGCCTTGCTGGCCGCGTACGCATTCTCGTGGATGGAGTTCAAGGGCCGCGACTGGCTGTTCGTTGCAGTCATCGCCATGCTCGTGGTGCCGCTACAGATGTCGCTGGTGACACTCAGCCGGCTCTTCAACGGCGGCGCACACATCGGCACGTTCACCATCTTCCCCGACCTCAACTTGAACAACTCGGTCGTGCCGATCTGGATCGCTCACACGTGCTTCGGCATGCCATTCTGCATATTCATCCTGAAGAACTTCGTGTCCTCGCTGCCGCGCGAGATCATCGAGGCAGCGCGCGTCGACGGCGCCAGCCACCTCGACATCTTCCGCAAACTGGTCGTGCCGTTGTCGGTTCCGGCCATTGCGTCGTTGTGCATCTTCCAGTTCGTCTACATCTGGAACGATCTGCTCATCGGTCGTATCTTCGGCGGCTCCAACAACCTGCCACTGATCGCCAAGCTGGTCGAGGTGTCGGGCTCGCGCGGCCAGTCGTGGCACCTCCTGACCGCTGCGGCCTTCGTCTCGATGGTTCTGCCGCTGGTGGTGTTCTTCTCGCTGCAGCGCTACTTCGTTCGCGGTCTGCTGGCCGGTTCAGTCAAGGGATAACCGGCAGCGCCCTGACTCTGCCTTGACAATTTCTTGATGGAAACTTGATGGAATCTTGATCAAGCTTTCCACGAAACTGCTCGCTCTCAGTGAGCGGGCGACAACCATACGCACGTATCGGACGGCAGGTACGTGGCGCTAGTCTCTGGATGCGATGCCAGGATCACGCTTCGCCCGGCCACCAGATCGGCCGGCAATTCCACCGCTTCCTGGCCGACATTTGTGACGATCAACGTGCCGTCGCGTGCGAATGCGAGGCACTCAGGCAAGTCGAGGTCGACCCATTTCAAATCACCGGAAAGCAGTGGCCGGTGAGCCAACAGCGATCGGTACCACGCCAACATGGAGTGCGGGTCCGCGGCCTGAACAGCGGCGGACTGCTCGCCGAAGTCCCTCGGTTGCGGGAGCCATGGCTTCACCGAAACGGGTGAGAAACCGAACGACGTCGCCCCATCGGTGGTCCACGGCAGCGGCACGCGGCAACCGTCGCGACCCAACTCCTTGCCGTTGGTGTTGATGAACAACGGGTCTTCGCGCGCGTCGTCGGGCATGTCGAGCATCTCTTCGAGGCCGAGCTCCTCACCCTGGTAGAGGTACAGCGCACCCGGCAGCGCCGCCGCCTGGGTGATCGCCGCGCGAGCGCGACGGCGGCCGAGCGCGAGATCGATCGGGGCGTCGACGTAGACCAAGTTGCTGCCTGTGAACGCCGCCGGATCGTTGGAGTTGAGTCGGCCGAGCCGGGTCACGATGCGTTGCGTGTCGTGGTTGTTCAGCGTCCACGCCGGTGCTCCTCCGACGGACGCGAGCATGTCGAGCGAGTTGGTGATCGCTTCCTTGATCGGTTTTGCCAACCAGGTGACCAGCATCAGGTCGAACGCGAACGACTGATGGAACTCGTCACCCTGCATGTACTTGAGCAGCTCGACCGGCGGGCCGTACGACTCGCTGATCGTCACGAGTTGCCGCCCGGGGTGAGACGACTCGTAGTCGTTGATCAATCTGCGCCATCGCTTCCACACGTCGTGTGCGGTCGGGTAGAAGTGGGCGTGCTTGTTGAAGCGCCAGGTCTGGCCATCGGTGAGGCCGGGCGGCGCCGGCAGCGCGTCCGGTAGCTCAGGGTGCTTGCCCAGCACCGGTACGGCGTCGACGCGAATCCCCTCGACTCCGCGGTCGAACCAGAAGAGGAGCATGCGATCGAAGTAGTCGATGACGTCGTCGTTGTACCAGTTGAAGTCGGGTTGCCATGGCGTGAAGGTGTGCAGGTACCACTGCCCCGGTCTCCCATCGGCTTCGGTCACGCGTGTCCACGCCGGCCCGCCGAATATGGCCCGCCAGTTGTTGGGAGGCTCGCTGCCATTGGGTCCTTTGCCATCGCGAAACCAGTAGCGTTCGCGCTCTGGTGAGCCCGGCGCGGCGTGCACTGCCGCTTTGAACCAGGCGTGCTCGGAGCTGCAGTGGTTGGGAACGATGTCGAGCATGATGCGGATCGAGCGTTCCTTCGCGTCAGCAATCAGCCGATCGAAGTCGTCGAGCGTCCCGTACATGGGCTCGACGTCGAAGTAGTCGGCAACGTCGTACCCATGGTCGCGTTGCGGCGACGGGAAGCACGGCGACAACCAGATTGCATCGATGCCGAGGTCGCGCAGGTAGTCGAGGTGGCTGCGAATGCCCTCGAAGTCGCCGATGCCGTCGCCGTTCGCGTCGGCAAAGGATCGTGGGTAGAGCTGATAGACGACGGCGTCCTTCCACCACAGGTTCGTATCGCGCTCGGTCGTGGTCATCGTGCTCCCTTTCGTTTCACTGCTGCCGTGGTTGCCCGCACAACCAGTTCCAACTCGAGCATCTCGGTGTTCGGTTGGCGATTACGCATCGACATTGCTTCGAGCACGAGGTCTGCGCCTCGTTCTCCTGAGTGGATCAGTGGTTGACGCACCGTTGACAGACCCATGAGGCCTGCCAGATCTATGTCGTCATACCCCACGACCGACAACTCCTCCGGGACGTTGATCCCCAGATGTGTCGCCGCTTCGAGACAGCCTACGGCCTGCACGTCGGACGCCGCCACGATCGCCGTCGGTCGCTCGGGCAGCGACAACAGTTCGGTGGCCATCTGCCGGGCGGCCGAGTGCAGGTAGGCCCCATATCGGATCAACGAGGAGAGCACGGGTAAGCCGGCCTCGGCCATCGTGGCCCGGAACCCCTCCTCGCGGCGAGCGCCGGCGATGAACCCGAAAGCGTTGTGGGGAGGCTCGCTGACGAAGGCGATGCGCGTGTGGCCGAGTGAGATGAGGTGCCGCGTGGCAAGCGCACCGCCGGCACGGTCATCGATGCACACGCTCGGCAGACCCGCATACGAAGTGTCGAGCAACACCGTGGGAAATCTCGCATTGACCAACCGCTCCCCCTCGTCGCCGACCAGCGGCAGCGAGATCACGATCAGGCCGTCGAAGATCAGACTGCGTGGAAGTTCCACAAGCTTCGTTCGGGCTTGGGCCGGCGACTCGATGTTGTGCAACACCACTTCGCAGCCGTGCGGTGCGAGCCGGGAGACGATGCCGCGGAGTCGTTGAAACGACGATTTCTCGTCGAAGAACGGGACCAGCACGCCGATCAATCGCCCGCCCTTGCCCTGTTGAGCCGTTGTTTTTTGGGGGCGTTGATAGCCGAGTAGCTCCGCCGAGGTCTGCACCTTGGTGCGGGTGTTGTCGCTGACCTTCGGGCTGCCGCTGAGCACGCGCGAAACCGTGCCGATCCCCACGCCCGCGTGTTTGGCGACCTCAGCCATCGTGGTCATTGTGGAAACCGTAGCCGCGTGTTCCATTGCTGCTGGCAGCCAAGGTGGCTTTAGAGGTGGCCGTAGACGTAGACGTCTAGCCGGCGTAGCGCACGTCCGGCCAACGCTCCTCGTTACCCGAACCATCGGTGAGCTCGATCGCCTTGAAGCCGTGACGCTCGTAGAACCGCCGCGCCGGCCCGTTGGTCTGGAACGCCCACAGTTGGAGGTCACCCGGTTGACGTTGCCTGACGACGCTCATGAGCTCGTCGCCGAGACCGCGACCCATCCACGACGGGTCGATGTACAGGTGATGCAGCCAACCCGGTTCCAGCATGAACTGCCCGGCCACCACACCATCGAGGTCGGCGACCCACACGTCCATCGTCGGGATGGCGACCGCGGCCATCCACTCGGCCACCTCCGCCTCGGTGTGCGGTTCCGGCACCTCCGCCATCGCGAACGCCTTGGATCGCATGTACACCCTGGCGCAGCCCGGTGCATCTCCAACGTTGGCCTGACGAATGACCGGCCTGCCCGGCTGCGTCGCCCGCAGCACGCCTTCGAGGCCCGGCTCGGCCATCGCGATGGCCTGCTGCCAGGAGAACCAGCGCACGTCCTGGCTCTCCCCTTCCGGCGGCGACGGCTCAACGGGAGGTGCCCCGACGTGGTAGCGGACGTCGAGGTGAGTGTGGCCGCGAGGGCCGGGGTGCACGTCAACGTGCACGAGACGCCCCGGCTCGGGCCCAGCCTCGACGGGCAGCCCGGTCTCTTCGCGCGCCTCGCGCAACGCCCCCTGCCAGGGTGTCTCGACGGGATCTATGTGCCCGCCGGGCTGCAGCCACATCGACAGCCGCTTGTGGAGGTGCAGCACAACACCATTTTCGCCGGTGATGATCGCCGAAGCAGTCACGTGGGTCGGTGAGGCATCCTCGTCGAAGGGGTGCTCGAGGGCGTCGAAGGCGACGAGGAACCGTTCGATCGAATCGCGCTCACGGGCGTCGATCGGTCGACGCGCCGCCACCTCGCCTCGCAGCACCAGACGTTCCGTTGATTCTTTCAAATCCGTCCTTCAGCTGGGCCGTTGCCTGCCGATAACTCCTCTGTAGGGATTGGACGTTCGGGGTGGTTATCCACCGACAGACCACGAGGCGGAAGATAGATCTAATGGAACCGGATGCACAACTGGCACCACGTGTGCTGCTGGCAGTCAGCGACGCGATGTTGCGGCGCGTTGCCTCTGCTGCGTTGCGCACTCGGGGATTCTCTGTCAGTGCAACGACCGAGGGACCCGCGGCGCTGACGCTTGCCACCTCCTTTTGTCCAGATGTAGTCATGGTCGATCTGCAACTGCCAAGCCCGCACGGCGGCAGCTTGTTCGACACGATGCGTGTTCTCACGGATTCGTATGTTGTCGGCATCGCTCCCCCCGATGCCGACAACATGCGCATTCGGGCACTGCGCGCCGGGGCCGACGACGTGGTGTCCACTCCGGTGAACCCCGACGAACTGGCTGCTCGCTGTCAGGCACTGTTGCGCCGTCCCCGTCACCTGCACTCCGGTTGGGACCCGATCCACGCATCGGTCATCACGCTCGGTCCATTGACGGTCGACGTCGGTCGTAAAGAGATCCACGTTCGCGGTCACGACATCCCCGTCACACGCATCGAGTTCGCTCTGTTCGAGCAGCTCTGCCGCCGGCCGTCCGAAGTCTGCGCACGCACGCAACTGCTCGAAGAGGTGTGGGGACCGAACTGGGTCGGCGACACGCACGTGGTCGACGTCCACTTGTCCAACCTGCGCCGCAAGCTCCAGCTGCGTGCTCCGGAACTGCGCTTCATCCACACCGTCCGCGGTGTCGGATTCCGGTTGAGCAACGACGTGCTTCGTCCCGAAGTCGATCGTCGCGAACTCGTTCCCGCCTGAGCTGGCTGCAACTGGTCTGAGATCTAGCCTGGTCTGATCGGCGAGCCCGTCCAGATCCCGTCTCCGTGCCTGGTCGTTTTGATCGGCCCGGTCGCCGCAGGCAAGTCCTCCTGGGCAGTTGAGCACTTCGCGGATACCCAGATCGTTTCCAGCGATGCGCTGCGCGCTGTGGTTGGTGAGGGCGAACACGATCTGCGGGCATCAGCCGACGCGTTTGCTGTGCTCGGTCAGATCGTGGCCAGTAGGGTACGCCGCCGGCTGACAACCGTGATCGACACCCTGGGCTTCGACGCCGACCAACGCGCCGGATGGCGGGAGTTGGCTCGCACCGCGCGCATGCCGTGCGTCGCTGTGTTGTTCGACACGGCCGTGGCCGAATGCCGGCGACGCAACGTTGCGCGCGAGGTAGCGGTTCCCGCTGATGTAATCAGCAACCAACTCCGTCGATGGCCGGCGATCCGCGACGCCGTCATCGCCGAGCCGTGGGACGAGTTGCTGACGCCCGAACCGGTTGTGGTGGTCCCAGCGGCGCTGGCGCACAAGCGACCTGCGAGCGTTCCCGCGAGTGAGCCGGCGCGGTCGAGCCCAAGCGGTGTCAGCGTCGGCCTTCACCTGTCGAGCTTCGATTGGCCTGGCGGACGCGAAGCTCTTCCCGAGCATCTGCGTTCGATCGCAGCGCAAGCAGAGGCTGTAGGTGTCGACCACATCTGGATGATGGATCACCTCCGTCAGATCCCCCAGATCGGCCCCGCCTGGTCCGACATCCCGGAGCCATACATGGCGTTGTCCTGGCTGGCGGCTGCCACCGAACGTGTACGGCTCGGTGTGCTGGTCTCGCCGGCATTTCGCCATCAACCGGTTGCCCTGGCCAAGCAGATCGCAACTATCGACGTGCTGTCGGGTGGTCGAGCGATGTGCGGCCTCGGTGTCGGATGGTTCGCGCAGGAATACTCGGCTGCGGGCATCGAGTTCCCGTCGGTCGACAAACGGTATGCGTACCTTGAAGACACATTGCAAGCGCTGCCGCTGCTGTGGGGCAAGGGATCGCCGAGCTTTGCCGGCACGACGATCACGATCGCCGAAGCGATGTGCTATCCGAGACCCGTCCAAAGCCACGTGCCGATCATCGTCGGCGGCTCGGGTGAGCGTCGCACATTGCCGCTGGCGGCGCGCTACGCGGATGGATGCAACTTGTTCGGCGAGCCCGACGTGGTGGCGAGGAAGGTCGCCGTGTTGGCGGGGCACTGTGCCGAGATCGGCCGCGACATCGACGAGGTAGCGGTTTCACATCTGTCGACCGTGCTGATCGGTCGCGACCGCGATGAGGTCGACGCAAAGATCGAGCGACTGCGACCGAAGCGGATGGGTGCCGAACGATTCGCTCGCGAGACCAACGCGGGCACCGTTGCCGATCACTACGAGCGAGCGAGACGGTTGGTCGATGCGGGAGCGCCAACGTTGATCGTGCGCCTCGTCGATGTTGCCGACGCCGGTTCCGTAGAACGCTTGGGGGATCTGATCCAGCGATTGAGATGACAGCTGAGGTAGCAGCCCCGCTAGCAATAGTCGCCGAGCAGCCACCACCGTTGCTGCTCGAGGCACACCAGCATCAGCGACCCTGATTCAGTCAACAGTTGGAACCGAGCTGATCGCCGGGATCTGGTGGCATCCCACCAACGTTCCTCCAACGGCCATGGTCCTGCCCATGAGACGACGCGCTCCGTAGCGGTGCCGCGTTGCACGGTTGCCGGAGCCGCGCTGACTGCCCCCCTGCCCGTGACCCGTACCGGGCGACCAGCATCGTCGAGCACATCGATCACCGATGGCTCGGCGTACACCGCAGCGGGTGACGGGCTCGGCAGGCTGCCGGGCCAAGGCCCCTCGCACGGAGTGAGTCGTTGGCCGGGGTCGGTGAGGTCGGCTGTGACCGCGGGGACCCAGGCGAACGCATCGCCCGGCAACCGGCCACCTGATGCTGCAGGGACCAGCACGTGCTCGGCGCCTGCCAGCGTTGCCAGACGGGCAACGGCTCGCGTCGCCCACTCGTCGGCCTGGGTGCGTCCGCCCCACAGGCCCAACTGCACGCCATCGTCGCTGCGCACCTCGATCGGCTCGAGCCGCAGCATGGTGACACCGGCTGAGAGCGCGGCGCTGTTGACCCATGCGTCGAGTTGCCAACGAGCGCGTTCGACCATGGCTGCAGCCGACAGGCCGGTGGAGCGATACCACAACCGTTCGTTGCGCTCGCTGTGATCTGTCTCGGCGGTGATGACGAGCCGGGTGCACACCTTCCCATCGGCGCTCAATGCGGTGGTGAGTTGATCGGCAAGTTGCCTGCAGATGAAGACCAACGTGTCGACATGATGAGCAGGGTCGTCGAGCACCTGCAGGGCCATAAGCCCGCTGGGCGGATCGACGGTGTCGGGAGGGCGATCATCACCACCACTGGAGATGCGATGGGCGAACTCGCCCTGGCGCCCGAACCTGGCCAACACGTCTGCGACCGACAGCGCTGCCAATTGGCCCAGATCGCGTATGCCGAGTCGCTGCAACAGCTCGACGAAGTCGTCGTCGAGACCTGCAACCGATGCCAACAGGCGAACCGGTAGCGGTGCGAGGAAGCCGGCCGTGGACTCGACACCGGTGGGGACGATCACCGGGCTGCCGCGCTCGGCCGCTTGCCGTGCCGCAATCGCTGCCGCGAACCGACCATCAGCCACACCAATCCCGAACCCACCCACTGCGTCCAGCGCGGAGTCAGTCGTCACGGTCGTCGTAGCGGTTGTGGCCAGCGTGGTCATCCGCTCGGCCATGGCTGCTTCACCACCGAAGTACCGCGATGGGCCCTTTGCCAAGAACGAGAGCATTCCCGGCTCGGTGATCTCGACCCGCGGGATCAACGCGGCAATCGCAGTGACGACCCCTTCGAACCGGCGAGCATCGCCATCGGGGTCGTGCGCGACAAGGCGTAGGTGCGGACAGCAAGCCTGTGCTTGCCGCCGGCGCTGCCCGACGACGATGCCTTCTCGTCCCGCAGCCAACGAGTGGGCGATCACCCTGTTGCCGTGCAGCACTGCGACATGTTCGTCAGGCGCCGCCTGCGCTGCGACAACTGCCCAATTCGGGCACCACAACACGCCGAGTCGAAACGATCTCACCCTCGGACACTATCGAACGTGCGTTCGACGTTCAAGAGGCATCTATGCCAATTGGGCAGAGACGAAAGCCGTCACCTCCGCTGTTACCTTCGTCGACGGCTCAGCGGTGGTGAGGCCACCTTTGGCATCGGGCAGCCACATCGTCGCCTGCTGTGAACGGGGCATGCGCCTGCCCCCGATCTCGACCAGGACCCGCCGGCCGGATGCCACTCCATGGCCGTTGCCGAGCCCGACCCATTGATCGTCATCGGCCGTCATCCGCAGGTCGCTACCGAGCGCCGGCACTCCCACGGTGAGCATGACCACCCCGCGCGATTGCGCCCTGGCCTGCAACCTGCGAACCGCACCACTGGCGAGCCTGCCGACGCGCCGGCCAACGAGGATGACATCGAACCCGTCGATCATCGCGGCAAGCACGTCGACCCAGGCCCCGCCAGAGTGTCCGCCAGAGTGTCCGCCGGATTGTCTGCCAGATTGAACGTCACAGCCGGTGACCATCACCAGTCGCTCCAATGCCACGCCCATGTCAGCGGCAGCGCGGATGCCCAACTCGGGAAGGCCGGCAACGCCGATCCAGGCTCCTTCAGCCGATGGCGCCACAGCGAGCGCCAACGCAAGCGACACCCCGGCCCGGCCGCCGCAGGCGATGGTCGAACCACGCTGAAGGGCTGGCAGTAGGCCAGTGAGAGACTCGTGAACCGGCAGTGTGCGCTCGCTGGCAGCAACAGCGGTCAGCGCAGGAAAGCGTTCGGCAAGCGACAGCACCCGGTGGAGTGTATCGAACAAATGTTCGCTCTACAAGACGTCCGTCAATGAGGGGGGTCGGGACTCCAGTGCGTAGACCTCTTCGAGGCGGTCGGAGGACATCGGTCTGGCGAACAGGAAGCCCTGCGCATACCGACAGTGCAGCGAGCGCAAGATGTCGAGCTGGCTGGGCTCCTCGATCGCTTCCCCCACCGTCTCCATCCCGAGGTTCTTGGCCATCTCGATCAGACCGCTCAGCACCGTGGAGTCCTGCTCGATGCTGCTGATGACGAAGCTGCGGTCGAGTTTGACGATATCCACAGGGAACGCCCGAAGATGCTGCAGCGATCGGTACCCCGCGCCGAAGTCGTCGAGCGCGATGCGGACTCCGCGGGTGCGCAACTCGCAGAGGGTGATCGCTGCCGATTCGATGTCGTTGATCACTGCCGACTCAGTCAGCTCGAGTATCAGCCGCGACGGGTCGAGGCCGGCGCTCTCCAGGGCCCGCAGAACATCCTCGACGAGGCCGGGATGGCGCAGTTGGACCGCCGATACGTTGACGGCGATCTCCAAACCATCGGGGCATGGGTCGAGCTCGACTGCGCGGCGGCATGCCTCCATGAGGACCCAGCGACCGATCGGGATGATCAACTCGGTCTCCTCGGCCAAGGGGATGAACCGCATCGGCTCGACCCGACCGCGGCGCGGATGTTCCCAACGCAGCAATGCCTCGATGCCAACTGTGCGGCCGGTGTCGACCTCGACGATCGGCTGATAGTGCAGGATGAACTCGTTGCGCGCCAAGGCCTCGCCCAGCTCAACTCGCATCTCCATACGAGCGAGCATGTCTTGTCGCATCCCGGGCTGAAAGATCTCATGGTGGGCCTTGCCTGATTGCTTGGCCATGTACATGGCGATGTCGGCGTCGCGCAACAACGCCTCGACGGAGCTGTCATCGCTGCTGTGGGCGACTCCGACAGACACGTTGGAATGCACGATGGGCCCGTCGGGCAGACCGATCGGTTGGCGAACGGCCATCAATGCCCGCTGTGCGACTGCCCCACCCGTTGCCGCGTCGGGATCACTGACCAGCATGGCGAACTCGTCGCCGCCGAGACGGGCAACTGCATCGCCCGGCCTGAGCAAACCGGACAACCGCTCGCCGACGACCTGTAGCACGAAATCCCCTGCCGGGTGCCCGAGGCCGTCGTTGACAAGCTTGAAGTCATCCAGATCGAGACACAACACCGCGATCGGTACGCCACTGGCCACTGCTTCATCGATCTGCTGGCTGAAGAGCGAGCGGTTGCCGAGGCCGGTCAGCGCATCGTGAGTTGCTTCGTGCAACAGCAACGTCCTGCTGGCTTCCAACTCCCTCGCCATCACGACGAGACGCAGTACGACGAGGCCGAACAGGATGACAGTTCCACCGAGCAGCACCGGAAGCTGCAGATCGGCTCCGGCCGCCGAACGGCCAGCGATCGTCAGCGGCGCCGCAATGGTCACGAGTGATAGCAGGACGATTCGCCGCGGTGACAAACTCGGCGTGGATCGGTTGGGGGCAGCGGCGATGTCGCCGACGCGGGGATGCAACAGGACCGCGACGATGAGGGCGTAGCTGATCCACCAGCCGAAGTCGATTGGATCACGTTCGGTGTAGGCGCCGTAGAGCGACTGGTAGAGATAACCGAGATCGGACGCCAGCAGGGTCAGCAGACCCACGGCAACCATCCAATATGGGGCCTGACGCCGCACCTGGCGCACCGCGAGCTGGGCGCCGATGACTATCAGCAACAGGTCGCCCGCCGGGTAGGCGACGCCGACCAACCGCTCGAACACCGGAAGAGAGTTGTCGAACGCCGTTGGCTCGACGAAGAAGACCCACAGAAGCACACCCAAACTCGTGGCCACGATGAATCCGTCGATCACACCGCCTGCGTCGCGGGACGTGCCCCGAGAACGCAGCAGCATGACGAGCCCGATGGCAATGAACGGGTAGCCGGCGACGTAGAAGATGTCGCCGATGTTCGGAAACGCATCGCTGTGGAAGACGTGCTCGAGCAACGAAAGGCACACATCGCCGACGAGGAAACATGCCTGGCCGACGAGGATCATCAGCCAGGCTGAGCGATGCCTCTCGAGTCGAGATGCGACAGCGAATCCGAAGGCCAGCATGACGGCGACGGCGACATCCCAATACACAGATGCCGCGGTCCCGTGGATCGCGAAGAAGTAGACCGCCGCGCCCGCCAGGGCCGCCGTGATGAAAGCCCACACGGGCCACACACGGTTGGTCGATGGCGCGTCAGCCTGCACGAAGAAGTATCGGCGTCCGCCGCCCAAGCCTTGAACGTGGCTGGGACTTACCATTCAACAGGTTCTACTGGCCGGCCTGCCACTTGGCCAGCGCCGCAGCGCTTCGCTCGCGCAGTGATTGCGGCACCAGCCTGGTGTAGGCCGATTCCGTCGCGCCGCCGGTACTGCCTGCATCTCCTGCATCTCCGGCGGGTGCAGCAGCTCCTTCGGCCGGCGCGTCGAACGTGGGCATCTCCATGCCCGGCTTCCAGTACTGGTACATGTCGCGCACCACATCGGAGAGGCCGTCTGCAGTCTGGCCCGTGCTGATATCGACCGAGATGATGTTGCCGTAGATGTAGACGGAATCGACCTTGCCGGTCGACAGCAGTTGGCGGGCCAGCGCGGCCGCCGGACGAGGCCCGACTGCGTCGCCCATCGAGGTGAAGCGCTCGTGACCCATGCCGGTGAGGCTGCGATTCGTCTCGAACCTCAGCACCCCTGGGCGCGGACTGGGTTTTTCGACGACGGAGACCTGTTGACCCATACGCCACGACCCTACTTCCTGATGCTCCGTGCTATTGCTCCGTGCTATTGCTCCGTGCTGTGGCTCCCTACTGGCCATGCCAACCGGGCCTACGCTCACGTTCGATGCAGACGACGCACACCTTCGGCCACCCGACCGTGACATGGATCGACGTCGTCGATGCCACCGACGAGGAACTGGAGCAGCTTGCCGATCAATACGGTCTCTCCAAGCGAACCTTCGACGAGGCTCACCGGCGAGCAGCACGCCCGACGATGCACCGGTTCGAGGATCACGTCTACGTCGTGGCCTTCTCGGGCTCGCTCTGCGAGCTCGACATGTACCTCGGGCCGACGTGGTTGATCACCATTCGTAGCGACGATCCCGAGAATCCGGGAAAGGTCCGCCGATGGGACCCCCAACCAGTCATCGACGTCCTCGAGCGTCATACAGAGACGACGACGACATCTGGCCAGCTCTTTGCCACCCTGCTCGACGAGTTGATCGACGGCTACTTCGACACCACCGACGTTCTGGAAGACAAGCTCGAGGTGATCGAGGACAGCATCTTCGAAGAAGGCGATCATACGGAACAGCGATTGCAACATGACCTGTTCGAATTGCGCCGCGAGTTGTTGGAGCTGCGCCGAGCTGTCGTGCCGCTACGCGAGGTCCTATCAGCGATCCTGCGACGCGAGGTGAAGTGGATCGACGGCGACGCCCTCGTGACGTGCCGCGACGCGTTCGACAAGTTGCTGCGTGCAGTCGACCTGGTCGACGAGCAGCGTGAGCTCGTGGGCAATGCCGTCGACGCCCATCTCGCGGTGATGAGCAACCAGATGAACCTGGTGATGAAGAAGCTCACAGCGTGGGGCTCGATCGTCTTCGGGGCAACGTTGATCGCCGGCATCTACGGCATGAACTTCAGGCACATGCCCGAGCTCAGCTGGCAGTTCGGCTACCCGATGGCTCTCGGAATGATGGTCGTGCTGAGCGTCATCCTCTACCGCATGTTCCGCAAACGCGATTGGCTCTGACCGATCCTGCCCAGGACTCAACTCCACCGGATCTGCACATGGGAGCGCAGCTGCTCGATGACGCTCGCGTCGCCCACGATCGTCAGGGTGTCGAGCGAAACGCGGTTCCACAAGGCCAAGTAGATGTCGCTGGCCGGCCCCGACACGATGCAGGCCGCGGGTGAATCGTCGGAGCAGGCCGAGCGCACCGTCACGGGAAGGTCGTCGCTGATCGCGACGGTCCAGCGCCGGTCGCTGAAGTCGGGTGCGATCATCAGCGAAACTGCGGTGTCGGCATGGAGGGGTGTGCGTGCCCTCGGAAGGAAGCCGGTGAGGAACTCGTCGATGCCATCGAGCGCCACGTCGGGAGCCAGCACCGTGCAGCGACCGAGGGCCGATTCCGCGTCGACGCGATGCACACTGGTCTCCATGGTCTGGCGCCGCGCCCAGAACAGCACGCGTGGCGAGATCGGGTCGGCCAGGAACGCGGCGTACTCGACCGATGGGTCGGCGGTGGCCAGCGCTTCGCACAACCGTGCAGCGCCGCGCCGCAGCCAATCCGTCGTGCCGGCCCGCTCGGGAAGCGCCCCCAGCGAGTCGCCCGGCACGTCGCCGAGCTTCGTCGCCCGGCTGGTCAACACGGCGGTGGCCCACCTGTGCACCTCGCCCATGTGCAGGACGAGGTCGTTGACGGCCCACCCGGGGCACGTGGGCACCGGTGCGTCGAGCCCGGCTTCGTCGGCGGCATCTGCCAGCGCGGTTGCCTCCGATGCCAGCACCGCGAGATAGCTGTTGAGATCCATCGACGCCTCCATCGGCGCATAGCTTCCCATGCCCGCCGAGCCGTCACGACCACGTCACGACCACGTGGCCGCCGCTACCGTTCGGGCATGACTTCCGCGGTGACGAACATCTCGATCGAGACATTCGAAAAGGAGGCGCGCGACTTCCTCGATGGCAATGCCCGCAAGAAGGAGGCCGAGCGCAAGTTCGTGTGGGGCGAGGGCTCCGACAAGGTGGCGATGTTCGAAGAGCGCAACCGCACCGATGAGAGCAACGATCTGCATCGCGCCTGCGAGTGGCGAGCCAAGAAGTACGACGCCGGCTTCGGATGGATCACCGGTCCTGTCGACTTCGGCGGGCGCGGTCTGCCCGGCGCATACGAAAAGGCGTGGAATGTGTTGGAGGCGCAGTACCAGGTGCCCAACCAAGCAGCGTTCACCATCGGGCTCGGGATGGTGGCACCGACGATCCTGGCGCATGGCAGCGAGGCGGCCAAGCAGCGCTACCTGGGGAAGATGTATCGCGCCGACATCGTCGGCTGCCAGCTCTTCAGCGAACCGGGCGCCGGCAGCGACCTGGCCAGCCTGCAGACCAAAGCCGAGCGCGACGGCGACGAGTGGGTCATCACCGGACAAAAGGTGTGGACCACCGGCGCCCACTACAGCGACATCGGCGAGATCATCGCCCGCACCGATCCCGAACTGCCCAAGCACAAGGGCCTCACCGGATTCATCGTCGACATGAAAGCCCCCGGAGTAGAGGTTCGGCCGCTGCGCCAGATGACCGGAGGTTCGAGCTTCAACGAGGTTCATATTCCCGATGCGGACCGTCTCGGCGACCTCAACAACGGTTGGAACGTCGCCCTGACCACTCTGATGAACGAGCGCGCCGCGATCGGTGCTGGGGGCGGCGGAGGTGGTGGCATCAACTTGTATGCGCGAGTGATCGAGATGGTTCGCCATCTCGGCATCGGCGACGATCCGGTGGTGCGCGACCGGCTTGCAGATCTCATCATCCACGGTCGGGTCTCCGGCTACAACAACCAGCGGGCCATGGACAAGATCAAGGCCGGGCAGCTACCCGGTCCGGAGATGAGCATCGCCAAGCTGGCCGGCACACTGAACATGCGGCGCCTCGGCGAGTTCGTGTCGCACGTCCTCGGCCCGAAGCTGATCGCCGACACGGGTGAGTGGGGCAC
>JANPGV010000053.1:0-5563 GCA_031424145.1 Ilumatobacteraceae bacterium
CCTTGGGGATCGTCTCGGTGCCGAAGCCGAGCGCGGCTACGCCGGCCGGGCCGTTGACACGGAAGACGTTGCCGATGCCGAGCTTCCGACACACGACAAGGACAGCCGGATCGATTTTGCCGCCGCCGTTCGGCATCGGCGGCACAACCAGCGCGAGCTCCGGCACGCCTGCGACGGTCGCCGGCACGCCCAGCTGGTACGCGACGCTGGGGTAGCTGGCCTTTCCACTCGGCACGAAGAGCCCCGCAGAACTGATCGGCGTGATCTTCTCGCCGACCGACAGGCCGGGCTCGCTCTCGAAGCTCCAGTCGGCGGCTCGCATCATCAGCTGTTGGTTGAAGGCGCGCAGGTGGACGATGGCATCGTCGATCGCTGCGTCGACATCGGCCGAAACTTCCGCGCCGGCGATCTCGTCGGCGGTAGCGCGGAGTTGATCCGGTTCGATCGATACGTGATCGAACTCGCGAAGCGCGCGGCAGACGGCCTCGTCACCATTCGTGCGAACGTCGTCGATGATGCGTTCGATCGCTGCCTTCAGGGCCGGGTCGAAAATGGCCTCCAAGCCACGTGCGCACAGCGCCTGGCGCGCCGCTTCGTCCATCGCTGACCAGGTCATCGTGCGCAGCACCGACATGCGCGACGAGGGTATCGGGTAGGATTCCCCCACGTTCCGCCCGAAGCCGCTAGGAGCGTCTCGCCATGCCCGTCACCGTCGTCGTTGGAGCCCAATGGGGAGATGAGGGCAAGGCCAAGGTCATCGACCTGCTGGCCAGCGAACACACCCATGTCGTGCGCTACCAAGGTGGCCACAACGCCGGGCACACGGTGGTCGTCGGCACCGAGCGCTACGCGCTGCAACTCGTCCCCAGCGGCGTGCTGTACCCGCATGTGATCCCCGTGATCGGCAACGGCGTCGTCATCGACATGCCCACGCTGTTCAATGAGATCGACACGCTCGAGGGTCGTGGTGTCAGCTGCGCCAAGCTCATGGTCAGCAGTCAGGCGCACCTCATCTTCCCGTGGCATCAGGCGCTGGATGCGCTGTACGAAGCCGGTCGAGGCGATGCGCGGATCGGCACCACGCTGAAGGGCATCGGCCCCGCATACGCCGACAAGGCCCGGCGTGAAGGTGTGCGCGCCGGCGAGGTCCTCGATCCTGCCGGCTTTGCTACCGCCGTGAAGGATCGCGCGGTCAGCCACAATGCGGAGATCGTTGCCCTCGGTGGTGAACCACTCGACGTCGACGATCTCGTCGAACGTTTCGTCACCTTCGGCAAGCGTCTGGCGCCTTACGTGATCGACACCGTGCAACTGCTCCACGACGCACTCGATGCAGGCGAGCACCTCCTGCTGGAAGGCGCGCAAGCGACGTTCCTCGATCTCGACCATGGCACCTATCCGTACGTCACCTCGTCGAACCCGACCGCCGGCGGGGCGTGCGTGGGCACCGGCATCGGCCCGCTGTACCTCAACCGCATCGTCGGTATCACCAAGGCGTATACGACACGTGTCGGCAGCGGCCCGTTCCCCACCGAGTTGCTCGACGAAACCGGCGACAAGCTGGTCGAGATCGGCCACGAGTTCGGCACCGTCACCGGCCGCCGCCGTCGCACCGGCTGGCTCGACTGCGTGATGTTGCGAAAAGCGGTTCGCATCAACTCGCTGACGGAGATCGCCTTAACCAAGCTCGACGTTCTCGACACGTTTCCAGAGATCAAGGTCTGCACGGAGTACGACAGTGATGGTCATCCGGTCTACGCCGTTCTCGACGGCTGGTTGTGCGACATCTCGGAAGTGCGCAGTCGCAACGCCCTCCCGCCCAGAGCAGCGGAGTTCGTCGCACTGGTCGAAGCCGAGGTCGGGGTGCCCGTGCGAATCGTCGGCACCGGTCCAGCACGCGATGCAGTGCTGGAGTGGCAGTGATCGATCGGTACTCGCTGCCGGAGATGGCAGCGGTGTTCTCCGACACTGCCCGGTTCACGCGGTACGTGGAGATCGAGCTCCTCGCCACGGAGGCACAGGCCAGCCTCGGAGTCGTGCCGGCCGAGGATGCGGCGATCTGCCGCGCCAATGCCCCCGTGGTGGACGAGGCCTTCGTCCGGGCGGTCGGTGAACGCGAGGCTGTGACGGACCACGATGTCGCCGCGTTCGTCGACGTCATGCAAGCCGCGATCGGTCATCCCGCGGCAGCCTGGATCCACTACGGGCTGACCTCCAGCGACATCGTCGACACCGCATGGTGCTGGGCACTGCGCGACGCGGCCGATCTGTTGATCGACGCCTCTTCGTCTCTGCTGAGCACGGTCATCGACCTCGCCCGCGCTCACCGTCGAACCGTGATGATCGGTCGCACCCACGGCATCCATGCCGAGCCGACCACGTTCGGCGCCAAGGTTGCGCTGTGGGCGTTGCAGATCGACCGTGATCGCGATCGCCTTCGCGCCGCCCGGCACGCGATCGCGGTGTGCAAGCTCAGCGGAGCGGTGGGCACGTACTCGAACATCGATCCGTCGGTCGAGGAGTACGTCGGTGCAAAGCTCGGCCTCACGCCGGTGCCGGCGACGCAAGTGATACCCCGCGATCGTCATGCCGAGTACCTCTGGGCGTGCGCCGCTGTGGGCACGACGATGGAGATGATCGCGGTGGAGTTGCGCCATCTGCAGCGCACCGAGGTCGGTGAGGTGCAGGAAGGCTTCAAGCCGGGCCAGAAGGGCTCCAGCGCGATGCCTCACAAACGCAACCCCATCAGTGCAGAGACCATCAGCGGGTTGTCCCGTGTGTTGAGGGGCAACCTCCAGGCAGGAATGCAGGACATCGCCCTGTGGCACGAACGGGATATCTCACACAGCTCCGTCGAACGAATCGTCCTTCCCGATAGTTCGTTGTTGGCGCATTACGCGCTGCGCCGGATGCAGCGATTGTTGACCGGTCTGCAGGTCCTCCCCGATCGCATGCTGGCAAATCTGGAGTCCAGCTTCGGCCTGGTGTTCAGCCAGCCGGTGCTGCTGGCATTGGTGCAAGGTGGTCTCGATCGCGATGAGGCATACCGCATTGTCCAGGACAACGCTTCACAGGCATGGCGCGACAAGCGATCGTTTCGTGAACTGCTCGATGCCGATGAGCGAGTCTCGGTTAAGCAGGAATTGCTCGACGAGGCGTTCGACCTGCAGCGTTCGTTACGGCACAGCGAAGCCGTGTTCGACGCAATCGACAATCTCTGAGTGGACGAATAGAAACGTGCGCGGCTCAGTCCGTGCGGGAGATGCCGGCACGCTTCAGTACGGCGGCGTCGACGCCGATTTCGCGCCACGTGGCATAGGAAATACCTTGACGTGCGCTATACGACTTACCAACAGCGATGAAGCCGTTCTCCAAGGCACTTATGTCGACCTTGGCGCCGAGTGAGCTGATCTCGGTCTGGAGGTCGCGACGCTCCTGGCGAAGTCGCAGCTCGTTCATCGGATCTGCGCTGGCCAACTCGTCGTCGATGGCGTTCAAACGGGCGGCGATGGACTCCCGTGTGCGTCGCCGGCCACGCTTCGGCTTGTTGCTGCGCAACGCCTCGAGATAGTTGCGAACGGCATTGCCCTCGTTTCGCCCCATTGCGAGCGCAGCCTTGTGTTCATCCGTCATCGGCCCTTTGGGCCCTCTTTTCGCCATGGCGGACATCATAGTTTCATAATCACGAAACTCAATAGTTACGCTGCGATCGATGGATCTCAGCCGACTGTTCGATCTCGAGCCTCACGGGGCCGACACGTTCGTAGGAATTGGGCCGCAGTATCCGTGGGGCGGATTGTATGGCGGTCAGATCGTTGCTCAAGCTTTACGGGCTGCTGCCAGCACTGTCGACAGAGATCTGGAAGTTCACTCACTTCGCTCCTATTTCATCCGCCGCGGCGACCACACAGAGCCGATCCGGTTCGAGGTCGACCGGATCCGCAATGGCCGCAGCTTCTCCACACGCCGGGTCATCGCCCGTCAGGCGGTCGGTGCGATCCTCAACCTCGAAGCGTCGTTCCAGCGCCCCGAGCCATCGATCGACCTGCAGACCGTCACGATGGACTCCGGCATCCCGGATCCGGGCTCGCTGACGCCAGAATCGTGGACCCCGTCCTTCGAGCGTCGTTTCGTCCCGCCTGAGTGGGTGTCATCGTCGCTGTCGACGCAAAACCGGGTCGGCGCCGGACGCACATTGGCTTGGATGAAGGTCAACGCCGACCTCGGTGACGATCAGTTGTTGCACCGCTGCTGGTTGGCGTATCTGTCGGACGATCTGCCGACCGACGCGGTCCAAGCCACGATCGATCTCGACAAGGAGGGCCGATACGCAGCCAGCTTGGATCACACGATCTGGTTTCATCGTCCGGTGCGCGCCGACGATTGGCATCTGCACGACTTCACGTGCCACAACTTCGGCGGCGGTCGTGGGCTGGCGATCGGCCACGTGTTTGCCGCCGACGGCGTGCACGTCGCCACGGTGGCTCAAGAAGTGTTGATGCGCGGTCGCCGTGATGACCAGACTGCCGACCATGCCTCCTGATTCACTCGCTCACCGCGTCAATTCGATCGCCAGGTTGACGGGCACCTTCACCCTTCGCTCAGGCCAGAGCGCGACCGAGTACTTCGACAAATATCGCTTCGAGGCGGACCCTGTGCTGCTCGCCGACATCGCCGCCGCGCTCGTGCCACTGTTGCCTCACGGTACCGAGGTGTTGGCCGGGTTGGAGCTGGGCGGGGTGCCGATCGCCACTGCGTTGTCCTTGCGCACCGGCCTGCCCGCAGCCTTCGTGCGCAAGCAGGCGAAGTCCTACGGCACGGCCCGACTCGCCGAGGGTGCCGACATCGACGGCAAGCGGGTCACTGTGATCGAAGACGTCATCACCACCGGCGGGCAGGTGGTGATCTCCACGAAAGAGCTCCGTGCGCTGGGCGCGATCGTCGATCACGTGGTCTGCGTGATCGACCGCAGCCCCGATCAAGGTGCTGCTCTGGCCGCAGAAGGTCTGACGATGACAGCCCTGTTGACCCGTGCCCAACTGGATGCCGCCGAAGCGGCAGCGAGCTGAGGCGCACTCTCTAGGCGATGACCTTGCTGCCCGCCGGGAGCTGTGACAGCAGGGGCTCACTGACCCAGCAACGGGTGAGGTGCAGCGTGCTGCGGATGCGCACGACGGTCTTCGGCTCGTCGACCGCTTTGCCGCACATGCTCAGGGCAGCCTTGATGCAGTCGTCCTCTGTGGGCAGCACCATCGGCATCCGGCTGCGGCGCACGCCCGCGATGCCGGCCGTGAAGCAGTTGACGTACGTCTTCTGCCAGTCGATCTGCTGTGCCAACTCGACGGGGATGAAGTCGGCGAAGCCGATCCCCAACGCGTTGCAGGCCGACAGGTGGCGGGATTGCAGGTCCGCCGCAGCGTTCACCAGTGACGCTTCCTCACCCGACGCCGCGCGCTTTGCGGCATTGAGCAGGACATCGGTTACTCCAGCCATCGCCGAGACGACCACCACGATCGGTCGTGGCTGGGCTGACAGGACGTCAACCGCGTGCCGGAAGGCGGCG
>JANPGV010000054.1:0-28700 GCA_031424145.1 Ilumatobacteraceae bacterium
AGCCGCCGCGCCGCGCAGACCTCGACCGAATCGAGCCAGCCACGCACCCGGCGCACATCCTCGAGCACCGCCGCGACCGCGTCCCGATCGGCCCCAGCCCACTCCACGGCGGCGATCGATTCGACCAACCCGACCACAGACACAACGACCACCTCCATCAACCGGCTCGAAACAAGCACTCAACAGACGAGGGAAGTCGCTACGACAACAGTACCGCGAGGGTGTTACACGGTTCCCCGCCGCCAGGATGAGAGCCGTCACGCCGGCAGCAGCAGCACGGTTCCTTCGGCCACCCCGTCGCCGCGGATGGCGATGTTCCCGCGGCTGACACCGAGCAGTTCCACCGTCAACCACTTGGTCGTGCCGTCCGCTGTCTGGGCCTGAACGGCGTACGTTCCGTCGAGTCGCGAGACCAGGGCCTCGGCGGGGGCGATCAACACTCCTACGTCGTTCTGCAGCGTGAGGGTGACCTTCACCGTGCTGCCGCCGGTTGCGTTCGCGATCGGGGATGCCGGAACGATCACCGCTTCGACGACCACGGACCCATTGCGGTCCGCCGACCGCAACCGCGAGACCGTCCCCTCGATCTTGCCGATCGATACGGCGAGGCCGGGCACCACTTGGGCCTCGTCACCGGCGGGGACGTCGACGACGACGTCCTGCGTGGCGGTTGACAGCGTCAGCACCGTGTCGCCGTCACCGACCTTTGCACCAACGGTTTGACTCACCCCGCTGACCGTCGTCGGGGATGGCAGGAACACCACCGACCCGAGCGCCACGGTTCCGGTCGCTTCGACGCCCGATCCCAGCTGCCACGCCTTGACCATGGTTCGCGTCGCAGAGTCGAAGTGGTTGTCGACTGTGACCTTCAGCCCCGGGTCGTACCCCAGTGCCACGAGGCTTGCCTCCAGCTGGGCGATGTCGGCGCCATCGGTTGACGATGTCGACATCGTTCGCCACGCCGGAAGCGCGCCGTCGAGAGCGACGACCGGCGCGCCGTCGACCGTGTACAGCACGTCACCCTGTTGGATTGCCGTGTTCGCCGCGATGATCGAGGTGATGGTTTGCGTCACGCGTGCACTCGACGCGCTGGAGCCAGTTGCAGCGGACGCAGATCGTGACGCGGTCGCACCACCGCCGCCACCAACAGCGCCGCCGGTTCGGGCACCGCCACCAGGTGCAGCGGGTGCCGTGTCGGGGGTGACGACAGTGGTGGTCATCGTCGTGTCGCATGGTTCGAGGGGGGCCGCGGCGACGGTGGTGGTGGTGGTCGTCGTCGGCGCCGGTGTGGTGTCGACCGCTGTGGTGCCGACCGGTGTGGTGCCGACCGGTGTCGCGTCAGCGGGTTGAGTGGTGGTTGTAGTAGCGGCACTGGGGTCTGGGCCCGTGGTCGGCACCGGCGAGGTCGTGCAGTCGGCCAGCAGTGTTGAGGACAGTGCCGCTGGGTTGTTGCTAGCGGAAGGCGATGCTGCGGGGGTCGTGGCCGACGCCGCCGGCGTGGTGCTCGAACTCGTTTGACCCTCGATGCGGTGCAGCACCGGCAGGGTTGATGACAGTTCGACGGTCCCGTCGATCCGTTCGGTCGTGGTCAGGTCGCCGACGCTGACCGCCGCAGTCTTGAAGATCGACGGAGTTGCGATCGTCGACGTCGTCGTGGGTTTGCGTATCGCGATCGCGACGGCGGCGCCGCCGGCGAGGACCAGGCAGACGATGGCAGTAGCGATCGTTCGGCCGCGGCGATGTTTGGTGGACGCCATGTCAGTTGCCCCGCAGTGCTTCGGTCGGTGGCAGGCGGGCAGCACGCGCCGCCGGGTACAACCCGGCGATGGCGCCGATCGCCAGCGCGGCGACCACACCTCCACCGATCGCGATCGGTGGCACGACGACTTTCCAGTGCTTGGTCGATGCGTAGATGGCAGTGACGGCGGCACCGAGACTGACACCGACAACGCCACCGGCACCTGCGAGAAGGATGGCCTCGGTCAGGAACTGCCGCCGGATGTGGGCCTTCGTCGCACCGAGCGCGCGGCGCAAGCCGATCTCGCTGCGTCGCTCGATCACTGCGATCACCATCACGTTGGCGATGCCGATCCCGCCGACCAGCAGGGCGACGGCGCCGAGTCCGAGGAACAACGAAGTGAACGCTGTGCTTGCCGCATCTTCGGCGGCGAGGGCATCGGACGGCCGCGTCGCCTCGACCTCCTCGGGAGTCTCAGGGTTCACGGTCGGCGGCAACACGGTACGAACAGCGTCGATGGCACCATCTTGGGTTCGCACGTAGATGCGTTCGGGGGCGATGTCGGCACCGGTCACGTAGGTCTGTGCCGCGTCGATGCCGATGATCGCGCCGCGGTCCAATCCCTCTGCCGCTGCGACTGGGTTCAAGATGCCGATCACGGCGAACCAGTCCTCGCCGATGCGCACGCGCAGTTCATCGGCGACATCGACGATCCCGAGCTTTTGCGCGGCAACCGAACCGAGCACGACGGCGGGGTAGGCGCTCGTGGCATTGTCGAGCCACGTGCCGTCCGCCAGCGAGGCGTTCAATGTCGTCAGCAGGTCCGCGTCGGCAGCGAAGACGGTGATGCCTCCATTGATGCCTTCGGAGATCGCATCGGTGCGTCGTACGGTCGCGTTGACAGTGGCGATCGAGCTGACCGCCGTGACCGGACCGATCCTGCGAACCATCTTGACGGCATCTGCAGGAAGAGTCTGTGTGCCGCGGCCGAAGCCCTGGCCGGCCTGCAGTTCGAGCAGGTTCGTTCCGAGGGCCCGGATGCGCGTCTGCAACTCTTCACGTGACGACGCCGAGAGCCCGAGCACACCGACCATCGCGGCGATGCCGATGGCGACTCCCAGCGTCGACAGGCCCGTGCGCAGTCGACGCGTACGAAGCCCGAGCGCGCCGACGCGCAAGATGTCGGCCGGACGCAGACGTGAGCGATAGGTGGCTGCGGCCACACTCATCGAGTTGCTCCAACGGCTTCGGGCTCGACTGACTCGATCGACCCATCGCGCATCGACACACGGCGAGGAAGTGATGCCGCCAGCTCGCGATCGTGGGTGATGATCAGGATCGTCCGTCCCTCTGCGTGCAGTTCGCGGAGAAGATCCAGCACCGCGCCACCTGAGCGCGAGTCGAGGTTGCCCGTCGGCTCGTCCGCGAGCACGATCGACGGCCGATTGACGATTGCCCGGGCGATCGCCACGCGCTGACGCTCGCCGCCCGACATCTGGCTAGGCGTGTGTGTGAGGCGTTGGCCCAATCCGACGCGGCGCAGCGCCTCGGCGGCCGCATCGCGTCGGTCGACCAGCGACTTGCCGCGGTACAGCAGTCCGTTGGCGACGTTGTCGACCGCGGTCATGCCTTCGAGCAGGAAGAACGATTGGAAGACGAAGCCGATGAGATGCGAGCGAACGCCGGACAGTTGCCGGTCGCTCATCTCGGATGTGTCGACGCCGGCGACGCGGACGATACCGCTGGTCGGTCGATCGAGGGTTCCGATGATGTGGAGGAGAGTCGACTTGCCAGAGCCAGACGGTCCGACGATCGCGGCCAGCTCCCCGTGTTGTACCTCGAGGGACACCGAGTCGAGTGCGCGCACAGGCGGTTCACCGTCATACTCCTTGACGACGTCGATCAGCTCGAGCGCGAGGCTCTCAGCGCGGCCGGGTCCGAAGATGTTCATGACGGCACGACGACATCGGTGTTGGCCTTCAGGTCGCCCTCGACTTGCACGAACCCGTTCGAGAACAGGCCCGGCTTCACGCCGACGAGCTTGGTCTGGTTGGTGCCGTCCGGGTTGCTTCCTGTCACCTCCTGCACTGCGTAGCCACCCTCCTTCAGGGCCACCAATGCGCTGACCGGGACGACTATCGCGTTGGGAACGTTGGCCGAAACGACGCGAAGAGTCACCGGTATCTCCACGAACGAATCGACCGTGGTCGGGATCGTGTCCACGCCGATCGTGATCGGGACCGATGGGGTGTCACCCGGCGTGCCGGTGGTGTTGGTGGCGACATTGCCGACGTTGATCACCGTGCCCGGCTGGACCGAGCTGTCGGGGAACTCGACGTCGATCGTCGCGCCCAACGCGAAGGTGGCGTCGCCGATCGGTGCCGTGGTGG
The DNA here is from genome assembly GCA_031424145.1 of Ilumatobacteraceae bacterium. GTDB lineage: Bacteria > Actinomycetota > Acidimicrobiia > Acidimicrobiales > Ilumatobacteraceae > JAENVT01. The sequence continues at coordinate 4,129 of JANPGV010000054.1, forward strand.
TGACCTGGCGCGACGGCGCTGTGAGTGACAGCACGACGCTGTCGCCGTCGAGAACAGTGCCGTCGGCGACGAGCGCGGTGCCGACCGACAGACCGGCGGGCACGACGACGAACGATCCCGCAGGCATGACGAGGCTCGCCGGATCAGCGGTGAAGCCGACGGACGCGAGCCACGCTGCAGCGGCCGTTGCGGTCGCCGAATCGAAGTGGTCGTCGATGGTCATCGTTGCGTCGGCGTTGAAACCGAGCGCGTTCAACGCCGACTCGAAGAGCTTCACGTCGACGCCGTCGCTGATGCCATCGGACAAGGACCTCGACAGCACGGGTGTCGCCGCGGCATCGCCCTCGATGGCGATCACTGGCAACCCGTTGCTCCAGTACAGGATCGTTCCGGTGGTGACCTGCGTTCCTGCAGCGGCCTGTCGGTCGATGGTTGCACCGGCGAGACCGTCGATCAGAAACTTTCGTTCTGCCTGCCGGCCGACAAGCAGTGCTGAGCCGGCGTTGACCGAGCCGCCCACCGTCGCCGAAACCGTGTCGACCAGCAGCCGGCCGGGAATGAACACCAGCTCGCCTTGGGTGATCTTGCCGTCGCCGGTCACGCCGAGGCTGTCCTCCCATGCCGCGACTGCCGCCTTCGTGGCCGCGTCGTAGCTCTCGTCGATCACGATCTTGTGATCCGGATCGAAACCGAGTTGAACCAGGTTCATCTCGAGTTGCCGGATGTCGGCCCCATCGCTCGACGCGGTCGACAGATCGCGGTATCCAGGTATGTCGCCGATCATGGCCACGACCGGTGCTCCATCGACCGTCGCCACAACCGTCCCGGCGTCGACCGTTTGGCCGCCGGTAACGATGCTCGTCACGGTGCCGGCGACCGGCGAGCTGACGGTGGCCGAGGTCGTGAAGCCGAGCGTGGCAGTCGTGTCGTCGTAGGTGACCAGATCGAGTTGTTGCACCTTCGCGGTGCTCAGCTTCACCGGGGCGCTGGTGACGGTGGCTGTGTCGGAGTGGCGCGAGCCGACGAGATACCCGCCGGCGCCGCCTGCGACCAGAGCCACGAGTCCGAGCGCCGTTGCCGACGCCTTGCTCACGGTGTCGTCGCTGTCGTCGTCGAGGTCGCCGGCTGGAACGCAGCGGTCAGGATCGGCTGGCACTTGGCCAGCGCCGCGACCACAGCGGGATCGGTGGCGTCGAGACCGAGCCGGTCGATCATCATCGCGGTCGGGTCGAAGCCGGCGCCGCCGGGCCCGCCCTGGCCGCCGTTTGCACCACCGGGAGCGCTACCACCGGGGGGAGGCCCACCGAAGCCGCCGCCGCCCTGTCCCGCAGCGCCGGCTGGAACCGAGCCGTCAGGTGCACCGCCGTTGGCCCCGCCAGCGGGTGGCCCGAATGTGATGTCGTCGACCTGCAGCCCTTCGTCGCGCAGACATGCTGTGAAGTCGTTGAGGCTGTTCTGAATCGTCGCCCGATCGACCCCGTTGCGTCCGCGGCCGCCGAACTGCACGCCCTGCAGCAAGTCGCCGCACGCCGTCTGTGCCGTCTGGAACTCAGTGGAGCTCCGGTCGATCCCTGAATTCGGTCCGAGGCCGCCGCCGGTCGGGTTGCCGTCGGCGTCGAAGGTCGGGTCGGCCATGTTGATGCCGTTCTCGCGCATGCATGCCGCGTACTTCAACAACGCATCTTGCGTGTTGACAGGCGACGTTGTATCGGGCGTCGTCCCGCTGGTCGAGCCGAGCGAGGCGACTTCTGCCGAGGCGCTCTTGCCGGAGCCACAGGCGGTCGCCAGGAGGGCGAGTGATATGCCCAGGACCGCTATCGATTGACGGGGTTGCGTGCGAATGTTCACGCCGCGATCGTGGGCGAGCGTCGCTAAGGGGCTCTGGAGTTATCCCTAGAGTTTGGTGAGAACGGAGCTTCAGTCGTTGCTGGCCCGCACGATGTCTTCGGCCGCTTGACGAACTTGCCAATCACGGTCTGACAGCGCGGCTTGCAACGCGGCTTCGACTTCCGGTCCGTCGAACGGCGCGAGTGCTAAGACGGCGCGCCGTCGGACCGCCGGCTTGTCCGTACAGGCGCGCAGGATGGTCGTCAGCCCGCGCGCGTCACCAATGGCGCCGAGCGCCGCGGCGCAGGCCTCGCGCACGAGGGCATCGCTTGATGTCACGCCGAGCTCGATGAGAGTTTCCAGAACGTCGTCGTCGACGACTTCGTGCTCGCCGCACGCCCACACTGCAGCTTCGACAACGGTGACGTCTGGATCGCGCAATACACCGCGAAGCGACACGCCGGGACGATGTGCGGCGACGAGTGCAGCCCTTCGGCGAACCGGCGCGGCGTCGTCGAGCAGCGCGTTGGAGAGATCGGTGTCCGTCAAGGCACCCAACCGCAACAACGCACCGAGGCCGAGTTCGCGTGCAACCGGATCCGCTTCGGTCAACGCGGCGCGTGCCGCGACTTCATTACCGGTGTGGCCGGCGACGGCGATCTCCCGCCAGCGCGACATCACTTCTTCAACATGTGCGACAGCGTGATCACGATCCACGACGCGCCAAGGCCGATGAGCGTGGCGGCGATCATGCCTGTGACAACAGCCATCGTGCTACCGGCCATAAGTGCCCAGACCTTCCGCCACAATGGCGTCCGCCGGTGGAGCGGGGACTCGGCCTCGGTCACCGGCAAGCCGACTCGGGCGCGCCGTGGTAGCAGGGCGCGTGCCGGATTGGCGGTGGCTCTGGCAGGCTTGCGCCAACCCGCCGCAACCAATGCCACGATGGCAAGCACGGCGATCCAAGCAGTAGCGATGGTGAGTTCCCTGGTCGACACGCAACAATCAATCGTAATGGAGCAACCGCCCGAGGTGCGGTCGTTGAGCCGTCGGCACCTGTTCTGGGCCCTGCCACTTGCCTTCGTCGGGTTCATCGCAGTCGCCGCTGTCGCGGTCGCAGCGGTGCTGCCGAGCAAGCTGGTGGCAAGCAAGCGTGACTGTGCCGCGCGGGATGCAAACGGCGTCTGCACGGAGAAAGGGCCGCCGGAGAAGGTCCAGTTCGCGATCGTCCCCGCCGATGCACAGCCGGTAGAGCCGCGTCTGAAAGTCGTGGGCCCTCCCACTTACCCCAGCAAGGGTCAAGTGCTGTTCGTCACCGTGCGCGAGCCTGAGCTCAGCCTCCTGGAATGGTGGGTCGGTCGCGAGAACCCCGCCGTCGACCCCAAGAGCTACGCCGACCTCTTTGCGAATGAGACCCCGCAGCAGCAGACAACGCGTGGCCAGCGTGACATGCGCACCGCGAAAGAGACGGCCGAGTTCGTTGCTCTGCAGCGGTTGGGCTTCGACGCCAAGCTGACCCCTGGCGACGTGATCATCGACGAGTTGGTCTGCCTGAAGGCCAGCGACGATGGACTCAGCTGCGTGACGACGGCGCCGTCCGACAAAGTGTTGGATCCCGGCGACAAGCTGTTGAAGGTGGACGGCGGACCGCTCCACGTCGTCGATGATCTCGCACCGATCCTCGCCAAGCACAAGCCCGGCGACAAGGTCCAAGTCGAGTACGAGCGCGATGGCAAGACGGACAGCGGAGAGATCGAACTGATCGCGTCACCCGACGAGCCCGACCGCACCATCGTCGGGTTCCTTCCCAGCGACACGGCGATCGTCACCCTTCCGTCCGACCTCAAGATCGACATCGACACCGAATCGATCGGTGGCCCGTCCGCCGGTTTGGCATTCACACTGACTCTCATCGACCAGTTGTCCCAAGGTGACCTGATGGGTGGCAAACGCATCGCGGTGACCGGCACGATCAACATCAACGGCCAGGTCGGCGCCATCGGTGGGTTGTCGTCGAAGGCTTCGGCCGTTCTGCAGTCGGGGGCGAAGTACTTCCTCGTTCCGACTGCCCAGGGCGAGGCGGACATCGCCAAGGCACGCGAAGTGGTCGGCGATGCTGTCGAGATCATCCCTGTCGGCACTCTCGATGAGGCGTTGGCCGCGCTGAAGCGCATCGGTGGCGATGTGCCGCCAGCCGTCGAGACACCGGCAACTACGGATTCCGTGCCCGGTAGTTCCGTGCCCGGCAACACGGCCCCGTAGCCGACGCGCCACGCCGCGTCAAGGGATTGCCACGATTTTCGTGGTCCCCCGACCTACGATTGCGCGTAATGGCACTTTCGTTTTCACGTCCTGACCCGTCGTCGCCCGACGCGGTGGCAGCTGCCGCATTCTCCACGTCGCGGCGCGGGTTCGACCAGACCGAGGTGCGCGATCTGTTGCGAATGGTCGCCGCCGAGATGGCCCGGCTACAAGAACGGGAGAAGTTCCTCGAGCGCGAGCTTCGCACCGCGCAGCGCGGCCAGGGGAACTCCGCCATCGCACTCGACGAAGAGGTCGTCACGCGCATGCTTGGCGAAGAGGCCGCGCGCATCCTGCAGACAGCGCGCGAGGCTGCCTCGCAGATCAAGTTGCGGTCAGAGGATGCCGCATCGCGCATGTTGCGCGAGGCCACCGACGAGGCCCAGCGGTTGCGCGAAGAGGCCGAGGTCGAGGCGGCTCGCCGCCGTCAGGACGCATCTGCGGACGCTGAATCCGAACTGGTCATGGCCAAGCAGCAGGGCCGCGAGATGGTCAACGAAGCGCGCGCCTACCGCGAGCGCGTCCTCAGCGAACTGGCCCGCCGTCGTGAGTTGGCCCGCCAGCAGATCGAACAGCTCATGCACGGACGCGACCGGCTGCTGCAGGCGTTCGAGCGTTCGCGCTTGGTCGCGGTCGACGTCATGGCCGAGCTCACGCCCCTTGGCGAGCCATCCGAGTACGTCAACCTTGCCCCGACAACCGGTCCGGTGCCGCTGATGGTCCCCAACCCGCGCCAGTCCGACGATCCTGTTCAGGATCTGCCGGTGGCCGTAACGGTGGTCGAGGTCGACGAAGAAGTCGCCGACCTGCCGGCCGCAACCGAAGAGATCGTGTCGATCGAGGTCGTCGTGATCGAACCGGTCGAAGATGTCGACAACACTGTTCTGCTCATGCGCGAGACGCATGACGTGCACGATCACGACGAGCTCGACGATGCGCGTAAGGCCGCCCCCGTGGTGGCCCTGTTCGGTGGCGACGACGATGACGAGACCGGCTCGGCCGACGGCCCGACTGGCACGGTCGACGATCTCTTTGCGCGCCTGCGCGCGGCGCGGGCCGAGTCCGTCATCGAGAGTGCTCAGAAAGACGAAGCGGCTGATGATGCTTCGGCTGCCGATGCCACCGAGTCCACCGGGGCGGACGACCCTGACGCGACCAGGATGTTGACCATCGTCGAGGATCTCGCCGTGTTCCAGGCGTCGCCCGAGGCGCCGACGGTCGAAGAGGCGCTGGACGATTCATCCTTCGGGCAGCGCGAGGCATCGTTGACACCGCTCATCGTGGCCGCTGCCCGCAAGCTGAAGCGCGTGCTAGCCGACGAGCAGAACGAGATCCTGCACGCCCTCCGACGTAAGGAGCCGGTCAGCACGATCGACACGATGCTGCCGTGGCAGACCGAGCAAGCATCTCGGTACGCGGCGGCCATCACGGCGGAGCTAGAGAAGGCCGCCCTCCTCGGCGCGGCCAGCATCGACAGCGGCACGACGAAGGAACACAAGGCCGACATCAATCGCAATGGTGCGACGAAGGCTGCGATCGAGGCGTTGACCACCAAGGTCGTCGTCGCGCTCCGCGAGCGGCTCGAGCGTGCAGTCGCCGATGCGGATGGCGACAACGAAGAGCTCGCCAACATGGTGCGCGGCATCTACCGGGAGTGGAAGACCCAGCGGATCGACGAGCATCTCGATGATGTGGCTCGCGCCGCGTTCGGCCGTGGTGCCCTCGCCGCTGTGGTCCCGGGAACGAAGATCTGCTGGATGGTCGACCCCAACGGTCCGGCTTGTCCCGACGCAGAAGACAACGCGCTTGCGGGCGAGGTTGCAGCCGGGCAACCGTTCCCCACTGGCGACACGTGCGCTCCCGCGCACGAGGGTTGCCGCTGCATGCTTGCACTAGCACCCCGATAGTCTCGCCGGAGTGCGGAACCCGTCCGACCTTCCACCCCGTGGTGCCGCATCGATGAGAGCCCGTCGATTCTCCGACAAGGGCCGCATCGCCCTCATCGCCGTCGCTGTCGTCATCGTCGGTGTGCTGCTGTTCGGCCGGTTCTTCGCCGGTTTCTTCACCGACTATCTGTGGTTCGACTCGGTCGGTCGGGCCGGTGTCTTCTCCACCGTGCTGCGCTCGAAGCTGTTGATGTTCTTCCTGTTCGGTGGCACCTTCGTCGCCTTGGCGATCCTCAACCTGGTCATTGCCGATCGCCTGGCGCCGTCGGCGTTCTCGGCCAACACGCATCCGGTTGTCGAGCGTTTCCATGAGTTCTTCGGGCATCGCTTGCGGTCGCTGCGCATCGCCGTAGCCACCGTCGCCGGCCTCCTGTTTGCCGCGCCGGCCGTCGGCCACTGGCAGGACTGGCTGATGTTCCGCAACTCTCAGCGGTTCGGGATCGCCGATGCACAGTTCGGCCACGACGTCGGCTTCTACATGTTCCGCCTGCCCTTCATCGCCTTCGTCCTCGACTGGTTGTTCGCCGCGTTGGTGTTCATCACGTTGCTGGTCATCGCCACCCACGTCCTCAGTGGCGGCATCATCATCCAGCCGCCGCGGCCGAAGGTGCGCCGCGCCACCAAGGCCCACGTAGCGGTGTTGCTAGCGGCGCTCGCGGTCGTGAAGGCGGGCGACTACTGGCTGACGCGGTATGAGCTGACGACGGATTCGCGCGGGTTCGTGCGAGGACTGCTGTATTCGGCAGCCAAGGCGCAGTTGCCGGCTGTCGTGCTGTTGACCCTGATCGCCTTGCTCGTGGCGGGTCTGTTCCTGTCGACGCTGCGCACCAACTCGTGGCGCATCCCCGTCGTCGCATCCGCGCTGTGGGCAGTCATCGCGCTCGTCGGCGGGATCATCTATCCGGCCGCCATCCAGGCGCTGGTCGTCAACCCCAACCAGCGCGACAAAGAGGCGCCGTACATCGTTCGCAACATCGATGCCACGAAACACGCATTGGGCATCGACAACGTCGCGGTGAAGCAGGTCAGCTTTGCCGACATCACCGAGCGTGCGCTGACTGACGACGTCACGCCGTTGACCAATGTGCGATTGCTGCGCCCCGAGGCGATGGTCGGTCGCTTCCGCACGGATCAGAGCCAGAAGGCCGGGTTGACAATCAACGATCTCGACCCCGATCGCTACAACCTCGACGGACGCGTGCAACAGGTGTCTGTCGCAGCTCGCGAGCTCGATCTGTCGGCCATCGCCAACAAATCGTGGCAGGGTCAGCACCTCATCAACACTCATGGTTGCGGGATCGTCGAGGCACCGTCTGGGCAGATCAAGGATCGGCGCCCCGACTATCGCGAGGTGAAGCTCGACCGGCCGGAGATGTACTACAGCGACGACATCTCCGGCTACGCGATCGTCGACACCGGAGTCAGTGAAGAGAGCTGTCCCGGCTACGACGATCCCGGTTCGTACTCGGGGACGGGCGGCATCAAGCTCAACTCGGTGTTCAAGCGGATGGCCTTTGCCCTCAGCTACCTCGACTACAACATGATCGGTTCCGGTGCCATCGGCAACGACTCGCGGCTGGTGTCGATCCGCCGCGTCGAGGATCGGGCCAAGAAGTTGGCGCCGTTCCTTTCGTACGACAACGACCCCTATCCCGTAGCGCTCAACGGCCGCGTGGTGTGGGTGATCGACGCGTACACGACCTCTGATCGGTACCCCTACGCGCAGAGCGGCGACCGCACCCAGCTGAACGCGGGCAGCGGATTGGACCACCCGTTCAACTATGTGCGCAACAGCATCAAGGTCGTCGTCGACGCGTACAACGGAACGGTCGACTTCTACATCGTCGACGAGGTAGATCCCATCGCCAAGGTCTGGCAGTCGGCGTTCCCCGGCATGTTCAAGACCCGCGACCAGATACCGGCTGATCTCGCGGCCCACTTCCGCTACCCCGAAGAACTGTTCCGCGTGCAGACCTCGGCGTACTCCAAGTACCGGTTGACCCCGCAGGCATTCTTCGGTCGCACTGGCGCATGGTCTGTTGCCCAGGCGCCGATCGCCCGGCCGCGCGCCGGCACCTCTGTTGTCACCTCCGACAGTGTGCAGGGCGACTCGACAGCGGCCCAGGCGGATCTGGCCACCGAGTCCGGCACCGAACGGTTCGTGCCGTACTACTCGATGCTTCGATCGCCCGGCGAGACCCAGGCCTCGTTCAAGTTGCTGCGACCGTTCGTGCCGTTCTCCACCGACGACAGCAAACGGAACCTGCAGGCGTTCATGACCGCCAGCAGTGACCCAGCCGACTACGGCTCCCTGGTCGCCTACGAGGTCACGACTTCAGAGGACGGTCCCTTCACCGTCTCCAACACGATGAACACTGAGTCGAGCGTGTCCCAACAGATCAGCTTGCTCAACATCGAAGGCACAGACGTGGTGTTCGGTGATCTGCAAATGGTGCCGGTCGGCGGCGGCTTGCTGTGGGTCCGTCCCGTGTACGTGCAGCCGTCCGTTCCGGACCCGAGGAACTCGCAGCCGACTATCGAGCTCGTGCTCGTGTCGCAGAACGATCGCGCCGCATTCGGCAGCTCGTTGAGCGGCGCCTTGGCGAAGTTGTTCACTGGTTTCAAGGCCAACATCGGCGACGTCGTCGGAAGCGCACCGCCCGACACCGGCAACACCGGCGGGGGCGTGGTCACCCCACCGACGACGGGCAAGACGCCGGCAGAGCTGCTCGATGAAGCGGAGACGCTGTTCGCCCAAGCCGATCAGGCATTGGACAATCACGATCTGGCGACGTATCAGGCACGGGTCGAACAAGCCCGTGCGTTGGTGCAGCAAGCGGTCGACGCGCTGCAGACCTAGTCGTCGTTGTCGTGCCCCTGGCGCAACAGCTCGGCCAGCGATGCCAGATCCTGGCGGAACGCGATCTCGTACCGCGCCTGTTCGTTGGCCAGCTTGACCTGGCCGCCGCGCAACGCGTCGACGACTTCATCACTGACCGATCCCTCGGCCACCTCCGGCAGACGCTGTCCGAGCCCGTCGATGTCGCGCCCGAGCTCGCTGAGCTGGTTGGCCAACTCGGTGCTGACATTGGTCAGTCGCTGATCGAGCAACGCCATGTGATCGCGAACAGCACGTGCCTCGGAGTCGTTTGCGCGTAGACGCTCAGCGACTTCCTGCAACTGCCCACGCACCTCCTCGTCGACGTGGCCGCGGGGTTGCTCACCCATCTGGGCGACGCGGTCGCGCAGAGCCGACAGTTGGCCGCCCAACTCAGCTTGGGCAGCGACGCGTGCATTGAGTTGCTGCAACTGTGCGGCCAGGCCATCGACGGAGGCGAGTCGTTGCTCCAAGCTGTCGAGCTCGCTCATCCGATCGTGGAGTGTCTCGACGCCCGCCACGCGTTGCTGGAGATGATCGAGCTCGTTCATGCGCTGCTTCAAGTGATCGATCTCGCCCAGGCGGTGGCGGACCTGGTCGAGGTCGTTGACCCGCGCTTGCACGGCAGCGATTCGCTCGAGTGTTTCCGGGTCAGGTCCACTCATGGACAGGGGAGGAGGCGGCATCGCCGCGGCCTCGGCGACCGCGGCATTGGCCGAGTCGAGCTCGATGCGCAGCTGAGCGATCTGTGCTTCGAACTCAGCGAGCTTCGGAGCGTAGTCTTGCAGGCCGAACATCCGATTGTGCAGGGCGTCCACCTTCGCCGACAGCTCGTCGTGGTTGTAGCCGGTCCCCGAATCGCCGCTGACAGCCTCAACACCGCCGGCGTCGGCGATCTGCTGCTGCAGTTGCACGACCATGTCGGCAACTTCGGTGATGTCATTGCGTTCGGTCGAGAACGCCGCGGCCGCTGCGTCGAGCGAGCTGAGCCTGGACTCGAACATTTCCCTGGCCTGTTCGCTCTCGTCGAGACGGGCACGCATGTCCCTGAGCTCGGAACGCAACGCCAGGAAATCGGCAGGGTCGACTCCGCCCTTGCGGGTCTTCATTTTCACCGGCTTTGGCGGTTTCGCCGGCCTGGCCGCCGCGACGGGCTTCGGAAGTGTCGGTGTTGGCGCGAGAGGCGGGGGTGTGTAAGGGGCTGACGGGGGTTCGAGGTTGGGTGGATCGGCGAGGTGCGGCAGGTCTTCGACCTTTGGCAGGTCGACCTTTGGAAGCAGCTCCTCCAACCTGTCCATCTGATCCATCTGATCCATCTCGGAGTCGGCCTTGTCGGCCGGTTTCTGCACGATGATCGACTTCGGCTTCTTGCTGAACAGTCCCACTGAGGTGTCCACACTTCCCTGGGTTTGTGCGAATAGCTGTCCGCTACCGTATCTCCTTCACTCCAGCGGTGGGTGGAGCAACGACCACGCAGCAACCGATCACATCGCCTCGAGTGATGTGGCCTTCCAGGTGCCGGCGGTCGTGTTCCCAGGCTTTGTAGCCGTCTCGGTCGCGGCAGTTTCGCTCGATCCAGTCGTCGACCTGCGCTGCGATGCGGGCCCAGGCGGGATCCGGTGTGGGATCACCGCATCCCATCTCGACGAGCTCGAGCCCGTGCGATCTGCACAACTCGATGACAGTCTGGGGTGTGCGGAACACGTTCGGCGCACTCGACAGATCGGAATCGTCAGACGCGTACAAGTCGGTGATCGCCAGGTGACCTTCCGGAGTTAGCAGTCGCCTCGCTTCGTTCAACACTTCGTGAGGCTCTTCGATGAGCGACAGCAACCCGCACATCACCACAGCGTCGGCGCAGCCGCCGGGTAGCCCCGTTTGTGTCGCGTTTCCCTCGATCTGGTGGAGCTCCGGGAAGCACTCCTGCGCTGTTTCTCGAGCCAGGTCCGACGGCTCGACGGCATAGACGGACGCGCCCGTCGCGCGCCGCAGGTACTCGCTTGCACCGCCCACGCCCGAGCCGATGTCGACGATGGTTCGCAGGGGCGATCGCATCGCTTTCACCATCGTCCGCAGGGCAGCGGGGAACGCGGCGCCCGGACTGATCGCGGCCGCAAGATCCTCGTCGCGGTAGCCGAGGGCCCGCGCTGCCTCGGCTCGCCAGGTGACCGGCCCACCGAAGAAGGTTTCCGTTGCGGAGTCGGTCGCGGCATGGAATGTTGTCGACATCGCTGATGCAGTGCCCGCCGACGGCCAGGTTTAAACGCCCTGGCGTCGTCTCTGTGTTTCGTGGGTTGTGATCGAAATGGAGGTTCGCTACCGTATTGATCTCACTCCGACGCGGGGTGGAGCAGCTCGGTAGCTCGTCGGGCTCATAACCCGAAGGTCGCAGGTTCAAATCCTGCCCCCGCCACTAATAAGACCAGGTCAGAGGCTATTTCTGACCTGGTCTTGTCGCGCCTGTGCAACCACGATGCAACCCGCTGCAACCCAACATCGCGGATGAGGCCGTCGAACCACCGCCGATCGGCCCGGCGGTGGAGACCGTGATGAACCGCCAATGACCACCGGTGACCGTGACGTCGATCGGCACCGGAGACCGGCCGGAGCCGTCGGGCCCACAACCCGAAGGTCGGTAGCCGCAGGCCCGGAATACTCATCCAGCGAGGCTGCAGATCGAACCGGAATTGAATGTGAGTCGGGCGAACGCGATCGCGTGGTTCTGCAGTCAGGCGATCCGACCGAGTGGACTCAGGCGAAGGTGGCTGAGGCGGGATCGCTCTCGTTTGTGTGAGGTGCCTTTTCAGCGTGTGAGTGCTGGGCATCGCTCTTGTCGACTCGGCCGGCGCGGACGCCGTTGGCGATGACGAAGACTTCGGCGACTTCGTGGACGGCGACGACTGCGGCCAGTCCGAGCGCTCCGACGAGGGCGAGTGGTATGAGTGTTGTGACGATGGCGAGGGAAAGACCGACGTTTTGGAGCATGATCGTTCGTGCTCGGCGGGCGTGGTCGAGGGCTTTGGGGAGGGCTTGCAGGTTGTTGCCCATCAGCGCGACGTCGGCGGTTTCGATGGCGACGTCGGTTCCCGTCGCACCCATGGCGATTCCGACGTTGGCCAGCGCGAGTGCGGGTGCGTCGTTGATGCCGTCGCCGACCATCGCGACGCGGCCTCGCTGTTCCATCTGGGTGATGAGGTGTGCTTTGTCTTCGGGCCGTAGGTCAGCGTGGACTTCGGTGATGCCGGCTTCGGTGGCGAGACCGAGGGCGGTCGCATGGTTGTCGCCGGTGAGCATGGCGACGTTGATGTTGTGGGAGCGAAGGTGTGAGACGACGGCGGCTGCTTCGGGTCGTAGGTCGTCGCGTACGGCGACCGCACCGATGATCTCGCCGTCTGATTCGACGAGCACCGTCGTGGCACCAGCGGCTTGCATGCGGGCAACGTCTGCGGCGAGTGCACCGGCTCCGAGCCAGCCGGGACGCCCGAGGCGTACGGTGCGGCCTTCGATGGTGCCGGTGAGCCCTGCGGCGGTGACGGCTTCGACATCGTTCGCGACGAGCACGTTCGGGTGGGCGGTGAGGATCGCGTGGGCGAGGGGGTGTTCGCTACGGGCTTCGAGCGCAGCCGCGATCGCGAGGACTTGGTCGCGGGTGTGTCGACCGACGGTGATCACTTCGGTGACGACGGGTTGGTTGCGGGTGAGGGTGCCGGTCTTGTCGAGTGCGACGGTTCGGATGGTGCCGAGCGCTTCGAGCGCTGCACCGCCTTTGATGATGACGCCGAACTTGCTGGCTGCGCCGACGGCGGCGACGACGGTGATCGGTACGGAGATCGCCAGTGCGCATGGCGAAGCGGCGACGAGCACGACGAGGGCGCGTTGAATCCAGATCTGCCAGTCGCCGAGGAGTGCGCCGATGATGGCGATGAACGCGGAGGTGACGATGACGCCGGGGACGAGTGGTCGGGCGATCCGGTCGGCGAGGCGTTGGCGTTGACCCTTGTTGGTTTGTGCGTCGGCGACGATGTTGACGACCCGGGCGAGTGAGTTGTCGACGGTGGTGGCGGTGGCCTCGATTTCGAGTGCGCCGTTGCCGTTGATCGATCCGGCGAAGACCTGGGCGTCGGGTTCAACTTCGACAGGGATCGATTCGCCGGTGATCGCCGACATGTCGACCGTGCTGCGTCCGGAGCGGATCGTGCCGTCGGTGGCGATGCGGCCGCCGGGGCGCACTACCAGCGTCTCGCCGACCCGGATCTGTGAGGCAGGGATCTCCTGCTCGACGGCGTCGCGTCGCACGATCGCCGTCTCGGGTAGCAGGCTGAGCAAGGCGCGTAGGCCGCGCTGCGCGCGGGCGAGTGAGAACTCCTCCAAGCCTTCGCTGATCGAGAACAGGAACGCAAGCGCCGCCGCCTCCTGGAACTGGCCGAGTGCCAGCGCGCCGATCCCGGCCATTGTCATCAGGGTGCCAACGCCGATCTTGCGACGTCGCAGCGATCGCAGCGTGCCCGGAACGAACGTCCATCCACCAGTAGCAGCAGCAAGGACCGCGAGCACATCAGACGCACGGTCGAAGTCAGCCCAACCGACGATGAGACTCGCCAGCAGTAGCAGCCCGGCGGCTGCCGCCCAGCGCAGCTCAGTCACCTGCCAAAGACGATCCGACGATTCGTCGTCGAAGTTGTCCTCGTGTTCGTCGTCGGCGCAACACGAACTCATCGGAGTACTCGGCTAGTGGTCATGTGTTGGGCTCGTGACGGAGGTGCTCGGCGGAGACATCGAGGAGCAGTCGCACGTGTGCGTCGTTGAGCGAGTAGTAGACCATTCGGCCGCTCTTGCGGTTGCGGACCACACCGGCGGTGCGAAGCAGCCGCAGTGCATGGGAGATCGAGGTTTCTGGGGCGTCGACCACGGCGGCGAGATCACAGACACAGAGTTCGCCGACCTCGACGAGGGCGTACAGGATCTGCACCCGGGTGGGGTCGCCGAGGAGCCGGAACAGCTCGGTGAGTTGCTGTGCTTCGTCGTTGGGGATCATCCGCGCCTTGGCAGCGGCGACCCGGTCGTGGTCGACGATGCGGACTCCGCATGCGTCCGGATCGAGGGGTGTGACGGTTGCAGCCATCAGTTGGGACCTCCTGAGGAGAGTGAGATGAGGATTATTCCGAGGAACCCGAGAAAGAACGTCGCTGTCGCAAGCGGAGTGTCTTTCACTTCGTGTGCTTCGGCGAGCAGTTCTTCGGTGACCAGGTACAGCAACGCAACTGTCCCGAACGCGAGCACTGCAGCGAACGGTGTGACCGGCAGCGAAGCCAACGGTCCGATGCCCAACAACGCGCCGAGGGGCAGGGCAACTGCGAGGCCGGCTGAGACGGCGACAACGCGTCTCCTGCTGGCACCGGCGGTCTGTAGCGCGGTGGCGACCGAGAGCCCGAGGAAGGCCAGTTCGAAGGTCAAGGCGATGGTCAGGATTCTCCCCTGGCGCGCTTGTTCGGAGAATGCGACACCCATCAGCACACCATCGAGGAGCACATCGAACGCGATCAGAGCGACCACCCCGATCGCGGCGCGCTGACCGCCGGCTACCTCGTAGTGGTCTGACATCCGCCCGAGGAGCAGCATCACCGCAACACCGGCAACGAAGCCGATGACCGTCCCGGCCTGGGAGTGCTCGCGGACCAGATCGGGCAGCAACTCCAACGAGGCGGCGGCGAACACCAGACCGGCGGCGACATGCTGGACGATGCTGCGCACACGCTCCCCCGCAGGTCGACGCGCTGCGACCACCGAGCCACCAACCGACGTCACGACTGGTATGGCAACGTAACCCATCACCGACACAACAGCAGTCACCGCTCACTCCCATGCTCATGTTCGTCGGGGTGTCCGTGGCGTTCGGGTTCGGCATTGGTGGGGGAGTCGATCGCGCAGAAATCGTCCGGCACGCCGCACGCTTCGCACTCCAACTCGAGCGTCGCATGGCTGATGCGGAACTGCCCACCAATCGTCGCCTTCACCCTCGCACCAACAACTTGTGCTTCTTCGAGTGAAGGGTGCCCGGCAAGCACCACATGGGCAGACATCGCCCGGACATCGCTCGACAACGTCCAGACATGGAGGTCGTGGACGGATTCCACGCCCTCGACCGTCGCCATCTTGTCGGTCAAGGAGTTGACGTCGAGTCCGGCGGGAGTGGACTCGAGCAGGACATCGGCCGTCGCCCGGAGCAGCCGCACGCCCTGCACCCCAATCACCAACGAGATCAGCAGTGAGACCGCCGGGTCCAACCAGTACCAGCCGCCGGTCAACAGAATGACCAGTCCGGCGAGTGCGACGCCGATCGAGACCGCTCCATCAGAAATCATGTGCAGCAACGCCGAGCGCATGTTCAGATCGTGCGACTCCCCTCCGGCGTCCGATCCATGATCGTCGCGTCCGTCGTGTGCATGACCTGCGCCGCCGAGTGCCGCGGCGGCCCCGAAATTCGCCGCAGCGGCGATCAACGCGACGACGAGTACCAGGCCGCCCTCGACAGGTTGCGGGTCAGCGAGGCGCCGGATCGCTTCGAAGCCGACAAGTACACAAACGATCAGGATGCTCGCCGCGTTGGCCTGCGCAGCGAGGATCGTCCCGCGGTGATAGCCGTATGACCGCGACGCGTTGGCGCGCCGGCGGGCGAACCGAACAGCGATCAGCGAGACCACGATCGCGGCAACATCGGTGACGTTGTGGGCGGCATCGGCCAGCAGCCCCAGCGAAGCGGCGATGATGCCGACCACGACCTGCACGACCACGATCGCGACGTTCAAACCGAGTGCGATCCGCAGCCTCCGCTCCTTGGAACCATTGACGTCTGAAGACATGATCAGATGTTGGCAGCTTCGGGTACGGCTTGCAACCTTACGTAAGGGTCCGCGCCCTCGGAGTCGTGCACAACATGTGACCTTCACCGTGGTGGCCGGGCTGCATCAGGGCGGGCTGCGTCGCCGATGTTTGTGAACTTGTGCACCGATAGCGGCGAACGCGACCACGGTGACGGCGGCGAGCACGATCCTTGTCTGGTTGTTTTGGACGAACACGGACAACATCTGTTGCACGGTGCCGGCGCGGGTGATGACCCGGTCGTTGAAGTGCTCGGTGATGCTTCTGTACCAGTACCACGAGATGTACAAGCCGGTCAGCAGAACGAAGACGCCGGCGAGGTCTTCGAAGATCGACATGCCCCGTCGAACGGCGCGCAACATCGCGCTGTTGGCGAGCGCCAGCGTCACGGTCAGGCTGGTGACCACCAGCGCCATCCCGATGCCGTACAAGCCGATCGCGGTGACGCCTTTGACGAAGCCGTCGGCGGTGACGCCGCCGAGCACGATTGCGAGGAATGGTCCGAGCGTGCAACCGATCGAGCACACGGCGTAAGTGATGCCGAACACGAACATCGAGACAACCGAACGGTCTCGTCGCCCGACATCGAGTCGCGGTGTCGTGAACGGCAGCCGATAGCCGAACATCATCGCCACGCCCAAGACGATCAGGCCGATCCCGATTCCCAAGGAAATCCACGGTGCCTTGTCGAGGAACCAGCCCGTGGCGACCTTGGTGATGGTGCCGATGGTGACGAACACCGCCATGAAGCCTGCGGATACGGCAAGGCTGACGGCGAAGGCGCGGCGGATCGATCCGCGTTCGGTGCCAGGGCGGTTGCTCTCCATCCCGAGGAAGTACATGAGGTAGGTCGGCAGCAGCACGAACCCGCACGGGTTGATCGAGGCGAGTAGCCCGGCGGTGAACGAGGTTGCGAGCCGCGGGTCGAAGGCGATCACCCGAGGACCTCGGCAATGATCTGGCGCAGCCGCCCCGCGGTGAGCACCCCGGTCTCTTCGATGATCGTGCCGTCGGCGTCAACGAACAGGGTGGTGGGCGCGGTGGTGATCCCGAGCATCGATGTCAGGTTCCCGTCCGGGTCGTAGAACAGCTCATAATTGACTCCTCGGTCGCGGGCGAAGCTCTCCTCGGTCTGCGACGCGGGAAAGATGTCGACGCCGATGAACCGGACCCGGTCGCCGACTTCGCGCTGCACACGGGCGAGATCGGGGAGTTCGCGCTTGCAGGGCAGACAGGTGGAGTACCAGATGTTGATGATCAGCGGCGTGCCAAGCAGGTCAGTCGTGTTCACGGCCGTTCCGTCGAGGCGGTGCAGTTCGACCGCTGGCAGCGGCGCGCGATCGAGCGGCCTGTTGGTGTCGGAGGGTTCGGCATTGGCGGCTCGGTCGAGGAGGACCTCGTCGCCCGAGTCATGCGCTGCGCGCGGGGCGCTGATCGCAGCACCGGCGACGACGGCGATGACGACCGCCAGGCATGACGATCCGAGCAGCAGTCGTACACGCGACGGTCGGGTCATGGCACGTCTCGGTAGGTGATGGTCCGGTCGATTCGGTGACCGGGGTCGACCAGGATCTCGGCTCGGATCCGGTGCTGGTCGTCGATGGACAATTGGTGCCAGGTCCCTGTACCGGAGACGATGAAGGCGATCACGGTGAGTCCGTCCTCGGCCGCGAGTTCGTGGACGTCGTCGGCGCCGTTGCTGAACGGTGATGCCGCGATGTAGTCGTCGCCGGTTGTCGCCAGGTCGCCGGGCCCGAGAGTCGCTGCTGGTCCGCTGCTGACCGTCTCGGTCACGGTGATGTCACCGGCCGCTCGTGTCGCCGCGATGGCTTGGACAAGGATCGCGGACGCCTCCGGGCCGGGGGGCCATACGACAGCCAGGTGTGCGCTGCCGCCATCGGCGTCGGGGTTGGTCACGGTGACGGTGAAGCGTGTGGTCCCGTCGATCCAGTGGTGGGCGATGTCGAAGCAGCCGGGTCCACACGGTCGGGGTTCGAGATCGAACCGGGTGCCGTCGGGCTCGACGCCGCTGAACGTCGATGTCTGTTGCCGGGTGGGTTGTCCGCCTGGTGGGAGCACCCTGATCTGGAGCCGATCCGTTGCCGCTGCGACGAGGACCTGGTGGCTGCCGGCGAGATCGGATGTGAGCGTCGTCGGTTCCGGCAGCGGTGCCGCCGGCACTTCGATGTTGCCCAGCCCGACGGCCGGAGCGGTGGTGGACAGCAACGCGCTTGCCGCGAGCACCCCGACGAGCGTCGCAGCCTCGATGGTGGTGTACCGGGCAAGCTGCCGGATGCGAGACCCAACTGCGGGGATGCCTCGCCGCCGGGCATTGAACGCGACGATGAGACCGGCGGCGACGAGTAGCAGTTTGACGAGAAGGATTCGGCCATAGCGGGTGCCGGTCAGGTCGGCGAGTCGGTCGAGTTGAGCGATCGCGACGGCGACACCGATCACCAGGGTCGTGATGACCGCGACGAGCGCAGCCTTGGCGTAGCGCGACGGGCCAGGCTCGATCGTGGGCCCGTTGGCTGTGTTGGCGCGGGCGATCAACGCCAGATGCACGAGCGCACCGATCCATGCCCCGGCGACGAGAACGTGCGCCGCCGTCGCAGGCGTCGCCCACCATCCACTCGCCTCGGGCGCATGCCCTCGGACGGCGACCATCACGATCGCGCCCGCCAACGGCACCAGCGCGACCACTCGCGCTCGTCGCCGTTGAACGAGCAGTAGCACGACAGCCAGAAGCACGACCGCCGCGACGTTGGCGCGATCTGCCCGTGTCGTCAACGGGCCAGCCCATCGGCCCGGTTCAATCAGAACTCCGGCGCGATGGACCGCGAGTACGACGCTGGCCAACGCACCAACGAGACCGACGACGACCGCTCCCGTGACGAATCCGCGGTGAGCGGTCGTGCGCTCCGCGGTCCAGATGAATCGTTCGCTGAGCAGACCTCCGAACGCGCCCGCGAGACCGCCGAGCAGCGCGAGCGCCGCGAGAGTGTCCGCCCACGCAATTCGTGTCGTTCCTGTCTCGCTGACATTTGTCGCATCCGCGGGGACCGCAACCCCGACAGCGAAGACGAACTCTCCTTCGGTGGTGTGGCCGTCGTCGGCGACCACCCGCCAGTTCACCCGGTAGACGCCGTCATCGAGTGCTGGCAGGCTGGCACGCAGCCGGGTCCGATCGACATCGGTGCCGACAGACTGGACATCGACGCGTCGCCCATCGTTGCGGTGAACGTCGATCGTCGAGCCGGACGCGATGACTTCTGTGAAGTCCAACACGACCTCGTCCGGTGACGTTCGCAGGCGCGCCCCGGCCTCCGGTGAGGACCGAACCAGGAAGGTGTGGGCCTGTGCAACAGAAGCGGAGATTGTGACTGCGAGCACGACCGAGAACAAGACGAGCGCAGCGCCCTGGAGGCGGCGCGTCAGGGACGAGCCCATGTTGTGCCGTCGTCGCTGCTGACCCACACGGCCACGGCGCGCCCGTCGTGCACTCCCGCGTAGACGCTCCCGGTTCCGCCGACCTCGATCAGCGTCGTGCCGGCGGGAACCTCGAGCGGCTCCCAGGTCGCCCCGCCATCGCGACTGCGTTGCGGTGTGGGACCTCCTGACGCATAGATCGTGTGGAGACCATCGACGCTGCTCACCCACGCCGCCGGGTTCGTGCCGAGCGGCGTCCACGTGCGTCCACTGTCGCGCGATGCAGTGACGCCGCTCTGTACATCAGCCGCGACCAGATGCGAAGCATCATCGGGATCGACCAGGATCCGTCCGAAGAACGCCTGACCGGCACTCGACGTCACCGTCGTCCACGATTCCCCCGAGTCCGTGGAGGTCGCGACGCCGATGCCTGGGCCTGCGGCATACAGGGTCTCGCCGGCAGCACCGAAGGCGTGGACGTCGCTGTCGGGAAGCCCGGCGTTGCGACGCGCGAACGTGACCCCGCCGTCCACGGACACATTGACCCCGGGGTGACCAGAGACCCACATTGTGTCCGGCTCGATCGCCCATCCCATCGCGTCGGCCCCGTCGAGTGCAGTCACCGTCGTCCAGGTCTTGCCGCCGTCGTCGGACCGGGCCACGCTGGTGTGCCCGCCGACGTACAGGCGACCTGCGACCAGTGGGTCGGCGACGAGCGAGTGGAAGTCGCCCCCCGTCACACCAACCGACTCGTCGGCGACCGACCGCGGACTGTCGCTCCCGCAACCCGCCATCGCGGCCACGACGAGTGCGCTGACGGCAATCTGTCGGACTCGGAGCTGGATCGAGCGGCTCATGACTGCGCTCCCGAGCGGTCACGCGCTTCGAGTGCTTCTTTCAGCGACTCGATCTCCCGTCGCAGACCTTCGACAGGACCGCCTGATCGTTCGTTGCCTGGGGCGAGGTGGGCACGCCATCGCCTCCACGCGCTCACCCCGCCCATCGCGACGAGGCAGACCACCATCATCGATGCGCAGCCAGCGGCCGGCGCAACTTGTGCCAATACGTACATGAAAATTGCTCCTCAAAGCTTGAAGCGCGACACCACGTCACGCTCTGAAAGGGAAGGCGGGGCCCCGGCGGGGCGGGTCGCATCGATCCACCCCGCCCGGGTCCACACCGCGTCAACGGTCGAGCGAACGCTCAACCAAGGCATCCGGCTGCGCGTTCAATTGCGCACGCAGGCGAGCCACATCGGCTCTCAATTCCTCGACCTCTACCGGTGGGGTGGTCTCCGACGTGCTGCACTTCCCGCGGCGCATCCCGCGCATGCAGAACCACATCATCAACCCACAACCTGCTACCGGGAGCAGGGATACAAGAAAAGACATCATTTTTTCTCCTCGACTCGACGAGTCCTTGTGACCCGATTTCTGACCTGATACTCGGCCCAGGAATCCCGAAGGAATGGGGCGACACACCGCGCAACAGCGCGTCAGATCACACGAGGAGGTCGAAAGATCGATGAGCCAGCCAGTTGATCGACAAATGGCGACCATGCGACACGAACTCGACCTGAAGCCAGCGAACGCCTGACGACGGAGACTCCGCCGAGCAGTGCCACGACAGCGATGCACGCCGTCAGGCAACTGGTTGATAACGGCATCGACGGGCATTCGACGATGCGACAAGCCGATTCAGCACTACGATCGACGCCGGTCGTTCCGGTCATTCCGGTCATTCCGGTCATCTCGCCCATCGGCGCCCGCATCGGCAGAGCAACGAGGCCCACCAGTGCAACAACGACGAGGGCAACCTTGCGCATACCGAGCGAGACTACCGGCCCGGGCTCGAGCCATCCTGTCGAGTCCACCTCTCGGCGTCCCCACCGTCGGCATGACCTACCGTTCCGGCCTGCTGAGGATACGTGTGACGGTAGGCGGACGGCGGTCCTGATCCTCAACTCGTCTGCAGCGGTCTCGCGCGGACACAGAAGGTCGCGAGTTCATCGGTCTGCGGTGGTGCCGTCAGGGTGAGAATCAAGCAACGTCCAGACACGTGCGCAGTCCGATTGTCATCGATGGAGCGACACTCACTCGGAGAACTCGATGACTTTGCAGATCACGGCAATGCGCCCGGACCGAGCAGCGTCGCTCGCTCCGGCCCGTGCGCTCGTCATGACCGTGCGCAGCGCGCGCAGGTCGGCAATCGTGCGGTCAATATCGGCGATGCGATCGTTGAGGAGTTCGAGCACCGTGTTGCAGGGTTGCTCGTCAGAGCGTTGCAGCTCGAGGACGCGGCCGATTTCATCGAGACGGAGTCCGAGGCGCTTTGCCTGGCGGATGAACGACAGAACAGCGAGATCGTTGGCACCGTACGTCCGGTGCCCGGCTTGGTTACGCTCTGGGGCTCCGAGCAGGCCGCGCCTCTCGTACAGCCGGATCGCCTTGGCGGTTAGTCCACTTCGAGCGGCCGCTTCGCCAATGGTCACGGTGTGATCCTTCATCGCAGTCCTTGACCCTACCCGTGGGTCAAGGTTCTACGGTCGCCAGCATGCGAGCCGAGACCGTCAAGAGCGCCTTGCCATCGAAGTGGAGCGCGACCGGGTGGGAGCGAACCCGGCCATGTTGAGTCTGCTGCGGAGCAACGGCGAGTTTCGACGCCTCTACCTTGCGCATGGCATTTCTCGGGCCGGCGATGCCTTCAACACGATCGCGGTCATCGTGCTCGCCTTCACGCTGACCGGATCGGGACGCGGCGTCACAGGAGCTGTGATCTTCGAGGTGCTCCCAGTGCTGTTGATCGGCCCCGTCGCCGGTATGGCCGCCGACAGGCTGCCACGCCGGCGACTCATGGTCGGAGCCGACGCGATTCGCGCAGGCGCAGCTGGAATCCTCATTGTCGCGACCGGCTCGCTAGCGGTCCTGTTTGCCGTCGCCTTCACGCTCAGCGCCGCTGCAACGGTGTTCAACCCAGCTGCCGCATCGGTGCTCCCAGATGTTGTCAGCGAGGACGACCTGATCGCCGCCAACAGCGCTCTGTGGACCGCCGCAGTCGTCGCCCAAATCGTTGTGGCACCAATCGCAGGAGTCATCATCGCGGCCGGTGGGATCAGGATCGCATTCGCGATCAACGCCGCTTCGTTCGTGATCTCAGCATTGCTGCTGACCGGGCTGAGCGCTGGTCGAACCGCCTCCACGATTCAGGTGCGCGGGTGGCGTGGCGCTCTCGGCGGTTACGACGCGGTGCGCGCACATCCGTTGCTTCGTCGCCTTGCGATCGTGCAGGTTCTCGCCTCGGTGTCCGCCGGCGCCACCAGCGGTCTCCTCGTTGTACTCGCCGACCGATGGCTCGGTGTTGGACCGGGTGGCTTTGCTGCACTGTTGGCTGCAATCGGGGGCGGCGCCGCAATCGGCCCGATGCTGCTGCGCGGCTCCGTGCGAGCCGGAGACCGGCGATGGTTGTTCTATCCGTACCTTGTGCGCGGCGGAGTCGACATCACCCTTGCGACCGTGGCCAATCCGGTCGTCGCCGGATCCGCACTCGTCGTGTACGGAATGTCCACTTCGACCGGCATGGTCGCCTATCAGTCCACACTGCAAAGCGCGGTCACACCCGACACCCGCGGACGAGCGTTTGCATTCTTCGACATCGTCTGGAACACGGCGCGTCTCATCTCCCTGGCGATCGGAGGCGTCCTCGCGGACCAACTCGACGTCCGATGGGTCTACGTCGCTGCGGCCGTATTGCTCGCCGCCGCTGCCGTAGTAGGCCTCACAACCAATCTCGACGACGTTGCGAACCGTGATTCGAATGGATGAGCCGATGCGCAAGGGTGGTCCCGTCGATCCAGTCATGGGCGATGTCGGAGCATCCGGGTCCACATGGCCAGCGTTTTGAGCATCCAAGCGGGTGCCGTCGGGCTCGACACCGGTGAACGTCGATGTCTGTCTCCGGGTTGGTTGTCCGCCTGGTGGGAGCAACCAAACGTGTGTTGACGCGCGCCGCGGAGCCGATGACGCGCCATGAGCCGTCATTGTCCGCAGCTCACCGCGAGTGCTCGGGCGCCTGCACCTCGGCCGCATCACTTCGGGCCGAAAGCCCGAAGGTCGCATGAGAGTTTGTGTCCGCGGTTCAGTCGCGGCGGCTCGAGATGGTGAGGCAAGGGGCGGCGACGATCTTCGCTCCGCGGCTTGATCGTCAGACG
Source organism: Ilumatobacteraceae bacterium (assembly GCA_031424145.1). Classification (GTDB taxonomy): domain Bacteria; phylum Actinomycetota; class Acidimicrobiia; order Acidimicrobiales; family Ilumatobacteraceae; genus JAENVT01. The sequence goes on from JANPGV010000054.1 coordinate 27,596, forward strand.
AGGACCAGCACTGCGATGACGAACGCTGGGTAGAGAGCGATGAGCACGACACCGGCCGGTCGTCGAATCGAGCCGCCCCGCGACACGACCAGCACGGCTGCGAGCGATGCGAGCATCATCAACCAGACGAAGTGGAGGCTCGGGGCATCGGCGATCCTTAGAGGTCGTGCGAGGGCGCCCGCTCCGAGTGTCATCGTGGAGTTGTATGCGAACGAGCCGACGACCGCAGCGACCACTGCTTCGGAGATCCCGCGCCGTGCCGAGGACCATGCCAGTACAACGAGTTCGAAGGCGGTCGCGAACCCGACGATCGTGAGACCGACTTTGGTCTGGGTGCCTTCGACTCCGGAGACCGCTTGCACCCCCTCGACGATGGCGATGGCGCCGACCGCCATTGCCGCCACTCCAGCGAGCACCATCGCTAACTCGCGGCCGACTCGTCGCGGGGGCTTCTCCTCGGCTTCGGCGATCTCCGCTGTCTCGCCCAATGCCGGTGGTTGACGTTCGATGATCCAGATCGTCGCCACGAACACGAGGTACGCGCCGACGAGCAGCAGCCCTTCGGGTCTGCCGACGCTGCCGTCCCACGAGAACCACGCGGCCAACCCGCCTAGCGGTAGACCGGCAAGCGCATACCGGCGGACACGTCGACCGAACGGCAGCGGCGCTATCCATGCTCCTACTCCGATAGCGACCAGGCAGATGGCGACGTTGGCACCGATCACGTCTCCGAACGCGATTGCCGGCACGTCACGCAATGACGCCGTGACGGCAGTGGCTAGCTCTTCTGGTTCAGCGCCGGCGAGCAGCAGCGCCATCGCGAACGCGCTGACCCCGAGCCGGACCGATGCAGCTGCGAGATGCTCAGCAAAGGTCTCGGCACCCCACACGATTAGCGCCACGCCGACCACAACAACGACGAGGCCTACGACAATGTCCACAAACGGAGCCTTCCACGAGCGTGGGGACTGTCAGATTGTTTGTGTAACTGGTCGTGATGGTCATGGTTAGTTGGCTGCCGTGATCCGGTCGCCGTAGTGGATGGTCAGGGTGTTCAGGATGCTCTTCCAGGCGTTGATCTTGCCGGTTGGGTTGCTCCGATTTG